>NZ_DATDGQ010000112.1:0-21129 GCF_036522015.1 Binatus sp. (SeqCode)
TTGACCAGCGGCGCGAGCCAGCGCTTTTTCTGTTCGGGATTTCCGTACAGGTGCAGCATGGTGGCGTCCTGCGCGGAATGCGTACCGAGGCCTGCGATCGCGTACTCGCTGCGCCCGACGATTTCATTGACGAAAACGTAAGGCATGAACTCAAGTCCGCCGCCGCCGATTTCCTTGGGCAGTCCAAGTGCCCAAAGACCGCGCTTCTTCGCCTCGGCCTGGATTGTCTTGAACGTTCGCGACGCTTCATCGCCGCCTTTCTCAAGAATCTTCTCGTTGGGATATATCAGTTCGTTCAAAAAACCGGAAACCCGATTCCGCAAATCCTGCACTTCCGGACTAGCTTCAATCTCAGCAACACTTTGCATGGCACTTCTCCTGGCTGGCTCGCCGCTGTTCCCCTCTCCAGAAGGGAGAGGGGTTAGGGGAGAGGTCGCGCGATTCAGGAATTCTGCTCCCGCTCCGAACCGCCGCGCAACAGAAATACAGTGGGCTGCGATAAGTCGGTGTGATACGAACGGATAATCACCCTCGCCACGAAGGAAGTATCATCATGATCGATCTCTATACCTGGACGACGCCTAACGGCCGTAAACCGGCGATCATGCTCGAGGAATGCGGCCTCGAGTACTCGGTTCATCCGATCAACATCCGCAACGGAGACCAGTTCAAGCCTGAGTACGTGAAGATTTGTCCGAACAGCAAGATTCCCGCGATCGTCGATCACGACGCGGGCGTATCGATCTTCGAATCGGGCGCGATACTCGTGCACCTGGCAGAGAAAACCGGCAAGCTGCTGCCGTCGAAAAATCCCGGGCGCGCAAAAGTGCTCGAATGGCTCTTCTGGCAGATGGCAAATGTCGGCCCGATGTTCGGCCAGGCGGGCCACTTCGTCAACGCGGCTCCGGAAAAAATTCCGTACGCGATCGATCGCTACGCCAACGAATCGGCGCGCCTGATCAAGGTGCTCGACAATCAACTCGCCAATGACGAGTACATGGCCGGCGACTACTCGATCGCCGATATTGCGACTTATCCATGGCTGGTCGTCGGCTTCCCCGCGATCAAAGCCGTCAAACCCGACGCGGTCGGCGAAGGCGCCAACGTCGCGCGATGGCTCGCCGCAGTCGGCGCACGTCCCGCCGTGAAGAAAGGCATGGAAGTGCCGAAGGTCTAGCTTCGCGCGACGCCAGTGGTTGAGCGAACCCACGTGTAGGATCTCGAAGAAAGCTTGCGAGAAATCGCATTGCCCGGTTTGCGATCGGTGTGTTAGCTGTCGGTTGTGACCTGCGAGCCAACCTCACTCGGAGAATCGAAATGACTACTGGAATGCGTATTACGACTCACCGGCTGGTTCTCTCAATTATAGTCGCATTCGCCGGAATTGCGTGGAGCTTGTCGCCGGCGCGCGCGCAGATGCAGCCGGTCGCGACGAGCACGGCTGAGAGTGCGCCGATTCCAGCGTCGCAAATTCCCAAGGAAGTAACTGAGGCGATCAACTCGCCCGATCGGCCGGCGGCCGACAAGGCGCTCGACGCGGGACGCAGGCCCGATCAGATCATGGCGTTCTACGAGATCAAGCCGGGGATGAAGATCGCGGATATTTTCGCCGGCGGCGGCTACATGACCGAATTGTATTCGCGAATCGTCGGACCGACCGGCACCGTTTACTCGCAGAACGGTCCCTTCCCCGAGCAGTTCAAAAAAATCGAAGACGCGTGGAACGAACGACTCAAAGAGCCCGCGCTCACGAATGTCGTCAAGGTCAGCAAGCCGTTCGACGCGCCCGATCTGTTGCCGGTGCCGCCCGATTCGCTCGACGCGGTCATCATCCATCTCAACTACCACGACATGGTCGGCTTCAAACTGAATCGCGACAACGTGAATGCGGCAGTGTTCAAGGCGCTCAAGCCGGGCGGGATTTACGGGATCGTCGATCACAGCGCCAAGCCGGGCGCGGGCGATACGCAGACCACGACGTTGCATCGAATCGACGAGGATTTCCTGATCAAGGACATCGAGAAGGCCGGCTTCAGGCTGCACGGAGCGTCGAGTGCGTTGCGCCATCCCGAGGACGATCGCACCTGGAACGTGTTCAAGCATCGCGGCGAGACCGATCGCTTCATGCTGAAGTTCGTGAAAGCGCCGGCCGTCGCGCGGGGCGCCAGCGGTTCCGGAGCGGGTCAATGAGAGTCGGACTGTTCGCGCTCGGAATCGGCACGGGCGCGCGTCCCGGCGCGATTCTGAAAACCGCGGCGGAAGCCGAGCGGCGCGGAATCTCGACGCTGTGGGTTGGCGAGCATGTTGTGCTGTTCGATCGTCAGGATTCGAAATATCCTTACGCGGCGAGCGGCGAATTTCCGCTGCCCGGAGGCGCGGACTGGCTCGATCCATTTATCACGCTGACGTTCGCGGCGGCCGTCACCAGGACGATTCGGCTCGCGACGGGAATCTGCCTGGTGCCGGAGCACAATCCGATGGTGCTGGCCAAGGAAGTCGCGAGCCTGGACCGGCTCTCGGGCGGGCGCTTCGCGTTGGGCGTGGGAATCGGATGGTCGGCTGAGGAATTCGCGGCGCTCGGGATTCCGTTCGAGCGGCGCGCGCAGCGCACGCGCGAGTATATCGAAGTGATGCGGCGGCTGTGGTCCGACGACACGGCGACCTTTCACGGCGAGTTCGTGAATTTCGATGCGGCGAAAAGTTTTCCGAAGCCGGTGCGTGGCGGGAAGCTGCCGATAATCTTCGGTGGCGAAAGCGGGCCTGCGTTGAAGCGCACGGCTGACATCGGCGACGGATGGTTCGGCTTCAACGTCGGACCTGATGACGCCGCGCCATTGGTGGACAAGCTGCGCGCGATGCTGAAGGCGAACGGCCGCGACCCGCGCGATGTCGAAATCGTGGCGTGCCCGTATACCAAGAAGATCACCGCTGACGATTTGAAGAAGTACGATGCAGCGGGTGTCGATGAGCTGGTGATACTCAGTAGTCCGCCGGAGGATGAGTCCCAGGTTAGCGGGTGGATCGAGCGGATTGCGCGCGAGTGGGTCGAGCCTGCGGCAAAGATTCGGTAGCGGCTAAGCCGATGCGAGGATTTCGCGGGCCTTGTTCAGATCTTGCGCGATTTGCGCCTTGAGGGCGTCGGCGGTTTCGAACTTTTTTTCGGGACGGATTCGTTCGATCATCTCTAACTTGATGCGCATTCCATAAATGTCGCGGGTGAAGTCAAAGATGTGCGCCTCGATCGAGCGCGCGCTCTCGGCGAAGGTCGGACGCATGCCGACGTTGGTGATCGAGGGGTACGCGCCGTCGTCGAGGATGACGCGGGTGGCGTAAACGCCGTCGGGCGGGATGCATTCGGTTTCGCTGGCGAGATTCGCAGTTGGGAAACCGATCGTCCGTCCGCGCTCGCGTCCGCGCACGACCGGTCCCGCCAGGAAATGGTAACGGCCCAGCAAACGGGACGCGCCATGCATATCGCCGGACGTGATTGCCTCTCGCACCTTGGTCGAGCTGACTTCGATGCCGTCGACTTTCACCGGCCCGACCACATCAGTATCGAAGCCCAGCTCGCGTCCCAGCTCGACCATCACCGTCGCGTTGCCGGCGCGATTGTGGCCGAAGCTGACGCTGTGCCCGACGACGACTTCTCGGACGCCGATTTTTCCGCGCAGGTAGTCGCGCACGAAATCGCGCGGCGGGAGCATGCTCAGGTCGAGCGTGAAGTTAATTACGATCACGCCGTCGATGCCGGACAGGCGCAGCAGTTCGAGCTTGTCATCCGGCGTCAGGATCAACCGCGGGGCGCGCGCCGGAACCAGCAGCTTGGCGGGCAGCGGATCGAAGGTGAGAGCGAACGCGGTGCCGCCGGCGGCGCGAGCGCGATCGATCGCCGCCTTCAAAATCGCGCGATGCCCGAGGTGGACGCCGTCGAAATTTCCGATCGCGGTGACCGGGTAGGGATGGCGCGCGAGCGCGTCGAGATCGCGAATTATTTCCATTCAATTTTTTCGTTTGTGCGCGGCGCGGCGCCTTAGTCGCTCGCGAGATCTTTCATCATCGTGTCCGCAGACGCCGCTTGCGGAGTTCCCGGGCAGTCGGTCGTCAGCTTCTGCAGCGTCAGGCGCGCGTCGATCCGATCGTTCAGTTTCACGAATGCCTGCCCCTCACGCAGCAGCGCGGCGCACGCATACTTGCCCTTGGGAAAGCGCATCACGAGATCGTTGTACTGCAAAATCGCCTGGTCGTAGCCGCCGGTCTCGAACAGCGCGTTGGCGGCGAAGTATTCGGCGGGCTCGCTCAGGGGAGATTTCGGATACGCGTGCTGCAGCTTGGTGAACCTGGCGACGGCGAGCGGATACTTGGCGTCCTTCATCGCGTCGAGGCCTTCGCGATAAACCTTGATGCCAGCCTCGTTCGACGTCGCAGCATCCGAAATTTCCTGATCGAGCTCGGCCGGCCACGTCGGCGCGATCTCGGCCGGCGTTGCGGGCGGAGCAGGGCCGCCTGCGGGCGGTTCAGTCGACGCCACACCGGTGCCGGGTCCGACGCTGTCCGCCGGCGCGCCGGGCGGCGGCACCGCGCCGGGAGTCGCTGCCATGCCGGCTTGGAGCGCCTTCACTTCGGCCTCGAGGCTCGCGACGCGATCGTTCACGCCCGACGCGTTGCCGCCGGCGGTGCCGGCGCCATGCTGGAGTTCCTCGATCTGATCGTTCTGCCGCGCGACCTGAGCCTTCAACGCGTCGATCTGCTGATGGTCGGTGGCGATCATCCCGCGCAACGTGAACTCGTTCTTGTTGAGCTGATCCATGCCGCTTTGATCGGTGCATCCCGCCAGCGCGAATGCCGACGCGAGGACGGCGGCGCCGATCAGCCAGTTGGTTTTTCGCACTCGTCTAATCCTTATTTGCTCACCATAAAGTGATCGCGCCGGTTTTGCGCCCAACAACTTTCGTCGTGGTCCTGGCAAAGCGGAAGCTCCTTGCCGTAGCTGATGGTCGACATTCTGCTGTCGCTGATTCCGAGCGTTGCCAGGTAATCCTTGCCCGCCTGCGCGCGCTTGGCGCCCAGCGCGATATTGTATTCCTCGGAGCCGCGCTCGTCGCAATAACCTTCGACCTGGACTCTGGTCTGCGGATGCGCCTGGAGCCAGCTCGCGTTGGACTTCAGCACCGAGCCGTCCTGCTCCTGAATCGTGTAGTCGTTGTAGCCAAAATGAATATCGCTGAGCGGACCGCCTTTCCCGATTGTCCCGTTTATCCAGTCATCGTTGGTAGTACTGCTGCCCGAGCCGTGTTCATTAAGTTGATTCGGGTTGGGATTCGTATCGACGACCGGCGCTGGCTTCTTCGACGAGCATCCCGCCACCATCAGCATCAACCCGACACCAACAATCGCCATCGCCTTAGCCAATGTCGCACGACTATTCACCCAACCACCCCGACCACGCTGGACAGGAATCATTGCCATTACCCTCCGTCAAAGCGGAAATAATTTTCCGGTTGCTTACCATCATTATATAGATTCGCGAGTTGTGTGCGCGGGTCGAGCTGAACGCGAGGTAGCGTCCGTCGGGCGACCAGCTCGGATATTCGTTGGAGCCGTTGCCGTCGGTCACCTGGGTCGGTTCGCCGCCGCCGATTGGAATGGTCCAGATGTCGAAGCGTCCGCTCTCGCGGCTCTGATACGCTAGCTTGTCGCCCTTCGGCGAGAATGCCGGCGTCGTGTTGTAGTCGCCGCTGAAAGTGACGCGTTTCGGCGCGCCGCCCGCGAGGCTCATCACGTAGATCTGCGGCGTGCCCGAGCGATCCGAGGTGAACGCCATCCGCTCGCCATCGGGCGAAATAGCGGGGCTCACGTTGATCCCCTGGGTGTCGGTGAGTGGGCGAATCTCGGCGCCGTCGCGCGTGAGCAAGTATAAGTTGGTGATTCCGTCGCGCTCGATCGCCGCGACGATCTGCTCGCCGTCGGGCGAGAGCGTTCCGCCGATCACGCGGCCGTGCGGACTGGTGATCTTCATTTCGCTCCGCGCCTTGAGGTTCGCCAGGTAAAGGGCGGGGACCATGCTCTTGTACGAGAGGTACAGCATATGGTCCGTGCTCCGGTCGAAACTCGGGAATAGGTTGATCGTCGGATTGTCGGTGAGCTTGAACAGGTCCTGGCCGTCGATCGACTGCGTATAAACTTCCTTGAAGCGTCCGCCGCCGGTTGAGACGAACGCAAGTTTGGAATCGAACGGACCTTTTTGCCCGGAGTAAGCTTCGAGGATCGCGTCGGCGAATCGGCGCGCCATCCGCGGCACGTCGCCCGCGTCGCCGCTGTAGTTTTTGCCCATCATGCGCCGCTGCGACGCGACGTCGTAAAAGTAGGCAGTCAACTTGACTCCGGGACCGCCGGCCCCGACCGAGCCTTTGACGAGGAAGTCGGCGTTGATCGATTTCCAGTCGGCGAAATTGAACTGCCCCAGCTCAAAACCCGACGATTGCGGATCCTCGATGTACGCGTGCGGATCGACAATTCTGAAGTAGCCGGAGAGCTCGAGGTCGCGCCGCAGGGTGGTGACGAACGCATTACCGATACGATGGTCGTCGTCGCCGCCGAGATTCTTCAGCCCCGACACCGCGATCGGCGAAAGCTCGCCGCTGGTCCCCTGGATCTTCATCCTGAGAGGTCCCGCGCCTTGCGCGGCGGCCGGGTCCGGTGACAGCGCGAAGACGATCGCGCAGATGAGCGCGAAGGCGTGAACTATGCGCTTCATATTTTCCGGGCCGACCACAGAGCTGCACGACGAACACTGAGAAAACTGAAAAGAGACATCCGCACCTCCTGCAACCTGCCCACCCTCAGGATTTTAGTTCGCCGAGCTCAAACTGGGCTTCGATCCCGGCCGAAAACTGATCGCGAAATTTCTCCGGCGGCGCGGGAAACGGCGCTGCCCGCCGAATCGCGCGAATCACCGAAGCGTCGAAGGCCGAATCGTTCGAACTCGTGCCAATCTTCAATCCGGCCAACGTACCGTCGGGGCCGATCGCAAACTCGACGGTGGCGGTCAGATCGTTCGAGCCGCCGGTAAAGGTCCACGCCTTTTTTATCTGATCCTGCACGGTCTTATAGTACAGCAGAAATTCCGGGTCCTTAAGAATCCCGGCGCTGCCCTCGCCCGGACCGACTCCGTAGCCTTTTCCTTCAATCGCGTTGGGCGCGACGACCGGTCCGCCCCCGGCCGGGCCGGTGGGCGGGTTGTCGGCCATCTCCGTGTCGTCGTCGTCGTTGTCATCGTCAGGCGGCGGGTTCTTCGCGAGGTCCTTCATATGGTGCTCGAGCAAATCGCGCCGCAGCTTCGCCATGCGTTGTGCGACGCTCGGCGTTGCCGCGATTTTCGCCACCGTCGAGCCAGCCTTGGGCCGAATGCGCGCCTTGTCGGGGGTGGGCTTCGGCGTCGGGTGTTTCTTCGGCTGCGGAGTGGGCTCGGGGGTCGGCGCAACAGTTGGTTCTTCGGTAGCTTCGAGATTTGGCTCGAGCGATGGCCCGGGTTCGACCGTAGGCTCGGGCGTAGGAGTAGCGGTCTCGGTCGGCGCTTCAGTCGGCGCGTCGGTCGGCTTGGCGTTTATTTTGAGCGCGTTCTTATCTTCGTTGAGCGCGAGTTCTGTTTTATGCGGCTCGGTCTTGACCTGCGCTTCCGCCGGCTTCGGCGCCGCGCTCTTGGACTGGTCGGCCACGTGCCGATTAATCGGCGGCAGATGGGTGCCCAGGTCGCCGGCTGGAATGTTGTCCACGATTTTTACCGTGTATGCGGGTGGCGCGGCTTCGGCTTGATGTAAAAATCGCGGCGCGATGAAGAACACGAACGCGAAAATCGCCACATGCCCGAGTGCGGAGACGAAAATCGCCGCGAAGTATCCGAGTCGCGACGGATTTTCCTCACCATTATGGTCCGGTGATGCCACAAATGGCGCTCACTTCGCGCCAGCGGCGGTGCCGACGTTGGTGCCAGTTTCGGCCGGCATCTCCGTCACCATCCCGACGTTTTCGATTCCCGCCGCCTTGATCGCCGCCATCGTGCGGATCACCTGGCCGTACGGCACCTGGTCGTCGGCGCGGATGAACACCTGGCGGTCGGGGCGCTCATTCGCGATCGCCTTGAGCTTGCCGCTCAGGTCGTCGGCCGAGAGCTTGGTGTCGTTGAGATAGATTTGGCTGTCCTTGGTGATCGATACGACAAACTGCTCATCCTTGCCCGGCAGCGCTTCGGCCTTGACGCTGGGCAACGTGACCTCGACGCCCTGCTGAATGATCGGCGCCGTCACCATGAAGATGACGAGCAGCACGAGCATCACGTCCACCAGGGGCGTGACGTTGATCTGCGAAACCATCTGCCCGCGCCCCTGTCCTGAATCCATTGCCATTGGAATTGCCGCCCTTTACGAAAGGAAATGACGCTCAGCAATATTCAAAAATTCGGAAGTGAAGTTGTCCATCTCGGTCGCCAGCACGCGCACACGCGCGATGAAATAGTTGTAAAACATCTGCGCGGGAATCGCGGCGATCAGCCCCGCAGCGGTCGCGATCAGCGCCTCGGCGATTCCCGGTGCGACCGCCTGGATACTCGACGTATGCGACGTGGACAGGCCGAGGAACGCGGTTATGATTCCCACCACCGTGCCGAACAGTCCGATAAACGTGCACGACGAGCCGGTGGTCGCGAGGAAGGTGATGCCGGCCTCGAGCTTGGTTAGCTCGACATTTTCCTGGCGCTTCATCGCGCGCATCACGTTGGCGATTCCGCCGAGGTCGGTCGAGAAACCGCTGTCCGAGCCGACCGCCTGGCGCTTGGCGCGGGTGAGTTGCAGCAGTTCCTGGTAGCCGGCGCGAAAGACCTGCGCGACCGGACTGCGTTTGAGTCCGACGCTCGCAGTATGAATCGCCGCGAGGTTTTTCGATTCCCAAAAGATCGCGATAAATTTTTCGGACTCGCGCCGCGCCTGCGAAATCTGGATCAGTTTGTAAAGGATGATTCCCCAGCTACCGATCGAAAACGCGACCAGCAGCCACAACACAGCGGCGACGACCGGGCCAGCGCCCAGCACCAGTTGCACCACCCCCAACCCGCCAGCACCGCTCACCTGATGGAGCATAAAACCGCCATGAGACCCAAGAATCGGACCATTATAAGGGTATCAGCAGAGTCAAAACCAGTGAGAGCAGAGAACACACTATATTTAACGTGAAACCCATCCAGCGGGTTTCACACTTCCTTGGGCAGGGGTGACCCTTGCACCCAGTATTAATCGCAAAATGGCGAGGACGCCCTTTTGCTCTCAGGTTCTTTTTTCGAAGCGAAGAATCCTCGCCTTTATCTACCCCACCCAGGTAAGGTGCTGGCGACTACGTCGCCAGCAGCGCGAAACATCCCCCAACAAGTTCGAACAGGACGAAGTCCCGATCTTTCTTTTACTGGGTGCAGGGGTCACCCCTGCAGAGGAAAGCGTGAAAACCACGGTGGTTTTCACATTAAATAAAGTGATTTCCCCTTCCCCCTGCATTCGCGAGCCTTCTCGGCGTAGAATCTGTACATGGGACTCGCACTTATCTAAGGTTCGGGTCGTTGCTCTTTTCAGGTGAAATTGTAGCGGGAGGATTCGAGCGGTGGCGATAAAAGTCGGGATCAACGGATTTGGGCGGATCGGCAGGATGTTCCTGCGCGCGGCGCTGACTAAAAAAGACCTCGAAGTCGTCGCGGTTAACGACATCACCGACGCGGCCACGTTGGCGCATCTGCTGAAATACGATTCCATCCACGGCAAGCTTCGCCACGAGGTCAAAGTTGAAGGCGGCGCTATTTTCCTCGACGGCAAGCCGCTGCAGGTGCTCGCCGAGCGCGACCCCGCCAAGCTGCCATGGAGCAAACTCGGCGTGCAGGTCGTGATCGAATCGACGGGATTGTTCACGGCGCGCGACAAAGCCGCGTTGCATCTCGCGGCGGGCGCAAAAAAAGTCGTCATCAGCGCTCCCGCCGACGGCGCCGACGTCACGCTATGCCTCGGCGTCAACCATCACGTTTACGATCCGAAAAAACATGACGTGATTTCCAACGCGTCATGCACTACCAATTGCCTCGCGCCGATCGGCAAGGTGCTGAACGATAGCTTTGGCGTAGCGCACGGCCTGATGACCACCGTTCACAGCTACACGTCGGATCAGATGCTGCAGGACGGTCCGCACAATGATCTCAGGCGGGCGCGCGCGGCGGGAATGTCGATGATTCCGACTTCTACGGGCGCGGCGAAGGCGATCGGGCTGGTGCTGCCGGCGCTCAACGGCAAGCTCGACGGAATCGCGATTCGCGTGCCGACCTCGAATGTCTCGCTGGTCGATCTGACCGTGACTGTCGATAAGGACGCCGACGTGAAATCTGTCAACGCCGCGATGAAGGCGGCGGCCGACGGCCCACTGAAAGGAATTCTGGAATACAGCGAGGCGCCGCTGGTGTCGGTCGATCTCAACGGCAACCCGCATTCGTCGATTTTCGACGCGCCGCTGACCAAGGTCGTCGGCAAACGGATGGTGAAAGTATTTTCGTGGTATGACAACGAATGGGGCTACTCGAACCGGCTGGCAGACATTGCCGCGTTCGTCGCGGACCAGCTTTAGCACAAGTGGAGGGCCTTCGAATTCGTCGTGCGCGCCTTGGCGACGAGCGCGGGATCGAGGAACTCTACCGCCAGCTCCACGAAGGCGACTACAAGAGCCCCGGCGCGGCAAACATGCGCCGTGCGATGCGCGCGGTCATGCGCAGAACCGACCAAGTCCTCCTGGTCGCCGTAGAACACGGCAAGGTCGTGGGGACCAATCACGTTCTCATCTTCAAACATCTGGCCCGCGCGTTGAGACCGGCCGCGATTGTCGAAAACACGGTTGTCGACTCGCGCAGCCGCGGCACCGGAGTCGGCGACCGGCTGATGGAAGCGGCGCTCGAGATCGCGCGCCGCCACAGATGCTACAAGGTGGCGCTAACCTCAAACCGCAAGCGTCCAGGCGCCCACCGTTTCTACGAAAAATTCGGGATGCGCAGAACCCATCGCGGCTACTCACTCTATTTGCCGAAATGATCACTAATACTTAGGTGCAGGGGTTACCCCTGCCCAAGGAAGTGTGAAACCCACGGCCGGTTTCACATCCAATCAAGTGTGCTTCGCATGTTTTTCCGCATCCTGTTAAATTAGCCCGATGCCCGTAGCACCGATCACCAACCTTCAGTTCAAAGACAAGAAGGTGCTCGTGCGATGCGATTTCAACGTGCCGATCGCCGAGGGCAAGATCCAGGATCCGGCGCGAATCGACGCGAGCCTCGACACCATTCGCTACATTCTCGAACACGGCGGCTCGGCCGTACTCTGCTCGCATCTCGGGCGGCCCAAGGAGCGCACGGCGGAGTTCAGCCTCAAGCCGGTCGCCGAGTATCTGTCAACGGTGCTTGGGCAGAAGGTGAAGCTTGCACCTGACTGTGTCGGCGATCACACCGGCAAAATGATCGATGCGCTCAAGCCCGGCGAAGCGCTGCTGCTCGAAAATCTGCGCTTCCACAAAGAAGAGGAAGCCAACGATCGCGACTTCTCGCACGAGCTGGCGCGCCACAAACAGGTTTACGTGAACGACGGCTTCGGCGCGGCCCATCGCGCGCACGCCTCGACCGTGGGAGTGACGCGGTTTCTGGCGGAGCGCGCTGCAGGATTCCTGATGCTGCGCGAGCTCGATGCGCTGCGGAAGGTCACGGAGAACCCGCAGCGTCCGTCGGTCGCAATTATGGGCGGCGCCAAGGTCTCGGACAAAATCGGGCTGATCAAAAATCTGCTCAACAAGGTCGATACGATCCTGATTGGCGGTGCGATGGCGTACACGTTCCTTAAGGCTCAGGGCATCGCGATCGGCAAGTCGCGCGTCGAAGACGACAAAGTCGAGCTGGCGAAGGAACTGCTCGCCGACGCTGCGCGCAAGGGTGTCAAAATTATCGTGCCGTCTGACCATATCGTCGCGTCGGCTCCTGAAGCGGCTTCGACGCCGCACACCGTCACCGAAATTCCGTCCGAGATGATGGCGCTGGACATCGGGCCGCAAACCGCGGCCGCGTTTATCGCGGAAATCGCGCGCGCCAGGACCGTCATATGGAACGGCCCGCTCGGATTCTTCGAGATTCCAGCCTTCGCCGACGGCACGATGCGGGTCGGCGAGGCGCTCGCCAACCAGGCCGGCGTCATCTCGATAATCGGCGGCGGAGACACGGCCGCGGCCGTCGCGCACGCGCCGTGGGCGAACAAGTTCACGCACATCTCGACCGGAGGCGGCGCGACGCTCGAATTTCTGGAAGGCCGCGAGCTGCCGGGCGTCAAGGCGCTGGAAGTTTGACATGCGCAGGAAACTAATTGCCGGCAATTGGAAAATGCATCTGCTGCCGGTCGGCGCTCGCGCTCTTATCGAGAGAATCCGCGCTGACATCGATCCCCACGCCGCAACGCTGGCCAAAGACCGTGACGTGATGATCGCGCCGCCCTTTATTCTTATCCCGGCCGTCGCGCAGGCGCTGGCGGGCTCGTCGATCCTGCTGGGCGCGCAAAATATGCACTACGAGGACAAGGGCGCGTTCACCGGCGAAGTCGCGGCGCCGATGTTACAAGCCTACGGCGTAACCCACGTCATCCTGGGCCATTCGGAGCGCCGCCACATCTTTCATGAAACCGACGATCTGATTAACAAGAAGGTGCTCGCAGCGCTGCACCATCGGATGACGCCGATTCTGTGCGTCGGCGAAACCCAGGACGAACACGAGGGCGGCCGCGCGCTCGACGTGGTGCTGCGCCAGCTGCAGCGCGGGCTCGAAAACGTCGGCGACGACCACGTCACCCGCGTCGCGATTGCGTACGAGCCGGTCTGGGCGATCGGCACCGGGCGCACGGCGACGCCCGCGCAAGCCGAATCGATCCACGGCGCGATACGCGGCGCGATGCTCGAACGCTATGGACGCGAGCGCGCGGATGCGGTGCGGATTATTTATGGCGGCAGCGTCAACGACGAGAATGTTGACTCGCTCGTGTCCAAGCCCGATATTGACGGGGCTCTGGTCGGCGGGGCAAGCTTAAAGGCTGACTCGTTCGCGCGCATCGTCAGGGCGCGGACTCGCTAAAGAGAAAAATGGTTTCAATTGTCATTTCGATTCACGTGATCGTCTGCGTTGCGATGGTCGTCATTATCCTGCTGCAGCAGGGCAAGGGCGCGGAGGTCGGCGCCGTGTTCGGCGGCTCGAGCCAGACCGTGTTCGGCGCGAGCGGCGCGGGCAACGCGCTGACCAAGGCGACGTGGGCGTTCGCAATTATTTTTTTCGCGAGCTCGATTTTTCTGGCGCTGGCGTCGTCGCGCCGCGTGACTGGCAGTATCTTCGAAGGGGGGCCGTTTTCGTCGGCGCCCGCGTCGAGCGTGATGCCAGCATCGAAGCAGGCGCCCAAGAGCGCGAGTCCCGCGGCACCCGCCCCGGCAGGACATAATCCCGCCGGTGCAGTGACGCCGGGGTCAACGAAGTAGTCGCCGAATTTCCGCTGTTGCGCCGGAGCGCCAAGACCCTCACGGTAACTCCGGGCACCGACGATGCGCGGGTGGTGGAATGGCAGACACGCCAGTTTGAGGGGCTGGTGGTAGCAATACCGTGCGGGTTCAAGTCCCGCTCCGCGCACCAGTGAAAGCAGGGGGTGACCCCTGCACCCAGTATTAAGAAAACAACGAGGCCTGTCGGGGTGGCTGCGGAGCGACTGGCGGTTGTTGCGCCATGTAGCGATCGCTGATCGGGAAACCGTGGCGTTCGCGGATGCGGTTGAAGACCACGCGCATCCTGTCGTCGTACGCGTTCGGGACGTATTCGGCGCGTCCGTAGAACATGTCGATACGCTCGGCGAGGTGCGGGAAACGTTCCTTCACGAATGGAATGAAGCGGCGCGCCGCCGCCGGTTTCAAGAACAGCGAACGCCACCATACGCCCGACGCGTTCGCGCGACGCGCCGCGCGAATCACGTTCTCGATCGCCGCGGGATCGTCGGTGAGGCCCGGTATCATCGGCATCATCAGCACATTGCATCGGATTCCCGCACGCGCCAGCTCGAACAACGCGCGCAGCCGCAATCCCGGCCGCGGCGCGCGCGGTTCGAGGATTCGCTGCAGCTTCCGATCGAGCGTTATCAGCGAGAAGTTCACCGACAGCTTCGAGCGCCGATTGATCTTGCGCAGCAGCTCGAGGTCGCGAACGATCAGGCTCGACTTGGTCGTGATCGACAGATCCAGTCCCTGGAGTTGAGCGAAGATTTCGAGCATCGAGCGCGTCAGCCGGTACTTCCGCTCGGCCGGCTGATAGGGATCGGTCGCCGTGCCGATTGCGATCGTGTCGGTGCCAATTGGCGTGCGCGAGAGCGTGCGCGACAGGACCTCGGCCGCCATCCGCTTGACGAAAATCTTGCGCTCGAAGTCCATCGGATCGCGCAGCTCGAGAAAGTCGTGCGTGTAGCGCGCGTAGCAATACACGCATCCGAACTCACATCCGCGGTACGGGTTGATAGTCCATCGAAACGGCATGCGTGGGCTGTCGCATCGGTTGAGAATCTGTCGCACCGGCATCTCGATAAACTCGACGCCGCGAGTCGCGTCGAGGTCTTCGAGCGGTGGCGAATAGAGGGGCAGTGTGGCGGCGGTGTTCATCTGACGGCATGGCTATCTTCGTTTTTTCTTCGCTATGAGTCAAGCCGCGTAATCGTCTGAAATTAAACTGGATTTAGATATTCCTTACGGTGCGGGTTGGGGGAACTGCGTGCGAAGGAAGGCGTCGAAGGCGCGGTTGGGGAGGACTCGGCGCAGGCCCATCAGGACGCGCGCGGCCAGCGTCACTTTGTAGCGGGTCTTCGGCCTTGTTGCGGTTATCGCTTTCTCGATCACCTCGGCGACTGCATCGGGCGGGGCGGCGAAGCGGGCCATTGGGCCGCCTTCGTAGGCTTCGCGGATTTGCTTTTCGAGCACTAGGTTGAATGCTGCGTAAGGGGAATCCTTGGGCATCGCGATGCTGCCGACGGCGGTGTCGCCAAAGCGGGTTTTGATTGGCCCGGGCTGGACGACGATGACGTCGATGCCGAAACCCTTCACCTCGAATCGCAGAGCGTCGCTGAGCGCTTCGACCGCGTGTTTGGTTGCGTGATAGTAAGCGCCACCGGGGAACGTGAGCTTGCCACCCATCGAGCTCAGATTGACGACGCGGCCCCATCGCTGCCGGCGCATCGCGGGCAGCACCAGCTTGGTCAGTGCGATCAGGCCGAACACGTTGGTCTCGAACTGGCGGCGAATGTCGGTCATTGGCACTTCTTCGAACGCGCCTTCGAGGCCGTAGCCGGCGTTGTTGATGAGCACGCCGACGGCGCCTTCGGAGCGCTCGACAGTTTCGACCGCTGCGCGCATCGAAGCGTCGTCGCATACGTCGAGCGCTAGCGTTTTGCATCCGCGCGACGCGAGATCGGCGATCGACTCGGGTTTGCGCGCGGTCGCGTACACCTTCCATCCTCGCGCGGCGAGGTTTTCGGCGGTGGCGCGGCCGATTCCGGTCGAGCATCCGGTTATCAGGACTGCCTTCGAGATCGATTGTGGCATTTGTGCGTGCTCCGGGTTTTGCTGGCCGTAGTGTGACGAACTAAGCTGCGAGACACTAGTCGCATAGCGCGGGGCGGAACCTCTCCCCCGGCCCCTCTCCCTTCAGGAGAGGGGAGCCAGATCGCGCGATGGAAAATTCACGCGGAGGAAATCGCGATGGCAGATAATGGGCGGAAGTATCCGGAGAAATACGGCGAGTGGGCCCTGGTGACGGGCGCGTCGGCGGGAATCGGGCTTGAGTTTGCGCGGGCGCTCGCGCGCGAGGGCATGTCGATAGTGCTCACCGCGCGGCGCGAAGATCGGCTGAACGCGCTCGCGGCGGAACTGAAGGAGAAGCATCACGTCAATACGCGGGTGGTCACGGTCGATCTCGCGGCGCCCGACGGCGCGGATCGTCTCGCGGATGCGGTCGCGGATTTGCCGATCGCTTTTTTAGTGAACAACGCGGGTTTCGGATATGCCGGGCGTTTCGACAAATTGGCCACTGACCGGCTGCGCTCGATGGTGGTGGTGAACTGCGTGGTGCCTGTCGTGCTGACGAGCCGAATCATTCCCGGGATGGTCAAGCGCGGGCGCGGCGCGGTGATCATCGTGGGATCGGTGGCGGGACGTCAGCCGCTGCCGCTGCATGCGGTTTACAGCGCGACCAAGGGATTCGACTTGCTGTTCGGCGAGGGGCTATGGGGTGAGCTGCGCGGGACGGGCATCGATGCGCTCGTGATTGAACCGGGGCCGACGAAAACCGAGTTTCAGTCCGTGGCTGGAGAAAGCGTGGGGGACGATCACGGCGAGCCGGCTGAAAACGTGGTGCGCGTAGCGCTCGACGCACTAGGGAAGCATCCGAGCGTAATCTCGGGATGGTTCAACTGGGTGCGCGCGAATGCGATCCGAATCGTGCCGCGCTCGACGGCGGCGATAATCGCGAAGCGGGTGATCGAAGGGCAGACTCCACAGGAGCTGCGCTAGAATCAGTCATGGGCGCGGCGGCGAGGGCGGGGACGTGCGCGCCTTTGAGCGCCGTGACCGGGGCCGTAGTGCTCGTCGTGCGGATCGAAAAGGCCGAGGCGCTTCAATCGAATCACACATCGCACGTGAAAAAGAATCAGCGTGCCGGCCGATGACGCGCAGCCGAGCCTGACGAACCTTTCGAGCTCGGCAGGAAGCCGGTCGGCGAAGACGAAGACAGCCAGCATGATCCATTCGGCGGCAAACACCAGGAACACCATCCGTTCAGTGTCAACGTGGCTGGGCAGCCGGGTCGAGGGTCTGGGATCTGAAACGCGGAGGGTGCGCTGCTCGATTTTCGCGAAGATATAGCGTGCGACAACGATGCCGCATCCGAGAGCGCCGAGTCCCAGCGGGTCGAAGATAGTCAAGATGCTCCGCCTTGCCTGCCATGCCCTGAAGGCATCGGGATACTACGACCATCGCGAGTGCGGGTCAAAAGCGCGGAGGGTGACGTAGGATCGCTGTCGCAATACCTGGAGTCTGAGTCCTAAGACTGTTTGTAGTCCTTCCAATCCTTTTCGATAGCTTGGGCCATAGCCTTGGAAGCCGAGCGCAACCAATTGGATTTTCGGTTATGAAGATCCTTCAGGATGCCTTTGACGCGCCCTTTGCTTCCCAGGTGGACATTGGCCGCTTCAGCACCCATAGCATGTAGGAGTACTTTCTCGTCGCGCTTCTTTGGCAAGCATGCAATCTCAACCGGATTCGAATCCGGTGAAAGCCGGCGAATTATCCATCTGCCGATCGTTTTCTGGAACGGATCATGCGCTCGCACTGCGTTGGCGATAGCTTGTTCATAGTAGGGATTGCGGTTCCCGCCATGGTTATCGAGCCATGCGCATGACGATGGAATCATCTCCTTTGCTTCTCGGGCGATGCAGCCTCCGTTCCATTCAGCGATCGCGACAAAACGCTGCTGCCCGAGGCTGCCCATCCCTGCTTTTCTCAATACGATCCTATAGTCGAGAGTATCGTCGGGAAGAGTCCCTTCCAGCGCTCGCTTGGCGTCGGGAGGTATATCATGCCGGACAGTTGGGCGGCTATTCAGCTTTTTCCAGAAATCCTCCGGCGGATCGATGGACTCAACACCTAGATGGTCCATTGTCGCTTCGCGTTCGGCCAGCACAATTGGACACCCTCCGGCTTTGAGCGTCGACTGATAGGCCTCCAAAATGATATCGCAACCAATCTTCAACCTGGTATTCAGATCGCCTAAGTCATTAACTATCTTAAGGCTGGCCGTTAGCCGCACCAGGTCGCTGGTATACGGCAAGGGATAGGAATCGTCGAAGTCGTCAACTCCCCACGCCATACGGCCTTCCGCGTCGCGCCAGGTACCGAAGCTATTGACGTGAAGATCGCCAACTCCGATAACCTTCGGCGCGCGATTGAGATCAGGACATAGCTCGGGCCACAGTTGAGCCCAGCGGAAGAACGTGCCGCGAAAAAAGTAGAACAGGCCGCTCTTCATCTGCTCGTGCTTCGATCTGAGGTCGGATTCGATGACCGTTATGCGGCTACGCATCCAACGCTCATAGCTAGTCATTGCCTGCTGAATATTCATCGTCACCTCTGCGTGACACACCTATGCATTGGCCGAGGCGAGCGTCGTGCCAGGCAGAGTTCCACTATTCAATCTACGTAAATGAGAATTTCGGTCAAATGAAGATCGGATTCAAAGTCTGCGATAGCGGCTAACCACCGCACAGGTTTTCCGAAATGCTGCTTCAGGGAATTATCACGAGGTCGTAAGCGGACGGCAGTTTCTCGGCGATGGTTGCGAGCGACGACCCGTCGGTACTTGCGCGGACCACGGCACCGTCGTTGCAGACCGCGAAGAAGCCGCCGTTTTCCGGATCGGCCTTTAGCCGCATCACCATCCCGCGTCCGAAGTTCTGTTCAGCGGAAATCGGCGTAAAGCTCTCGCCCCGATCGGCGCTGCGGAACAGGATCGCGTCCGCGCCGGTCGGCCCGACGCGCCAGCTCGGCGGCGGACCCATCGCGGCCGCCGTGAAGACATCGTCGCGGTCCGGCGCGCTCACGAGCAGCGGGATGGTGTAAGTGCGGTTGAGACCGCGCGTCACCTGCTCCCACGACTTGCCCGCATTGCTGGACACGAAGAAACCCGCGCCGGTGGTGGCGTAAAGGCGGCGCGAATCGCGCGAGTCCACCGCGACCGTATGAATGTCCGCGTAGAGTCCGTCGTTGAGCGGCTCGAAAGTCGCGCCGTCATTGCGCGAGCGGAAGATGCCGCCCTCCTCGACGCCGACGTACATGGTGGACGGCTCATGCGGATCGAAAGCGATCGAACGCACGTGCGGAATATGGGGCGGCGGCGGAAACGTCCAGCGGTCGCGCCCCGGAATTTTCAGGAAGCCGTCGGACTCCTTGAAGATGCGCCCGCGATCATCGCTGCGGAACAGACGCGCGTGCGAGGTCCCGATAAATACGCGATCCTTCACGGCGGGCGACGCGGCCACCGACCAGACTTCCTCTTCGCGCGCGAGCGGGGGAGTGACGTCGGTCCAGGTGCGGCCGCCGTCGGTCGAGCGTGCGAGGGTGCCCTTGCCGCGGATTTGCTCGGTCGAGCCGGCGTAGATGAGATTGGGATCGGCACAGTCCTGCGCCATGCACCAGACCGCTGACGGATCGGCAAGCACCATCAGCGGCGTCGCACCGCGCGAAGGATCCAGAATCACAATGCCCTTGGCCGTCCCGATGCAGAGTCGCATACCACACCTCTCCAACAGCGACGGATCGTAGCGCAAAGGGCTCAGAGAGAACAGCAGCGGTGCGAAAGATAACTACTTGTAGTAAAACCCGTCGTGGGTTTCACGCTTCCTTGGCCAGGGGTGACCCCTGCACCCAATGTGATAGAGAACGCGCATGAAGGCTCGCCACGCCACCGCACTCGCGATCGTCGTCTGGTACCTGATGATTCCGCCGATCGGCGCCGACAATAGAGTTGATGCTCACGCATCGTTGTCGAAGTGGAGAAAAGGCGTGGGCTTCGAGTCCGAGAAGCAATGCGATGACTCCCTGAAAGATGCAATTCAAAACCCGATGACCCCAGCCGAATATCAAGCCGCCGCGAAGGCAACCAGGAAGGCGAAGATGCGTCCGCTCAGTAAGTCGGAAATGACCAGACGAACGACGGAATCGCAATGTGTCGCAGGCGATGATCCGAGGCTTAAGGCGAAATGAGCGATGCGCAGAAGTCTTACGTCAACTTTGTACCGACTTGGAGATCGCCTGTGGCGGCCAGTTCGGTTGGTGCGACCTTCTTCGGATTCGGATCGATTCGCGCTCGCTTGATTGTAATCGTGCCGCCGGTCAGCGCGATCTTCATGCCGTCAGCATCGACGGCGACAATCGTGCCCGGTTCGCCTTGCGAGCTGGTTGCTGAAAACGTCGCTTCGTACAGGCGCAGGCGTTTGTCGCCGAGGCTGGCAAATGCGCCGGGTTGCGGGTCGCATCCGCGAATCAGGTTGAAGACTTCGCGCGCTGGTTTTGCAAAATCGATCCTCGCGTGCTCATCGCGGCATGGCGGCTCGTAGGTTGCCTTGCTTTCGTCCTGCACGATTGCCGGCGCGGTGCCCGACTTGATCAGATCGACCGCCTCGATCATCGCGTCGATGCCCATCGGGAAGAGCGTATTGAAGTAAATCGAGCCCACGGTATCGTTCTCGGGGATCGGTACACGTTTCTGAACAAGGATCGGGCCGGTGTCGATGCCCTTGTCGGGCCAGAACCACGTCACTCCGGTTTCCGCGTCGCCCTGGATGATCGCCCAGTTGATCCCGCTGGCGCCGCGATGGCGCGGGAGCAGCGAAGGATGAAAGCAAATCGACTTGTGGCGCGGCGCGTAGAGAATCCGGTCGGGAACTATCAGCGTGACAAAGGCGAGTATGGCCAGGTCGGCGTCCAGCGTTTTGAAATGCTCGAAGGCGGCGTCGTTCTTGAACGACTTGGGCTGGCTGAGCGGCAGGTTCATTGCGCGCGCCTTGGCCGCGAGCGGATCCGCTTTGCCGGCGGGCGAATCGGGCGGCGCGAAAACGTGAACGATCTCGTCGCCGTGCTCGACGAGCGCCGCGAGCGCTTTTTCCGCGAATGCAGCCTGGCCGAGCAGTGCAATGCGCAACGTTTAATCCTCCGACAGTTCACGCTACCAAATCAAAAATCGAGTTGCACCTTGAAACGGCGTTGCAGGCCGCGGCGTACATTGAACTGAACCTTCGGGGGTGCTGAGCCATGCGCAGTCTCAGAATTTCATCCGTCGTCGCCGCGGCGATGTTTGCGGCCGCGGTAATTTCCGCGACGGCGGGCGTGCCGGCGAATCAACCGGTGCCGACGCCGGGTAATCACAACGAATCGCTCGAGCTCGGCGCCGGCGTTCATAAGATGACGCGCACGTTCATCGTGCACGTGCCGCCCAGGTTCGACGGCAAATCGAAA
>NZ_DATDGQ010000113.1:0-4193 GCF_036522015.1 Binatus sp. (SeqCode)
CGTGCGAGTGTGGCGGCAAGCATCGAAGGCGAAAACGATCGCGCGCGTGGTCGTTGCGACCGACGATGAGCGAATCGCGGCGCCCGTGCGCGCGGCGGGTGGCGAGGCGATGATGACCTCGCCGGCGCATGCGAGCGGCACCGATCGAATCGCTGAGGTTGCGTCGAAGATCGTCGCCGACGTCTATCTCGGCGTGCAGGGCGACCAGCCGTTCATCGCGCCCGTCGATCTCGACGCGCTGGCGGAGGCGATGCGCGCCGATGCGTCGATTCAAATGGCGACGCTGGCGACGCCGATTATCGATCTTCTCGAATGGACCGATCCCAACAAGGTGAAGGTCGTGTGCGGCGCTGACGGGAACGCGCTATACTTCTCGCGAAGCCCGATTCCACATGCGCGTGACGGCGGGATGGCCAAAGAGGCGCTTCGCCATATCGGTGTTTATGCGTACCGGCGCGATTTCCTGATGAAATTCGCCGCCCTTCCCGCGGGCGTGCTCGAGAGCATCGAAAAGCTCGAGCAGTTGCGTGCGCTGGAGCATGGTTACGTTATTAGAGTGGTCAAGTCGGTGGCGCCGTCGCTTGAAGTAGATACCGCGGACGACCTGGTGCGCGCCCGCGACGCGGCGTCGGATTCAACTCGTTGAGGATGGGGAGGGATTCAGCGTGGAGCGGGGAAAAACCAAATTTATCTTCGTAACCGGGGGCGTGGTTTCGTCGCTCGGCAAGGGCTTGGCCGCCGCGTCGCTCGGCGCGCTGCTCGAGGCTCGCGGTTTGAAGGTCACGATGCTCAAGATGGATCCCTACATCAACGTGGATCCCGGCACGATGAGTCCGACCCAGCACGGCGAAGTTTTCGTAACCGACGACGGCGCCGAGACCGATCTCGACCTCGGCCATTACGAGCGCTTCGTGCAGACGCCGATGGGCAAGCGCAACAACTGCACCACCGGCCAGATCTACGACACCGTCATTCAGAAGGAACGGCGCGGCGACTATCTGGGCGCGACCGTGCAGGTGATTCCGCATATCACCGACGAGATCAAACGCCGCATCCTCGCCGCTGCCGAGGGCTCGGATCTGATCATCGTCGAGATCGGCGGGACGGTCGGCGATATCGAGAGCCTGCCGTTCCTCGAAGCTGCGCGCGAGTTCCGATGGGATCACGGCCGCGAAAATGTTTTGTACCTGCACCTGACGCTGGTCCCGTTTATCCCAACCGCGGGCGAGCTCAAGACCAAGCCCACGCAGCACAGCGTGAAAGAGCTGACCGGGCTCGGGATCCAGCCGGACATCCTGCTCTGCCGATGCGACCGACAACTCGATAAAAAAATCAAGGAGAAGATCGCACACTTTTGCAACGTCGAGGATAACTGCGTCATCTCGGCGCCCGATGTGCCGACGATTTACGAAGCGCCGTTGCGTTATCACGATGATGGACTCGATCAGCGCGTGTGCGAGAAGCTCAACATCTGGACCGGCGAGCCGAACCTCTCGAAGTGGCGGCGAGTCGTCAAGACCGCGCAGAGTCCGAAGCTTACGGTAAACGTCGCGGTGGTCGGCAAGTACGTCAACCTGAAGGACGCGTACAAGAGCCTGCACGAGGCGATCGCGCACGGCGCCATCAGCAACGAGGCGCGGGTCAATATCGACTACGTCGATTCCGAAGAGCTGGAAAAGCAAAACGTTGAAGAGCGGCTGGCGCAGGCGCACGCGATAATCGTCCCCGGCGGCTTCGGCGAGCGCGGCACCGAGGGTATGATTCGCGCCGTTCGCTACGCGCGCGAGAACGGCGTGCCGATTCTCGGCATCTGCTACGGCCTGCACATGATGGTGATCGAGGCGTCGCGCAATCTGCTCGGCCTCAAGCGCGCCAACACGTCAGAGAACGCGCCCGACTCGCCCGATCCCGTCATCCATATAATGGACTCGCAGAAGGACGTTTCGAAAAAGGGCGGCACGATGCGCCTCGGCGCGTATCCGGCAGTGCTCACGTCGGGTTCGATCGCGGCGTCGCTGTATCGCAAGGCGCGCATCTCCGAGCGCCATCGGCATCGCTGGGAAGTTAACAACTCGTATCGCGAGCAGCTCGAAAAAGTCGGACTCGTCGCGACCGGCATCTCACCAGACAACAGCTTGGTCGAGATAATGGAGTTGAAGGGGCATCCGTGGTTTCTCGGCGGCCAGTTCCACCCAGAGCTGAAATCGCGCCCGCTTGATTGCCATCCGCTGTTTCGCGGATTGATTCGGGCGGCCGTGCAGCGCCGCGCGGAGCTCGGGGTGAAGCAATCGAAGGTGCGGGAGCTCAGATCGGTTTCGTGAACGTCGCCCAGGTCAAAGCCGGCGACGCCGTGTTTGGCGGGCCGGAGCTCGTGCTGATCGCGGGTCCGTGCGTGATCGAGAGTTACGACTCATGCATCAGGCACGCAACCAAGCTCGCTGATATCGCGCGCCGCGCCAAGCTGCCATTCGTTTTCAAATCTTCATTCGACAAGGCCAACCGCTCGAGTCACAGCTCGTTTCGCGGGCCGGGTCTGATCGACGGACTCGAAATTCTCGCGCGCGTGAAACGCGAGGCGGGCGTTGCCGTGCTGACCGACATCCACGAACCGTCGCAAGCCGCAGCCGCCGCGCAAGTCGTCGACGTGATCCAGATTCCCGCGCTGCTCTCGCGCCAGACCGATCTGATCGACGCGGCCGCGAAGACCGGATGCGCAGTTAACATCAAGAAGGGGCAGTTCCTCGCGCCGTGGGACATGAAGGCGGCGGTCGCGAAGGCGGAGAGCGCCGGCACGCGGCGAATTATTTTGACCGAGCGCGGATTTTCTTTCGGCTACAACAATCTCGTCTCCGACATGCGCTCGCTCGCGATCATGCGCAGCTTCGGCTACCCGGTCGTCTTCGACGCGACTCATTCGGCGCAACTTCCCGGAGCGGGCGAGGGCGGCGAGCGCTCAGGCGGTCAGCGCGAGTTCGTAGCACCGCTCGCTCGCGCGGCGACGGCCGCCGGAATCGACGGGATTTTCATGGAAGTGCACGAGGACCCCGACCGCGCGCTCAGTGACGGTCCCAATTCATATCGGCTCGCCGACTTGCCTGCCTTGCTCGAAACCCTCAAGCGAATCCATCACGTTGCTCACGAGGCCGACTGATCTGGAATCAATCAGATTGGCGTGAGATCGCGGTTGGTGCTTGGATAATAGTGAGTGCAAGAGCGCCGCGAATTGCAAGTATGATGCCGGACGGCCGCTTGGTTTACTTGAAAAAAGGCGCTTGATACCGTGAGGATCGGAGAAGTTGAACTTGAGTCCCAAGCGAATTGCTAAGGCGCTGGCAGGTTTTGGCGCGTTGGCGCTGGTCGTCCTGCTGGTCGCGACCATCTGGGTCGTACGCCATCGCTCGGCCACTCAAGTCTTGCAGACCGCCGCCGGACTGGTGCCTGGGACGCTCCTGCGGGCGCACAATTTCCACTGGACGCAGATGAAAGCCGGCGAGCGCCAATGGGTCCTGACCGCAGGCGAGGCGGACTACTCGGCCGACAAGACGATGCTGAAACTGACCGACGCCGTCGTCACGATGGTCTCGTCGGACGGCAAGCCGGTGGTCGTCAACTCGCCACATGCCGATTTGACCATGAACGGGAATCACGTGACGAAGGCGTATCTAACCGGCGGCACGGTAATTCATTTTGGCGACTACGTTCTCAGCACCGATTCGGCGACCTTCATGCCTGATGACGACAAGGTCGAGGCGCCGGGTCTCGTGACGGTCATCGGCGACGGACTCAAAGTGACGGGCGTCGGACTCAGTGGGCATCCCAAGACGCGGGTCTTCGACCTTCATACGCAGGTTCAGACTGAAGTGATGCCGAAGAGCAATAGTGAAAAACCCAAGCAAAGTTAGCCGGGCGGCGCGTATCGCCGCGGCAGCGATAGTAGCTATCGCGCTCGCATCACCGGGGTGGGCGCAGGACGGCGTCAACGCGCCGATGGGGTCGCCGGATGCGGGGGCCGCGGTGCAGGGGTCGGGCACGGTCGGCGACTCGATTCGCAACGCGCCCGCCAGTTCGACGGCGCCGTCGGCGTCGGCTCCGCAAGCCGCGAACAGCGACGACTCAAATGACGATTCGATTAGCGTGACCGGCGGAGTGCCCGGCGCGCCGCCTTCGGCGGCATCGTCGGATACGACCCAGGC
>NZ_DATDGQ010000114.1:0-10644 GCF_036522015.1 Binatus sp. (SeqCode)
GAGATTTTCAAGGGCGCGCAGTACATGACCGAGCGAGCGGGCGGCTCCGACCTGGGCAACAGCGCGGTGGTTGCGAAGCGCGAAGGCGATTTCTGGCGGCTCTACGGCGACAAATGGTTTTGCTCTGCGGTTGACGGCGACGTTGTTTTGTTGCTGGCGCGTCCCGACGGTGCGCCCAACGGCTCGCGCGGGCTCGGGCTCTTCCTGATGCCGCGGCGATTGGAAAACGGCGAACGCAACAACTATCGAATCGCGCGGCTCAAGGACAAATTCGGCACGCGCTCGATGGCGAGCGGCGAAGTCGTGCTCGAAGGCGCAATCGCCTACCAGCTCGGCGCGCTCGACCGCGGACTGCGCCAGATGATGGACATGGTGAATCTCAGCCGCATGTCGCACGGCGCGCGCGCCGCCGGCATGATGCGCCGATGCCTCAACGAGTCGCTGCAAGTCGCGCGTCATCGCGCGGCGTTCGGGAAACCGATCATCGAGCATCCACTGCTGCGGCGCCAGTTGATGAAGCTGATGGTACCGACCGAGCAGGCGCTCTCCGTTTTCACCTACGACGCGACGATGATGGATCGTGCGCGCGCCGGCGACGCGGAAGCCGAGCGCGTGATGCGTATCCTGACCGCGGTGCTGAAGTTCCGCGCGTGCCGCGACAACATCCGCGTCGCGACCGGCGCGATGGAGGTGCGCGGCGGCAACGGCTACATCGAGGATTGGGTCAACTCGCGGCTCATCCGCGACGCGCACATCGGCGTGCTGTGGGAGGGCACCAGCAACATCAACGCGCTCGACGTGATTAATCGCGCAGTCGCCAAATCCGGCGGTCACGAAACGCTCGCTCGCGCCCTGAAAGCCAAGCTTAAGGCAGCGACTGCAGCTCCGGCGGATTTCCGCTCTGAGATCGAAAAGCTAATAGATCGCGCGGTGGCATTCGCTGGCGACGTCGCGGCAAAACCAAAGCATGAACGATTGGCGCGCCTCGCGACCGACGCCCTCTACAACGTAGCGAGCGCGGCGCTGATGACGTGGGAAGGTGCGACCGCCGGCGCCAACGGCTGTGACGCTCGCCGGATGATCCTCGCGCGCATGGTCGTCGATCATCGCCTGCGCCCCGAAGATCCTCTGTCGCTCCCGTCTTCAAGCTGGGAAGAAGAAGCGATCACGGTGCTGCTCGATCCCGGCGCTGTGTCGCTCGAACGAGCTGTAGAGATCGTCACACCTTAGTTAGAGCATTCACACCTGGCGCGGACGACGGGAGGTCATAGAAATGTTCGAAGGCTTCGCGCGCAAGCGCATCAAAACTTCGGGAGCGGAAATCGCGCTGGTCCAGGGTGGTTCTGGATCGCCGATGCTGCTCCTTCACGGATATCCGCAAAATCACATCATCTGGCACAAGGTCGCGCCGCGCATCGCGCGAGATTTTACGCTCGTGATTCCCGACCTGCGCGGTTACGGCGACAGCAGCAAGCCGCCGACCGATGCCGATCATCTTCCGTACTCCAAGCGAGCGATGGCGCTCGATATGGTCGAGGTGATGAGCGCGCTCGGCTTCAATCAGTTTGACATTGTCGGTCACGATCGCGGCGCACGCGTCACCTATCGTCTCGCGCTGGACCATCAGGAGCGGGTGCGGCGCGTGGCAGTCCTCGATGTAATTCCAACTATCGAACAGTTCGAGCGTGCGGACAGGTACGCCGCGCGCGCGTTCTATCACTGGTACTTTCTGGCGCAGCCGGCGCCGTTCCCGGAAACTCTGATTGGCAAAGACCCGGACTATTTTTTCGAGCACGTGATACAGAGCTTGCGAGGCTCCGACACCTTCAGCCCCGAGGCGATGGAGGCGTATCGCAAATCATTCCGCGATCCCGAAGTGATTCATGCGAGCTGCGAGGACTATCGCGCCGGAATTACCTGCGACTGCAAATTCGACGAGGCCGATCGGGCGGCGGGCCACAAGCTGACGATGCCGCTACTCGCGCTATGGGGCGCGCGCGGCCGGCGAGGCGCATCGCTACTGGACATTTGGAAATTGTGGGCCACGGATGTGCGGGGCGAGGGTCTCGATTGCGGACACTTCATCCCCGAAGAAGCGCCCGACGCGCTGACGCAGCATCTGCTGAGCTTTTTTGTAGAGCTATCGTAGTTGCCCTAGTTGCGCAGCCACTCCACGATTTTCTGGTGAATCCCGACTGGGTCGGAGGCCTGGAACGCGTGGCCTGCGCCGGGAATTATGTACATCTCGGCCTGCGGGATCTTGCTCTTGATGAGATTCGAGTTCTCCGACGGCACCAGCACGTCCTTGTCGCCGTGGACGATTAGCACCGGGCATTTGATTTGACCCAGCCGGTCGAAGGCGTTGAACGTTTGGATTCCCGCAAACGCGCGGTCCGCGGTTTCCGGCGGCGTCGGCGGCATCATCTTCGCTCCCGCGACCATCATCTGTTTGATCTCGGGATGCTGCGCGACGAACTCCGCGGGCATGAGCACCGGCAGCAGAATGTCGAAAGCCTTCTCGGCATCCGTCGGCATCATCTTCTGCGCGGTCATCAGTTTTTCGACAATTTCCGGTGACGCCATTTTCGCCGTCGTGCCGCCAGCCATCGTGCATCCGAGCACGACCCTGCTGACCTGTTCCGGATGCCGGAGGGTCAGCTCCTGCGCGATCATCCCGCCCATCGACACGCCGAACACTTTTGCTTTTGCGATTCCCAGCGCGTTGAGCAGATTGCTCGCGTCATCGGCCATCGCCTCGACGGTGTAGATACCCTCTGGCTTGTCGCTGAGTCCGGTTCCGCGATTGTCAAAGTAGATACTCTTGAAGCCGCTGAAAAACGGCAGCGACGGAATCCAGCCGGCGCCCGACATCCCAAATCCCATGATCAGCAGCAACGGCTCGCCGTCGCCGAACGTGTCGTAGTTGAGATTGATGTTACCGGCTTTGATTAATGGCATCGCAAAAATCTCCTCGAATGAAAAGAAAGAGGCGGAATCTTGAATCGCGCACGTGACCACCTCTCCCCTGACCCGTCTCCCTTCTGGAGAGGGGAACAAAGGCGCACGTCGCGCAAAATTTTATTGTCAGACGATCTTCAGGATGCTCTCGGGATGTTGTTCGTTGGGATCGACGCCGGGTTCCATCGTGTACACGACCGACTTGTCCACCACCAGCTGTCCGTCGTCGCCGACGTAGATTTTGAATCGATCCATCGGACGCGGCGCCGGCCCTTCGAAGTTAAGCCCGCTGATGTAGTAGCCCGAGCCGTGGCACGGACACTTGAACTTCTGCTCGGTCTTGAGCCATCGCGGCGTGCATCCGAGGTGAGTGCACTTGGCGAAGATCGCGTAGAAGCCAGCCTTGGTGCGGATGATCCAGGTGCGGAAATCCTGCTTGTATTTTTCGCTGACTTCGCCGACCACGTAGTCGTCCGGCAGGCCGGCCTTGAACTTCGACGGCGGCAGGAACAGCACGCGTGGGAAAGCCGAGCGAACCGCGGCGAGCAGACCGATCAGCGAGAATACGCCGAAGCCGGCCCATCCGAGCACGCCCAGAAAATCGCGACGGCTCCACAAGGTGCCGAGCTCGGTTTTTTCCTTGTCGCGTTTCGCGCGTTCTTTTGCCTGTTCGTCCTCACGCCACTTCTTGAGTTCGGCAGGATCGGTCGGAGCTTTTTCCTTGAGTGCAACAGCCATCTAAGTGACGCAACCTCCCACGTCGCGACGAGCCTGCATTAGCTCATCGACATCTGATTGGACGAATCCGATTAGCAAAAATTCTATTACCCAAAGATACGCAACATTCAAGGGCGATGATAACCCCCGATTGCTTCGCATTGTCGGGTCGATGGTGGAGCTTCTCGGCGAGACGCGAAAATTCAGTGAAGCGCAGGCTGGTTGCTCGGCGGTGGCGCTGCCGCCGGCGGTGCTACTTGCTGCTTCACGGTCGTCGTAGTGGTGGTGACTGTCGTCCGGGTCGGGGACCAGTCCTGCGGAGTCGTGGACGTCGTCGTCTGGTCCATAGTGTTGTCTGGAATGATTGGCACCGGCGGCGGCGGTGACATGTCGTTGCCGCCTACCGGCCTGTAAACCGGCGTTGCGGGACTGTCGTTGGCAACCCAGTGCATCGGACGCGCGACGAGCCATTCAAGGCCGTAGCCGATGGGATAGAGGATGTCGGCGAACAGCGCGAGCGGCTGCGAATCTTCGTCGTGATATTCCTTGGGATTCTGTTGGTCGTTGTCGTTGTACTGCGCGTGCGAAATTCCAGGCAGACCGACAAACAGCGCGGCGCAGAAAATAATTGCAACTAAGCGCATGTCCACAACTTTGCTCGATTGGCCGCCCTCCGTCAACACATCGCGAATCGTTCTTGCGCTGATGCCCTTGCAGGCGCAATTCTAAGCGCGATGACCACATCAGCCGTGCGCTCCGTCTGTGCATGCCTGCAAATTTTCACCGCTGCGGCAGTCATTTCTATCTTCACACTTGCGTCGAATGCTTACGGAGCACAGCCGCCGGGCGCGATCACTTACGTCGGCACCGACTCCAACATCTACTACTGCGACGCAAAATGCGCGCAGCCAAAATGCATCACGTGCAAGGCGGCCGCGATTCACGTCCGGCGCGACGACGCGATCATGCCGGTCACGCTCGCCGACGATGCCCCCGACGCAGGCCCTGGCGCCGGTGGCACTGACTACGGATGGCCGACATTCTCGCCCGACGGACAGCGCATCGCGTATTCCGCCGAGACGCACAAGCAAGCCGAGGATTCCTTTGCGGTGTGGGTTTACGATCTCGCGCGCAGCCAGGCCATGCTCATCTTCGAGAGCCGCTCCGAGCGTATCGTTTACATGGTCTGGACGCCCGACGGGAATCATCTTTCGTTCCTGCTCGGCGAGCCGCGCGGACTCAGCCTGGTGCTGGCCGAGGTCAAGGAATCGACGCCAGTCCGAATCGTCACCACCGGGATGCCGTTGTATTTCGATTGGGGCACGCCCGGCGAGGTTGCGTTGCATACGCTGGCGCTCGATTCGGAGCGCACCGAAAAGGTTTCCCTGATGAGCCTGACGCCGACGAGTCAGAACACGGTGAAGGTGCTGTCGAGCGGACGCACGCCATTCAAGACTCCCGCCTGGTCGCCCGACGGCAAGCATCTCGCGTACATCGCAAACTACCACGCCGAATCTAACATCGTGGTCGCCGACGCCGACGCCAGTCATCCGCGTTCCGTAGTGAGTCTGCCGGTGGGGGAGAACAGCTTCGTGTGGGCGCCCGACTCGGCGCACCTGGCATACTCGACCGCAATCACGCCGCAGGATCCGACCTATCACGGGTTAAAGCTGGTGGACATCGCGACCGCGAATTCGAAGTGGCTGACCAAGGACGACGTCGCGGCGTTTTTCTTTGCGCCCGATTCGCGCCACGTCGCTTTCATCGGAGTCCCTCAAGAGAAGCCGTACTATAGCTGGTCGGTCGTTGACGTTAAGACCGGTCTCGAAAAAGCGCTTGGCAACTTTCTCGCGACGCCCGACGAATCGACCGCCTATCGCTACTTCGACCAGCTCGCCGTATCGCACACCATCTGGGCGCCCGACTCGTCGGCATTCATTTATGCGGGCGTGCGATTGGAGGGGTCGCCGGAAAAGGCGCTCGGATTTGCCCCCGCGCCGTCGGCGTGGATTGTGCCGATCGACGGCAGCAAGCCGCACGCAGTCGCTAACGCAGTGCTCGCATTCTTCTCGCCGGCAAAGTAGGGCGAACTCTCTTAACACTGGGTGCAGGGGTCACCCCCGTCCAAGGAAGCGTGAAACCCACGGCGGGTTTCGCATTGAACTAGTGTTGGCGCGTTATGCTTTATGGCAGATGTAAATCGCCGCGGGCTTTCCCAGCACCGACACGCGGATGATTTTGCTCGGCGCGATCTTGCGTGTGCGCTCGAGCTCGCGCATCAGCCGCCATTCCGAGGTCAGCAGCACCATCACGCCGCCGCTCTTGAGCACGCGCGCGAACTCGCGAAACCACAGCGGGTAGAGTTTTCGATTCTCGCCGTGCGAGCCGTAGCGCAATCCCCACGGCAGGTTGGTGACGATTTTACTCACACTCCCGTCGCCGAGCGGAAGCGCGCCGGCGTCCCAGTTCTCGAGCTGAATCGGCTTGTAGCGCGCGCCGACGTTCACGCGCGCCGCCGCGAGCGCGGCCGCATCGCGATCGCTGCCGAGCAGCATCGCGTACCGCCCCAGATGCGCCCGCTCGATCAGGATCGTGCCGGCGCCGCAAAACGGATCGAGTACCACGTCGTCCTCGCGCGGCTCCGACAGCCATCCGAGCGCCGCCGCACTCGACGCACGCAACGAGGCCGGGCGATGGGCCGCTTTGTACTCGCGATGCCGCATTTTGTCGTCGCTGAGCCGCACCGTCAGAAAAAACTCCGCGTCGATCATCGACGCCCACAACTCGACGTCGGCGTCCTCTTCTTCCAGCCGCCAGGTGTGATCGCCGCGCTCGAGAATCCCGCGCTCGACCGCGCGCTGAAAATCGACGCGCCGATATTCATGCTCACCCGCCATTCGCGCGATCACGCGGAACTTGAGCCTGCGGCCCGCGCGCGTCCCGGGCGAGACCTTGACGCGCGCCGCCAGCGCCGGCTCGACGAGAGGCGCCTCGCGCGCCGCGCCGCGAATTTTGTCCAGCTCCTTGTTCTCGGGCCCGATTCCGGCGCGGTAGCCGGCCAGCCCGAACAGGTCTTCTGCCGTCCGGATGACACCGAGCTTTTCTGCCGCGGGCGCGAAGAAAATCGTCATCCCGGCGCGATCGGGCACCACCCGCCGCGTGATCTCGCGCGCACCCGCGATGCGTCCCGCGATCTCGTCCGCCGCGATTCCCTCGAACCCCGGCTGCGTATGCGCGATGTAGAGATTTGGCCCGAATCTTATCGGATGCGGCCGCGCGCGCTCGGGCAGTGCCGCCTTTTTATCGCGCGCAGCACTTCTATATGTCTGCCGCGCGCTATTCACCTGCCGACCCGTGCTACTTCGAGCGTGACAGGTACTCTTTCGTCTCGGTGTTGATCGTGATCGTGTCGCCTTCGGTGACGAAATGCGGCACGTTGATCGTCATCCCGGTCTCGAGCGTCGCCGGCTTCAGCGTATTGTTCACCGCCGCGGTCTTCATTCCCGGGTCGGTCTGCACCACCTTGAGCGCGACGGTTTTCGGCAGCGTCACGTTGAGCGGCGTCGTTTCGTAAAACTCGACTTCGACTTCGAGATTCGGCGTCAGGAACCCGACCACGTCCTCGATCAGCTCCTTGGGAATCGTGATCTGCTCGTAATTCTCGGTATTCATGAAATGGAAATCGTCGCCGTCCTGGTAGAGGAACTGCATCTTGCTCTGATTCAGGATCACCCGCTCGACGCGATCTTCCGAGCGAAACCGGTTCTCGGTCTGCGAGCCGGTCTTGATGTTACGCAGCTTGGTCTGCACCATCCCGCGCCAGTTGCCGGGCGTGATATGCGTGATCGTCATGATCCGCCACAGGTCTTTGTTGTACTCGACAATCATACCCGGGCGCAGTTGCGTCGCTTGAATCAGCATTGCTTTGGACACTCTCGATAAGGACGAAGGTTAAGAAGGGAATATTACGCAAGCCCAAGGCGCGCGGCAAGTTCGCGCCAGCCGCGGGTACTGTCTTAATTTGGACCTGAGTGTCTGAATTTGAAACTGCGACTGTCTTACTTTAATTTCGGTGATGGGATGGGAGGGTCTAGTAGGACGGTACTGTCCACTGCCGAAAGTAGGCGCCCGCAATCGGACGGGGAGCCCCAGTTGTTATACCCGACACAATACGAATATTCGTCCATCGCCGCTTGATGCCCGCTCTGGTTTTCTTCCAGCATTCGGTTGTAATCCGCGACTGCGCTACATCCGGAGAGCGCGGCCATAGCAGCGCCCACAAGCGCGAGCGCGGCGGCAAGACGAGGTTTCATCGTGCGCACTAGGGAAGCAGTTTGCTGTACCACGGCTTCGACGGCGGCGGCGTGCCGTACGGCGGAGGACCGTAGCCGGGCGGGTATCCGTACGGATTCGGATTCGGTGCATAAGGATTGTAACCCGGGGCGTACGGATTGTAGCCCGGCGCATACGGATTCGCGTACGCGTACGGATTGGGCCGGTAGTAGGGCGACGGCGGATAAGCACCGTACGGCGCAGCGTACATCGGCGGATTGCGATATTCCGACATGCCGCTGCCGCCACCGACCGTGTCCACCGACGCTTCGACGAAATCGTTGCCGTTGCCGTAGGCGCGAATCTTCGCGTCGCTACCCGCCGGCATCGGGAACGTCAGATCGAAGGCGCTGTAGCCGCCCGTGCTGACCGGTATCGGCTTGACCAGCTTGCCGTTGACGTAAACCCCAGCATGACGCACACCCGGTCCCGCAATCTGCCCGACCACTTCGACATTTCCCGGCGCCGACATTAATTCTTCGGCGTCGATCACGTTGATCTGCACATTGGTCAGCGGCCCGAGCGACGAGTTCGCCTCGATATGACGCCGCGACGGCGAGAGTTCATCGCCAGGCCGCGCAATCTCCGCAGTGTTGCTACCCCTCGAGGGACCCGCCGACGCAAGAGGACTCTCCGCCAAAGGACCCGCCTCGCCGCGCGACGCAGTCGCGCCCGGATCGACTTCAATCATCTCCTCACTACCCTTCATCGGGCCGACTGCCGCGGGATTCGGCGAAACCATCGCCTGCGCTTCGCGGCCGTAAACGTCGGCGACGCGAATCGACTGTGTCGGCGAGGGCTGCTCAATCGAGAAATCGAAGTTGATTCGCTGCTCGCCCGGCGTACTCGCGACGTCGATATCCCTGCTCTTCGTATCGCCGTCGAAAATTCCCGCCGACTTGAGGTCGGTGCCTTCGAAGAAGCCTTTTACTCGCACCTTTCCAGCCTGGAAGACCCGCGATGCGATCTCGATCTTGGGCGCCGCGGCCATCGATTCTCCAGCCGGCGCCGCGACCGAGGCATGCGACTCGGGCACCTCGCTGAGCACGGGGTGTCCCTTCGCCGCGGGCACCTGCTTTTCGAGCGCCGCGATTTTTTCCCTGATACCGGTCCACTGCTCAGGATAATTACCACCCGCAAGCTTCGCCGCGGCTTCTATCCGATCCCGATCGCTGAGTATCGACGTCATCGCGCCGCTCGCGCTGGCGTTGTCGTGCGCGCCCAAAGCCGTGGACAGCGTTTGCGCATCTCCGGCCAGGCTGGCTGCGGGCGCCAGGATCGGGCCGGCCTTGGTCGACGACGCATTGATCGCATTGAGCATCGCGAATGCATGATCGCTCAACTCGAGCGCCTGCGCTTGAGCGTCCTGCGCAAAGGATTGCCGCGAGATGACACCCGCCGCGGCCAGGACGATCAATGCTATAGGAAACGCGATCCGCCATGAGGCGAATTCGGTGCGCGTCACTCGCGCGCCGGTTCCATGCGCGACGAAATTGATCACCCCACTAGCCCCGCAGTGTTATGGCGTTTCCCTATAGCGTTCTGCCGTCTGCTTAATCCGTCGAGAGAGCTTCAGAAACAAATCTCCCTCGTCATAGATAAAGAGCGCAAGCGCCCCACCGGCACCGACAATCAACCCGAGGATAAACACGCCCATAAATTTCCCCCTACCGATGGTTTAAATTATAGTCAAATCCCCTCAGTTGAACCTAGCCAAAAAACCCCTTCAATCCGCCCCCGCCCCCCGCCTTCACAATCCGGTCCCCCTTCCCGCTCGGGAAGGGGTTAGGGTTAGGTTCCTAGTTACGCTTTCTAGTATCTTGATCTTACATGCCGCATCCCGAATCCATCGATCGCCCAGCCGCGGGTATCCTCCACCTCGACGGGCGAATCCTCGTGCGCGTGACTGGCGATGATCGCGCCCCATTCCTCCACGGGATGTGCACCGCCGACGTAAGTGGCGCGAAGCCCGGCGCCATTCTGCCCGCACTCTTTCTCACCGAGCATGCGCACGTGATTGCCGACGCGTTCATCTGGGTGACTCCCGACGCGCTCCTGCTCGACATCGACGCCGACGCATGGTCACGCACGCATGAGCATCTCGAAAAGTTACTGGTCGCCGACGACGTGGAATTTGAGGACGCCACCGATCTTGCGGTCATCGATGTCGAAGGGCCGGCCGCACTCGACGCAGCCGGCGTGGCGTCGCTTGCCCCATGGTCCTTCATCGAGGCTTCCAGCTTGCTCGTGGGCAATCTGCCTCGTTACGGCGGGCCCGCAGCATCCTTGATCGCCGCGCGAGCTTCCGTTGATTCGACTATCGCTGCAATTCTGGCGAAGACGCCGCACTCGCGCAGCATCGATTCGTCACTGCTGGAAGTCATTCGCATCGAGAATGGCGTTGCGCGCGTCGGCGTCGATACCACGGACAAAACGATCGCGCTCGAGGCGCGCCTCAATCGCGCGATTTCCTTCAACAAGGGATGTTACCTCGGCCAGGAAACGATCGAACGGGCGACCGCGCGCGGCGGTTTGAAAAAACGGATGTTCGGACTTAAGTTCAATGATATGGACTTCCCCGCCGCTGGAGCGGTCCTTACCCTCGATGGCAAGGAAGTCGGCCGCGTGACGAGCGCC
>NZ_DATDGQ010000115.1:0-1962 GCF_036522015.1 Binatus sp. (SeqCode)
GATCCACCGCCACAATCGGGCCTTCGATCAAGCCCGGATAGCGGCGACTGTGAGGCGCGCGTGCCCAACTCCTGACAAATTCAAACGGAGCGGCGTCACCTCGCGATTCTCTTTGCCGATATCGTCAGTTTCACCAAGCGCGCCGAAAAGACCACGCCCGAGGACCTGCTCGCGCTGCTGAATACTTACATGACGTCGATGATCGACGTGATTTTCAAAACGGGCGGCGTGGTGGACAAGCTGATGGGCGATGGAATCATGGCGTTCTGGGGCGCGCCCAACGATCTCGAAAATCCGTCGCGCTCCGCGATCGATTGCGCGCTCAAGATGCTCGAGAACCTGCACGTGCTTCAGACCAACGATCCGCGCTTCGCAGATCTCGACATCGGCATCGGCATTTCGACTGGCGACGTCGTGGTCGGCAATCTCGGCGGCGAAAACCGTTTCGACTACTCGGTCATTGGCGACACGGTCAACTTCGCCTCGCGGCTGGAAGGCCTCACTCGCCATTTCAAGGTGCATCTGCTGGTCAGCCGCGAGACTTACACTGAAGCCGGCGGCGGTTACATCGGGCGCGAGCTCGGGCTGGTCAAGGTCAAAGGCAAACAGCTTTTCGTGCCGATCGTTCACGTTGCCGGGCGACAGAACGACAGCGTCGATCCTGCGTTCTATAACCATTTCGCCGATGCGCTTTCGATGATTCGCGCGGGTAATGTTTCTTCCGCGCGACAGGAGCTCGAACAACTCGGTGAGACGCACCCCGATGACACTCCGGTGCGCATTTACCTGGATAAACTCGCCGCCGACCCCGACCATCCGCCGACCGAGATGGTCTTCGAGTTCGAGACCAAGTGACCCCTTAACTGGCCTCGGTACGCTCGATCGTGATAACCGTGTAGTTTCTACAACGACTCGCTAAGGAGCATCGAAATTCCCCAAGTGGCAACGAACGACAAGGTCAAGGTGGCTGTGGTTGGCGCCTCTGGATACTCGGGTATCGAGGCGGTGCGCATCCTCTCGAGCCATCCGTTCGTCGAGCTGAGCGTGCTCACCTCCGAGCATTACGCCGGGCGCGAGGTCGCCGACGTTTATCGTCACATGGCCGGCATCGACCTGCCGCCGTTCGAAGAATTGCGGCCGGACCTGGTGCAAGGCCGCGCCGAAGTTGCCATCTCGTGCCTGCCCGAGACCGTCGGCACCGCCCATACTGCTGAACTGATTAAAGCGGGCATAAAGGTCGTGGACCTGTCCGCGGATTATCGTTTCAAGGATGCGGCGCAGTTCCGCACCACTTACGGCATCGAGCATCCCGCGCCGCAGCTCCTCAAGGAAGCGGTTTACGGTCTCAGCGAGTTTCATCGCCATGAACTTCGCGAGGCGCGCCTCGTCGCCACTCCAGGATGCTTTCCGACCGGCGCGTTGCTCGCGCTGCTGCCGCTAATCAGGCGCGACCTGATCGAGCCGTCATCGATCATTATCGACGCTAAATCCGGTACGACCGGTGCGCGCCGCGCAGCGTCGATTGAGCAGCTCTTCGCCGAGGTCAACGAGAATTTCCGCGCCTACAAGGTCGGCAACCATCGCCACGTCCCCGAGATGGAGCAGGAAATCTCCGCCGCGCTCGGCCGCGACATCGCGCTGCTGTTCGTGCCGCACCTGCTGCCGATCACGCGCGGCCTGCTGAGCTCGATCTTCATGCGCCCGCGGGCCGGTACGACCGAGAGCGACGTTCACGCAGCCTTCGAGGCCAGCTTCGCCAAGTCCCGCTTCGTGCGAATCCTCAAGCCGGGAGAACTGCCGGAGCTACGCAATGTGCGGGCGACGAACTACTGCGAGCTGGCGTTCATCCTCGATCGCCGCAGCGAAACGCTGCTCGTGATAACCGCGATCGACAACCTCGGCAAAGGCGCTTCGGGTCAGGCCGTCCAGAACATGAACCTGATGCTTGGCTACGACGAAGCC
>NZ_DATDGQ010000116.1:0-3194 GCF_036522015.1 Binatus sp. (SeqCode)
GGCTTCGCGGCGCTCCCCGACGAATTTTCGACCGGCAGCTCGATGATGCCGCAGAAAAAGAATCCCGATCTGCTCGAATTGATCCGCGGCAAGACCGGCCTCGTGATCGGCGATCTGGTCGCGATGCTCACGGTGTTGAAGGGCCTCCCGCTCGCCTATAACTCGGACTTGCAGGAAGACAAAGAGCGCGCATTCGACGCGCTCGACGCGCTGAAGCCCGCGCTCGATTTGTTCGCAAAATTGTGGCCGGCGTTGCGGTTTGATGCGAAGCGCATGCGGGCGGCGGCTGGGGGATTTGCGCTAGCGACCGATCTCGCGGAATACCTGGTCGGTCGCGGCACTGCTTTTCGGCAGGCGCATGAAATTGTCGGCGCGATAGTCCGCGAAACGGCGGAAGCGGGCAGGACGCTCGAGGACTTGAGCATCGCGGAGTTGCGACGGCACTCGAGCGCGTTTGGCGCCGATGCGATCGCGATTCTTCGAGCCGAGAACTCGGTCGCGCGGCGAACGATCGAAGGCGGTCCGGCGCCGTCCACAGTCAAGCGCCGCCTCAAGGAGCTCGGAGGCCGATGAATCGGAAACGCAACGGCGCGAAATGGTTGACGCTCGGGCTCATGATTGCCGTCCTTGCGAACGTGGTTCCCGGATGCGGTGTGAAGTCTCAGCCGATACCACCGGAGGCTGCGCGTCCCGAGAAAATCGTTGGGCTCGAGGCCGCCAACGCGAAAGAGGGAATTCGGCTGACCTGGATTCGCCCGGAAAGCTACGCCGGCGGCGCGAAGATGAAGGACCTCGGCAGCTTCTCAATCTCGCGCGCGCAGGAGGGGAAGCCCGCTGAGCAGATCGGCGACATCCAGGTGCATGACGAAGGGCGCTTCCAGGTGCAAAACACTTTCACGTTTATCGATGGCTCGACCATCATCGGCAAGACCTATCACTACCAGGTGACTTCCAGCACGACCGACGGTTACGTCAGTGAACCGTCGAACGATGTGGAGATTGTGCGCAAGAATGCATCGGCTCCGCCGAACCCCGACACCTTCGTGGTGCCGACCCCGGTTCCGCTGAAGTGATAGCGGCGCGAACCTGACTGAATCGAGCGCCGTTTATTCGCGGGGCTGCGCTATGATAGAAACGAAACTTCATCCAATCGCTACATCATCGCAATGAACTACTTCGAATATCGCAACGATCAACTCTTCGCAGAAGACGTGCCGGTCGCGGACCTGGCGCGGCGAATCAACACGCCCTTTTTCGTTTATAGCGCGCGCACTCTCCGGCGGCATTTCCGGGTCTTCGACGAAGCCTTCGCCGGCACCGATCATTTGATCTGCTATGCGATGAAGGCGCTCTCGAATCTCAGCATCCTGAAACTGTTCGCCTCGATGGGCGCGGGCTTCGATATCGTTTCCGTAGGCGAGCTGATGCGATGCCTGCGAATCGGCGCCGACCCGCGCAAGATTGTGTTCTCCGGCGTCGGCAAGACTGACGAAGAGATCGCGGCCGCGCTCGAGGCCGGCATCCTGATGATCAACGTCGAGTCGCGCCCGGAACTGCATCGCGTGGCCGAGGTCGCGGGCCGGCTGAAGCGGCGCGCGCCGGTCAGCCTGCGGGTAAATCCCGATCTCGATCCCGGGACGCATCCGCACATTTCCACCGGCCATCGCGACAGCAAGTTTGGCGTTCCGCTTTCGCAGGTGGACGAATACTACGCGGAAGCGAGCGCGCTGGCGCAGCTCGAAATAGTGGGACTGAGCACGCACATCGGCTCGCAGATAACCGAGATGGCGCCGTTCGCCGAAGCGGGACAGAAGGTTGCCGCGATCGTCGGCAGGCTCCGCAGCGCCGGAATCCCGCTGAAGTATCTCGATCTCGGCGGCGGTCTCGGAATTCCCTACCGGGAGCAACCGCCACCGCCGTCCGAATACGCACACGCGCTGCTGAAGCCGATCGTGGGTCTTGGGCTCAAGATTATCACCGAGCCGGGACGCGTGATGGTCGGCAACGCGGGCGTGCTCGTGACGCGTGTGCTCTACAACAAGGAAACCGACGTGAAGCGCTTCGTCGTTATCGATGGCGCGATGAACGATTTGATTCGCCCGGTGCTCTACGAAGCGTATCACGAGATCGTTCCCGTCGATCGCCGCAAGCTTGGCAAGACGGTGACTGCGGATATCGTGGGCCCGGTCTGTGAGAGCGGCGATTTCTTTGCGCGCGAGCGCGTGATGGCCGAGCCCGAAGAGGGCGCCTTGCTCGCGGTGATGAGCGCCGGCGCTTACGGCTTCGTCATGTCGTCGAACTACAACAGCCGCCCACGCGCGCCCGAAGTGCTGGTTGATGGCGCCGACGTTCACGTGATTCGCGAGCGCGATACCTTCGAGGATCAGATCCGCGGCGAACATATCGTTGACCTCAAGACGGCGTGACAGAGTATAAGCGCGATGGCAACGCTCGAATTCACCAAGATGCACGGATCCGGCAACGATTACATATATGTCGTTGCGATGCGCGCGCGTCCTGCGGACCCGTCGGCACTCTCGATCAAACTGTCTGATCGCCACTTCGGCATCGGCGCGGACGGTCTCATCATGCTCGCGCCGTCGCGCAAGGCCGACATCCGGATGGAGATGTACAACGCCGACGGCAGCCGTGGCGACATGTGCGGCAACGGAATCCGATGCCTCGCGCGGCTCGCGTTCGAGCGCGGCCTGGTGCGCCGCAATCCGATGGTCGTCGAGACTGACGCCGGGCTCAAGACGGTCCAGCTGCGGTTGGAAGGGCGGCGCGTAATCGGTGCGACGGTCGATATGGGCGAGCCGATTCTCGACGGCCGCGAAATTCCGGTGAACGCCGACGGTCGAATTGTCGACTATCCGCTCGAGGTCGCAGGCCGGCGCGAGTCGATCACGGCGGTCTCGATGGGCAATCCGCATTGCGTCGTGTTCGTTGCCGACGACGGCGTATTCAAGCTCCAGGATCGTGATTTTGCCGCGCTGGGCCGCGAGTTCGAGCATCATCCGTTTTTCCCACGGCGCGTGAATACCGAATTCATCCTGGCCACGTCGCGCCGCAAGCTTAAGATGCGCGTGTGGGAGCGCGGTTCGGGCGAGACCTGGGCGTGCGGGATCCTTGTCGGTTACCTTGTGCTTCCTGGCCGGCCTGCTCTGCATCGGAGCGAGTTGGCTGAAACTTGG
>NZ_DATDGQ010000117.1:0-2655 GCF_036522015.1 Binatus sp. (SeqCode)
GAAGTCGCCGTGCTGGTTTACCGACAGGGTGCCGGTGAAGATCGAGTGATGCTTCTGCGCTCCCATCGCGATTCGGTAGATGAATTCGGATTCGCCGACCTCGAAAAACGCGTCGTCGGGCGACAGCACGTAGAGCTTCTCGCGATCATCAGTGTCAGTGGCGCCGACGAACATGGCACCGGAAGCAGTCAGGACAGGGTCGCCGAGAGATTCGAGTTCGGTGCCGAAGGGCGTCAGCTGTCCGCGCTCGATCCGCAGATCGAGGCGCTGATGAGTCAGCCGAAAGATCGCGGGTATGCGGGCGCATCCGGCGAGTACGGCGGTCGTCCCGTCAGCCATCAGGCCCGGTCGTCCCGCGGAAAGATAGGTTACTGGACCGACGCTCGTGAGGGTGCCGGTCGGCAGAATCCTTGCCATCGAACCGCCGCTGTAGAGGAACAGCGCCGCGCCGCTTGGACTCTTGGCGGTGAACGCGACCATTATTCCGAGCGGGGTGGGAAGAGCAGCCGGCAATCCAAACGGACGCTGGTAGAGCGTGTGATTCGGACCGTATTCGCCTTCGACGGCGAGCTCAGTAACGCGGCCGTTAAGGGAAGCGAGCAGAAGCGCCTGGCGATGTTCGGCGGGCTTGGCGCTATCGCCGAGAAAACCGGTGAACGCGACCTGGCCGCCTTCGCCGATTTGCGCGCTGCCAAAGCTCAGCACGGCGATCTCGTGCCCTTCATTGGTTTTGTCACCCGCCTTCACCATGCATGCAAGTTTGCCGTGGGAATAAAAGAAGAGCGCATCGCGGCCGTGCGGCACCGTTGAAATGAACGCGATATTTTCGTCGGTATCCGCGACGGGATAGGGGTCGCCCTTGAAGGCGGGCGTGCAATCGGCGCCGAGCGCCTTGGGATTCAAGGCAGTGATTATGCGATGGCTTGGCACCGCGTCGGCATTGCCGATGAAAATATTCCAGCGGGCTTTGACATTCGCGTCCTTGGGCTGGGTCTCGGCGCCGAAGATCACGCGTCCGTCGGGCATCATCGAGGGCACGCCGACTTCAGTTACGAGTCCGCCACCGGGCGCCCGCATTCCTATTTCGGTGATCAGCGTCGGGACGCCGTTGCTGTCGCTGGCGTAGACTGCCTGCGTATTGTCCATCTGCAGGTCGGCGCTGTTTCCGTTGAGGCTCAGCGAGACCGCGTGCGCACCCAGCGGAGTGAGGAGCAAAATCGCGAGCGCAGATGGCAACGCCCTGAAATTAAACATTATTCCCCCAGCCGTTAATCAGTAATTCGAATGTCAAGTCCCCACAAATCTTATAGTCGCGAAAGCATACCTGGTGCAATGCGAATAAAAAGCCACCGCGGTCAGAACGCGATCGAGTCCAGCATCGCCCGCATTCGAGCACGGTGCGTCTCCGGCCAGTAAATACGCCCGCACCCTCGGCACTCCGCAAATCGATCGTGGGAGGCAAAGACGTAAGGCGGCACGCGTCGCGACACCAATTCACGTGCAACCATCGACAGCACTGCATTGCATCGCGAGCATCGCGTCAGCGCGATCACGCGGGGGTCGAGACCGAAGCGCCGGACCGCCTCGCGAAGTTGCGTTCTGATAGCGTTGCCCTCGACGAAAAAGACGTCGGCGGCGGTACGGAGGCGCTTGTCGCGCGTCACCAGGATTCTGTTGTCGGTGCGAGCGATCCGCAGAAGCTCGGCGCCGGTAAGGGAGGCGTCGGCGATAACGTCGGCGCCGAGCAGGCGCAACCAGCGAGCCAATCGCATGAGCATCCGGTCAACGGCGAGTCGGGGAGTTTCATCCATCGCGATGCCCGGTATTATATCATCGTTCGACGAATCTGCGCGGATAAAAATATAAAGCGACAGTTTAAGTTCTGAGGGAACACGCGATGGATGAAAAGCAGGTCTCGTTTCGATCGGGCGATTTGACTTTGGAAGGTCTGTTCGCCAACCCGGGCGGCGGTGGGCCAGCGGCGATCGTGTGCCACCCGCATCCGCTGTACGGCGGCTCGATGTACAACAACGTTGTCGATGCGATTCTCGAGGCGATGTGGCTAGCCGGATACGCGACGTTGCGCTTCAACTTTCGCGGCGTCGGCAGTGAAGGTGAGCATGACGGCGGCCCCGGCGAGGTCGATGACGCACTCGCGGCGCTGGCGTTCATTCGCGCGCAGCCCGGCGTGCGCAAAGAGGGGGCAGTGATGGCGGGATATTCGTTCGGCGCGATGGTCGCGGTGAGCGCGGGGTACGAACGCGCCGAGATTGCGCGAATCGTCGCCGTTGCGCTGCCGCTTGCGATGGCCGACGCGCGCATTCCTGATGGCGCATCCAAACCTGTGCTGCTGGTGTCAGGCGATCGCGATTCGTACTCGCCAGTCGCGGGACTGCAGACGCTCAAGTCGAGAATCGGCGATTCGGCGCGACTCGAGATCGTCGCTGGCGCCGATCATTTCTTTGGCGGCCGCGAGGCGGAATTGTCGCGCGCGATCGCCGACGCCCTGAAAGGCTAGCTGCCCGCGGGAATCGGGGGAGCGTCGCGGACTACCTGCGAGATTGCGTAGAAAGGATCGTCGGGATGCTCCTTCGCGATCGAAATTATCTGCGCGATCGTCGCGCGCAAATCGCCATGATTCATCCGATCGAGCGC
>NZ_DATDGQ010000118.1:0-2110 GCF_036522015.1 Binatus sp. (SeqCode)
CCTCGTGCTTGAGCGCTATCTGGCTGGCCGATGCCCGGGCGATGAAGCACGCGCTTTCAGCCGTCGGTGGTTTGCCAGGCGCGAAACGGCACCGCACGGAGTAGCGCAAGTCGTTTCGCGTCGGCATCGACCAGGGAGCCCGGCGGAACCGCATGCGCGGCGGGCTGGGGCATTGCCAGCGCAATCGACGAATAGGAACGGATGGGCGCGTTCGGCATCAAGAAGAGGGGAATACCACCTATCGCGTGCCGCCAGTGCCGGGCCGGGTTCGCGAAAGCGCTCAGAGCTCCTTGTCCAGCGGCAGCAGGGCGAGGAATTCAACCTCCGTTCGCTGCCAGGAACTACGCGCGGGTTCCAAATCGTACTCGATGTCGTTTCCGTCTTCCCGGGTGCGCCAGATCAACTTGGGCGGCCCACCCGTCTGATCTGTACGCAACGCCGGCACGTAGCTATTTGCAGGAACCGCGATCGATTCAAAGCGCACCGCGGTTTGGCGCGCCAACTCGGGGCTGTCGATAATCAATCCAACTTCAGTATTCAGTCGGCGCGAACGCTGGTCGAAATTCATCGATCCGATATACAACCTCTGGCGATCGAACACGAACAGCTTCGCGTGCAGCGTGTAATTTCCGGAGCGCGCCGCCGCAGACGACTCGCCGCTGCCCCTGGCATTACCCAGTAGCGAACGTACTTCATAGAGTTCCACGCCGTCCTCGAGCAAAGGGACGCGATAGCGCATGTAACCGGACTGCGCCACCAGTTCCGGCGTCGACTCGAGCGAATTGGTCAGGATCCGAACGCGCACGCCGTGCTTGCGCAGGTCCTTGAACAGCCGCATTCCCCCGTTTCCAGGTATGAGGAAGGGTGTGACTATCAACAGCTCCGACTGCACTGCCGCCACGGCGTCAGCCACCGTCCGATGCATCAGCTCACCGACCATCTCCCCCTTTTTGACGCGCCTCTTGTCAGGGCTGTCATAGACTACTTGCGCGCGCGCCCACACGAGCGGCAACCTGCCGGACAGCATCCCGGCGAGCGGCTCACCGCTCGCAACCCGGCTCGCATAATCGGTCGGGTCCGCCTTCAACTCCCTGCGATGTTCGTCCAGGGTCTTGCGGTAGGCGTCCAGAGCCGCGTCCGAGTGCTCTCCATTGCCAAGTCCGGCAACCGGGATCGCGAGATCGCTGTTCCAAAACTCATCGAATGTCCTGGATAGGTCCTTTGCGATCGGCCCCGCCACAAAGACATCGTCATCACCGAACTGTGACTCGGGGTCGACCTGAAAGTACTGATCGCCGATATTGCGCCCCCCGACGAGGGCGATCGTGCCGTCGACAACCAGCAGCTTGTTGTGCATCCGGTAATCGAGCCGCGGCGCGTTGAACATGAATTCAATGTCGCGAAACAACTCGGTATGGCCGCGATAGGTAAACGGATTGTAAATTCGAATCTCAATTTTTGGATGTGCACTCAGCGCTGCGATCTGTTCATCGCCCTCGAGCGTGTCCCCGTCATCGACCAGGACACGTACTCGGACCCCTCGATCGGCCGCGCGCAGCAAGGCCTCGGTCAACAACTGGCCGGTATCGTCCTGACGAAAGATAAAATATTCTAGATCGAGGGTCCGTTCGGCCGTATTGATCATCTGCGCACGAGCCAGGAACCCGTCGACTCCCACCGAAAGTAGGCGAAATGCGGAATTCCCCTCATGCTTTCGCGCCGCGCCATCGAACTGACGGCCGAGCCGCGTGTCCTCGGGATGAGTCAACGCGATCGACACTACCCTCGGGAAGTCGGTCCCGGGCGGCAACGTTGCGCAACCGACCATAAGCGTGGCCACAAGACTGAACGCTACGAAGCGCATCGCGAGACCGCTCGCCGCCATGTTTCGGTTCCGCCACGACAATGTCTACGATTAAAGATACCGCCCGTGCGGTCGCTGATTCCTGACCCCGGTCGCGGGGCCTCAGCTTCAGCGACAGTGTCGCGGGCCTTGACGCCTTCGATGCTACCTGCGAGGACGATCACCGTCGCATCCGTTTACGAACAATATCGCTCACAAATCGGCGCTATCGTTGGCCCGCCGTCCCCGCGTGTCGCGCCTCTCGGC
>NZ_DATDGQ010000119.1:0-13452 GCF_036522015.1 Binatus sp. (SeqCode)
GACTCAAACTGACTCCCGCGGCGCGGCGTTCGGGCCGCCGTCGCCGTTGATAAACGCGTCGTGCAGCGCACGCATCGCGAGCTCGCCGTATTTCGAATTGACCACGACCGACACTTTAATTTCCGAGGTCGAAATCATCTCGATATTAATTCGCTCGGTTGCCAGCACCTGGAACATGGTGGAGGCGACCCCTGAATGGGTCCGCATGCCGACGCCGACCACCGACACTTTGGCGACCTGGTCGTTGTGGCGCACGTTCAATGCGCCGATCTCGGCTGCTGTGCGCGTGACAATTTCGAGCGCACGCTTCAGATCTTCGCGCCCGATGGTAAACGTCATATCGGTGCGGCCGTCGGCACTGGCATTCTGGATAATCATATCGACGACGATTCCCGCATCGGCGATCGGGCTGAAAATCTTCGCCGCGAGTCCGGGACGGTCCTCGACACCGGCCACTGTTATCTTGCTTTGATTCTGGTCGAGCGTTACGCCCGAAACGAGCACGTCCTCCATTGACCGATCCTCTTGTCCGACCCATGTCCCCTCAGCGTCACCGAAGCTGGAGCGGACGACGAGCGGCACGTTGTAGCGGCGGGCGAGTTCCACCGAACGGGTTTGCAGGACCTTGGCGCCGAGGCCCGCCATCTCGAGCATCTCGTCATACGAAATGCGCCCGAGTTTCTTTGCCTTGGGGCAGACGTTGGGATCGGCGGTGTAGACACCGTCCACGTCGGTGTAGATTTCGCACGTGTCGGCTTTGAGAGCCGCTGCGAGTGCAACCGCGGTCAGGTCCGAAGCGCCACGGCCAAGCGTTGTGATGTCGCCGTCGGGATTGACGCCCTGGTATCCTGCCACGACGACGATTTTGCCGTCATTTAGCGAGCGCATCACGCGATCGCATTGCACGGACTTGATTCGCGCGCGGCCGTGATTCGAGTCGGTCGTCAGGTTCATTTGAAACGCGAGAAAAGAAACCGTCGGATATCCCATCGACTGGAGCCGAATCGCCAGCAGCGCGGCCGAGACCTGCTCACCGGTCGCGACCAGCACGTCAGTCTCGCGCGCGCTTGGTGCTTCGCTCAGTTCGGAAGCGAGCTGGAACAACCGATTGGTCTCGCCAGCCATCGCGGACACGACCACGACGATCCGATCGCCGCCGTCGCGTGACTTGACGACGCGATCGGCGACCGCCTTGATTCGTTCGATCGAACCGACTGAAGTGCCACCGTATTTTTGAACGACCAATCCCACTAAATGACCTGTTCGCCCTGAAAAATGGGGTAATCGAGTATTATGATCGGAAAATGGGGCGCAAACCAGACCCTATGCCGGCGTAACTTTAGATCCGGCGGGCGGTTAAGATAGATATCAGACGTGAATGCGGAGATAAGCAGATGCCTTTCATCGACACCAACGAGCTGAAGACCATTGAGCGGCTGCCCGGCTGGAAGGGTAAATATTTCGATTCGGAGAGCATGACCTTCGGCCACTATGTCTTCGAGGCGGGTTCGACGATCCATGAACACTCGCATGCGAACGAAGAAGTCTGGAACGTGATCGAAGGGCAGCTGGAAGTGACGATCGGCGGCATGAAGCAGGTAGCCGGTCCTGGGTTCGTCGCGATCGTTCCGCCGAACGCGCTTCATTTTGTGAGAGCGATCACCAGTGGTCGAGCGATCGTCGTGGACTATCCGCTACGTCGCGAGATGAGCAAAACCTAACCTCTAATCCCTTCCCGAGCGGGAAGGGGAACGGAATTCCAGAAGCTGCTTCTTAGGGACCCTGCGATCTTATCAGGCGAAGCTGCGCTTCAACTTTGAAATGATTTGCGCGTGGCGCGAGTCGGCGGCGCTGAATTCGATGCGGCGCAGGTTGGCGCCGGCGTAGCTGATTCGCACCGAGAGGTATTCCATCTCGGTGCCGCCGCGCAGACGCTCGAACCATTCCACCGCCGCAACGCCCTCGGAGAACAGGTATTCGCGGAGGCCCAAGTCGTCGAGTGTCACCTCTTCGAGACGGTACAGATCGATATGATAGAGGGGGAAGCGACCGTGATGCTCCTGGATCATCGTGAAGGTTGGGCTCAGGATGTCCTCTTCGCGCAAGCTTAGTCCGCGCGCGAGGCCTTTGATGAAGCAGGTCTTGCCCGCACCGAGATCGCCAATCAGGCCGAGCAGCTCGCCGCCTTCGAGCAGCGAGGCGAGCCGGCGTCCCCACGATTTGGTCTCGTGCGGCGAGCGGCTCTCGATCACCATGACCACAGTTGCGCCTGAGTCTGTTGCGGCGTTAGTCATCTCGATTACTCAGTTACTACAATAGCTCAACTACCTGGTTAGTGCTTCAAGGGCGGCTGGCAGCTCGTCAATCAGGTCGCCCGCGATATAGCCGACGTGCCCCATCCGCGTCGCGACGCGATCCGCCGCGTAGCCGTGGAGAAAAACGCCGAGCGCGAGCGCGTCGAGCGGGCGCAGATGCTGTCCGAGCAGCGCACCGACGATTCCCGACAGCGCGTCGCCCATCCCGGGCGTGGACATCCCGGGATTCCCGGTCGAGTTGATATAGATGTCGCCGTCGGGAGACGCGATGACCGAGCGCGATCCTTTTATCAGCACGCACGCGCCGGTCCGCTCCACCAAAGTGCGCGCGGCAGTCACGCGATCGTCGTTGATTGCCGTCGTCGACACGCCAAGCAGCCGCGACGCTTCTCCCGGATGAGGCGTCAGCACGACGGGACCGCGCGCGCGCTTCAAAGACTCGCAACCGATCGCCGCGAGCGCGTTCAGACCGTCCGCATCGATCAACATCGGACGGTCGGGCTCAGACGCGTCCGAGATCAGCCATTCGATGAGGCGCTTCGTATCATCTGTTACGCCGATTCCGGGCCCCACGATCAGCGCGTTCTTGCCGTCGAGCAGCATCTTCAACGCATCAGGCGCGTGCGCGCCGTCAAAATGACCGTCGCGATCCGCGATCGGCTCCGTCATCAGCTCGGCCTGCCCTGCCGCGACGATCGGCTGGATCGATTCGGGCATCGCGGCGGTAACCAGGCCCGCGCCTGTCCTTAGCGCCGCGCGCGACGCGAGCAACACGGCGCCGGACTTGCCGCGGCTGCCGGCGATCACCAGCGGATGCCCGTACATACCTTTATGCGAGTTCTCGGGCCGTGGGCGAATCAGATGCTGCAGGTCGGCGCGCTCGAGGAACCGGCCGCGCGGTGCAATCTCGTCAATCGCGTGCGGCGCAAAGCCAATATCGACGATTCGCAACTCGCCGCATTGGCCGGCGCCCGGGTATGAAACGTCGCCGAACTTCGCGAACCCGAACGTCACCGTCTGCGACGCCCGGATCGCCGCGCCCATCACCGCGCCGGTGTCAGAATTGACACCTGACGCGATATCGACGGCGACCGTCGGCACCGCGAACGAGTTGACAAGCTCGATCGCGCGGCGCGGCAAGCCTTGCACCTCGGCGTTGAGGCCCGTGCCAAAGATAGCGTCGATAACCGCGCTCGGCTTTTTGCCGAGCGCGGCGTCGAGACTCGACTCCGACGATGCCTCGATCACCTTGCCGCCCTTGCCGCGAAAATCCTGATGCGCGCGCGCCGCATCGCCCTTCAAGTCCGCGCCGCGGCCGAGCAGCACCGCACGCGCCGCAAAGCCGTCCTGAATGAGCCGTCGTCCCGCGACAAATCCGACGCCGCCGATGAAGCCCTTGCCCACGACGACCAGCACGTCGGTCGTCGCGTCGGGAAACCGCTCGACGAGCGCGTCGACAACGGCCTCGCCCGCGCGCGTCATCAGCGAGTACGATGGAATGCCATACGTGTCCTGGCTGATGCGATCGAGTTCGCGGCTTTGGGTGGCGTCGAGAAGAATCATGGTGATCGACTCCAGTTGGTCGAACTTACTTGAGCGGCGCACGGCGGATGCGGACGCTTTGATGTGTCACTACCACAATAGCGCCGGCAAGGTCGTCGAGCTTGAGCCTATCAAGCGCGATGGCGGCAAGTTCCAGGTACGCGCGGCGGCTCTCTTCCCATGCGCGCAGCAGGATCACACCGGCGTGACTCCCAACCGAATGGAGGCGCAAATCGGCGAACCCCTTGTCTGCCGTGATCAGCCAGCGTCCCTCGTTCTGAACGCGCGGCCATAGCTCGTCATCGGACGCTCCCTGCCAGCCCTGCCCTACGACAGTCGCCGCGTCGTAGCCTCGAGCGGACGCCAAGTCGGCAATCTGCCGCGGGAGGTCCTCGTCGATCTTAACGCGCGCTGTCACCGGCCATTGGTGCGCTGAATGGGAACGAAGTCCGCGTTGTTTACCGCTTCGGCGGCGAATTTCAGAGCGGCCTTGATGTCGGCGCCAGTCAGGTGCGGCCATGCGTCGATGATCTGCTGAGGGGTGTCGCCGTCGGCGATGCTCGCCACGATTACGCTCACTGGCACGCGCGTGCCCTTGATACAGGGCTCCCCGTGATGGATCGCGGGCTCAATGACAATTCGCTCTCTCCAGTTCGCCTTCATCTCGGACCTCGACTGTACTGTAACACCATGCGCAGTACCCGTGAATGCGCGGTGTCGCTCTGGTAGCCTCGGGGTTCGAATGATTCGTCTCAGCGTCAACGTCAACAAAATTGCGACGCTGCGCAATGCGCGCGGCGGAGATATTCCCAGCGTGGTCGAGGCTGCGCGCACCTGTATCGCCGCGGGATGCCACGGGATCACGGTGCATCCGCGACCCGACGCGCGGCACATCACGTTTCAGGACGTGTTCGATCTCGCCGCGATGATGACAGTCGAGTTCAATATCGAAGGTTACCCGGGTGCCGAGTTCGTCGAGCTTGTGATGCGCGTGCGGCCGACGCAGGTGACGCTGGTGCCCGACCCGCCGGGAGTATTGACCTCGAGCGCGGGATGGAATCTGACGAGCGGCGCGGCGGATTGGCTCGGCGTGATGCTCGGAAGGTTCCGTGACGCGGGTATCCGCACCAGTCTTTTTCTTGAGACCGACGCGACGCAGATCCAACGCGCGCGAAAGCTCGGTGCGGATCGGATTGAGCTGTACACCGGGCCGTATGCGCATGCGTTCGGCACGCCCTCTGGGAAGGAAATTCTCGCGGCGCATCGCGAGGCTGCGCGCCTCGCGCGAAAAATCGGGCTCGGCGTCAATGCGGGCCACGATCTCGATCTCAAGAACATTCCGGCGTATGCGAGAGCGGTGAAGGGCTTGCAGGAAGTTTCGATTGGCCACGCGCTGATATCCGACGCGCTCTACATGGGCCTAACGCGTACGGTTAAAGCCTATCTGAAAGCGCTGGGATCCAGGCCGCAAAGCGTCAAGCGAAAATAATACTCAGAGCGCGCCGGCGTACTTTTGGATTGCGGCGCCGATTTCCTGGGCCAGGGTTTTGATTTGGACGCCGTCCTCGCCTTCGACCATCACGCGCGCGAGCATCTCGGTCCCCGAATATCGCACCAGCAGGCGGCCGGAGCCTGCGAGGCGCTTTTCGGCGTCGGCGATTATTCGTTGAACATCGGGCATGTCGGTCAGCGGTATGCGATTCTTGACGCGCACGTTTTCGAGCACCTGCGGCACACGGCGCATCGCGCGAAGTTCACCGAGCGACCGCCCGCTCTCAGCCAGGTGCGCGAGCACCAGCAGCGCGCTGATCAGCCCGTCGCCGGTGGTCGAGTGGTCCATGAAGATCACGTGGCCCGACTGCTCACCGCCGAGGTTGTACGAGTTGAGGCGCATCTCGCGCGCGACCGCGGGGTCGCCGACCTCGGTGCGGATCAGCCGCACGCCCGCGTCGCGCAGGGCGAGCTCAAGTCCGAAGTTGCTCATCACGGTGCCGACAACGGCGTTGCCGCTCAGCCGGCCTTCGGCGGCGAGCTTGCGCCCGAGCAGCGCCATGACGTCGTCGCCGTCCCAGACTTCGCCGCGCTCGTCGATCAGCATCACGCGATCGCCGTCGCCGTCGAGCGCGACGCCGACGTTGCAGTGCTCGCGCAGAACGGTCTGCCGAATCGCGTCGAGATGCATCGCGCCACAGTTCAGATTGATGTTTTTGCCGTCGGGATCGACCCCGATCGCCACCACGTCGGCGCCCAACTCCTCGAGCGCCTCGGGACCGACCTTGTAGGCCGCACCGTTGGCGCAATCGATCGCTACCTTCAGTCCGTCGAAAATTACTGAACGCGGCAGGCACGACTTCAGAAAAACCAGGTAGCGGCCCAGCGCGTCGTCGATTCGCGCGGCCTTGCCGATATCGTCCGGACGCGCACGATTCTTCGCGATTTCGCCCTCGTCGAAAACCAGCGCTTCGATCCGCCGCTCGGTTTCGTCGTCGAGCTTGAAGCCTTCGCGCGAGAAAAACTTGATCCCGTTGTCCTCGAAGGGATTGTGCGAGGCCGAAATCACCACGCCCGCGTCGGCGCGCATGCTGCGGGTCAGGAACGCGATCGCGGGTGTCGGCAGCGGACCGACCAGCCATACGTCAACGCCCATCGAACAGATGCCGGACTCGATCGCGGTCTCGAGCATGTAACCTGAGAGGCGAGTGTCCTTGCCGATGAGAATTTTGCGATGACGCCCGCTTGTATTGCGGAACACGTGCGCAAGCGCGCGGCCCAGCTTCAGCGCGGTTTCCGACGTAATCGGCTCGACGTTGGCGATTCCGCGGACGCCGTCGGTGCCGAACAGTTTACGATGGGTGCTCATCGGCGGTGGTGGTCAGCTTCTCGCGATACATCCGCAGTCTAACCTTGTCGGGCGACGAGCGCACCAACTGCATCCCGTCGGGAACGGTCACCTGCAGCGGCAATTCATGCGAGCCGGGCGCGAGGCCGTTCGCGTCAACGTACGCCAACCCCTTGGGCGCGAGGCCGGCCAGCTTGACCGCCGGGCCTCGAATCGTCAGCGTGGCCTGCTTCGGTACGACGCGGTACTTGAAATCACTGTCCTTGACCTCCACGTCCACTGCGCGAAATTCACGGTCGGTAATCGCCTCGGCGACATTGACCCGCACGTCGACGTGGCCGGTGGACAATCCGAGCGACGGATCGGGCGGCGCGATCTCGACTGAACGATTGGTCTCGGCAGTAAGCCCCTTCAGCTCGAACGGCTCGGTCCTGACGAACGTTAGCGGCGACACGTAGCGGCTGGGCCCGACGATGGTAACGCTCGGCGGGTTGATATCCACCGACGAAATCGTGTAGCCCGGCGCAACCCGGTCCTGGACGGCCAGATGTACCGGCACGTCGCGCGTGACCAGACGATCGAGATCAAGCGACAATTGATCCGGCGAGATGCTGGTCACTGCGGTGTTCCGTCCGACGTTGAACATCGCGGGCTCTATTTTGAACTCGGATTGCCCGGTGGAAACGCTGCGAAGATCGATCTTGAGTGTGAGGCGCTCAGGATCCAACAACGACAGCAGGGAGCTCGGACCGGTGACTTCGATTTTCACAACCGTCGGCGGATGGTTCACGATCACCATCCCCTCCGGCAGCGAGCTGTAGCTGATAGGCACATTGAGCGACTCGACAGCGCCACGCTCGGCGGTATTGACGAACATCCATAGTCCAATCGCCAGCGCCACGGCCAAAACTCGCAGCCCGATATTGCTGTCGCGAAGCCGCCGCGAGCCAGTTGCCGCAGACAGATATTTGAAATCGCCCAGCCTCATGGTGCGTCGCTCTTCTGGTTCGGCGCTCCTAGCCCGGCAGTTTCCTCAGCGTGGACAAAACCTCGGCCGGTTCCAGTCCACGACTGAGCACTCCGCCGCGCGCAAGAGAAATAGTTCCGCTCTCTTCGGATACAACCAGCACCAACGCGTCGCTGTCCTCGCTCAGCCCAATCGCCGCGCGATGACGGGTGCCAAGCGACAGGCTGACGTTAGGATTCTGGGACAGCGGCAACAGGCACGCCGCCGCGAGTATCCTGTCTCCATTTATTATCACGGCGCCATCATGCAGCGGGGAGCCGTTCATGAAAATCGTTTCGAGCAGTTCCGGCGAGACCTTGCTGTCAACGACTCTGCCGCTCTCGACGAATTCGCCCAGCCCGTCGTCCTGCTCGATCACTATCAGCGCACCGACGCGACGCGTCGAGCACCACGCCGCGGCAGTCGCGATTTCCTCCGCAGGCGTGACGGCGGCAGCGTTGCGGCCGAGAAAGGATTGCGCACCGACGCGGGTCAGCGCGCGTCTGATATCGGCCTGGAAGATAACCACCAGGATCACGAACAACGATCCAAGAAAATTATTCAGCAGCCAGTTGAGCGTGAACAGTCCGAGCACTTGAGACGCGACGAACGCACCGCCCACGATCACCAGCCCCAACACCATCTGCATCGTGCGCGTGCCCCGAATCAAAAGCGCGATCCGGTAGATCACGTAGGCCACGATCAGGACGTCAAGGATGTCCTGCCATCGCGGCTGCGGTATCATTGGTATGTAGCTATGCATTGCGCCTGAACCGTTGATCCCGTCCCGTCATTGCCGCGGCCATTCGCACCGCGGCGACCGCGGCGCTGACGTCATGCGCGCGCACGATCGACGCGCCGGCCGCAATCGCGAGCGCGTTCGCGGCCGCCGTGCCGAATTCCAGATCCCGCTCGCCGGAGTCAGCGGCGGCGCCGACCGAGATTCGCGCCACGAAGGTCTTGCGCGAGGCTCCCACCATTACGGGATAGCCGAGCGCACAGAGGTCGGGCAAGGCGGCCAACAATTCGAGATTATGCTGTGCGGTCTTGGCGAAACCTAGTCCCGGATCGACGATAATTCGCGACCGCGCGACTCCTGAGTCGACGGCAAACCGCGCGCGGGCCTCAAGATGCTTGACGACCTCGCGTACCACGTCGCGGTAGCGCGCGAACTCGATATGGTTGGCGGGACCGCCGCGCATATGCATCAGCACTACCGCGCACTTCGATCGCGCCGCCAGCGGCGCCATCTCGCGGTCGTGTTCGAGCGCAGTGATGTCGTTGATTATCGCCGCGCCCGATTCGAGCGCGATGCGCGCGACGGCGGCCCGGCGCGTGTCGATCGAGATTGGCGTTCGCAGCAGTTTTCCGAGGCGCTCGAGGACCGGCGTCACACGCGCGAGCTCAACTTCTATTGGCACTTCAACCGCGCCCACCGGACGCGACGATTCTCCGCCAACGTCGATCACGTCGGCGCCGGCGGCTTCCATCGCGAGCGCGTGCTCGACGGCGCGGTCCGGGTCCAGGTATTGGCCGCCGTCGGAGAAGGAGTCGGGCGTGACGTTGAGCACGCCCATCACCGCGGGGAACTTGATTACGCGGCCGTCAGCCAGCTTGAGTTTTGAGAACGAAAATCGCGGCGTCTGTCTGTAGTCACCGCGATCAATAGATGAGGATTTGGATTGAGTCGGCGCGCGTCGCATCGCATCTGCCCCACTTCCCCCGCCCGCGCGACACCCGACTCGCGGTGGCGAATCGAATCGTTCAGAGCAACGCGATACCCGCGCGCGAGACGCCTAGACGAGAACCGGCTTCGGCGGGAGTCCTGGCACCGGGCTTTCGTCTTCGACGCGCTTTTCCTTGCCGGTGTCCGGGCCTGGACGCGGCGGCATATCGTTACGCACCGCGGCCGGCGACGGCGGCAATGGACGCCCTTCGCGGAAGGCAGTCACCATCGCTTCGACTTCGCTGCCGTCGAGCACTTCCTTTTCGAGCAGCCGCGCCGCGATCGCATGGAGCAGCACCAGGTGATCCGACAAAAGCTGGCGCGCCTTCTGATACGAATCGTCGATTATCTTGCGCACTTCGCGATCGATCTCGAGCGCCGTCTGCTCCGAGTAATCCTTATGATGCGAGATGTCGCGGCCAAGAAAGATTTGCTCCTCGCGCCGCCCAAAGGTCATTGGGCCGAGCTCCTTGCTCATGCCCCATTCGCAGACCATCTTGCGCGCGAGCTCGGTCGCTTTCTCAATGTCGTTGCCCGCGCCGGTCGTCATCTGCCCGAACACGAGTTCTTCCGCGGTGCGTCCGCCGAACATCACAGCAAGGCGAGTCACCAGGTAATCGCGCGGATAGGTGTAGCGATCGTCCATCGGCAATTGCTGCGTGACGCCGAGCGCCATCCCGCGCGGAATGATCGTAACTTTATGGACCGGGTCCGCGCCGGGCTGCAGCATCGCGACCAGAGCATGCCCGCCCTCGTGGTACGCGATTATCTTGCGCTCCGAGCCCGACATCACCATCGAGCGCCGTTCCGCGCCCATCATGACTTTGTCCTTGGCCAGCTCGAAGTCCGACATCTCGACTTTGTCCTTGTTGCGGCGCGCCGCCAGCAGCGCAGCCTCATTGACAAGGTTCTCGAGGTCGGCGCCCGCGAAGCCTGGCGTCGAGCGCGCCAGCTTGGATCCATCGACGTCGTCGGACAACGGAACCTTGCGCGTATGCACCTTCAGGATGCCCTCGCGACCCTTCACGTCGGGGAGCGGCACCACCACGCGCCGATCGAATCGACCCGGGCGCAGGAGCGCGGGATCGAGCACGTCGGGGCGATTGGTCGCCGCGACGAGGATCACGCCCTCGTTTGCTTCGAATCCGTCCATCTCGACCAATAACTGGTTGAGCGTCTGTTCGCGTTCATCGTGACCGCCGCCGAGGCCCGCCCCACGATGACGTCCAACTGCGTCGATCTCGTCTATAAAGATAATGCACGGCGCATGTTTCTTGCCCTGCACGAACAAGTCGCGGACGCGCGATGCGCCGACGCCAACGAACATCTCGACAAAGTCCGAGCCCGAAATCGAGAAGAACGGCACGCCCGCTTCGCCGGCGATCGCGCGCGCGAGGAGAGTCTTGCCGGTCCCAGGCGCGCCGACCAGCAGCACGCCCTTGGGGATTCGGCCGCCGAGGCGAGTGAAGCGCTTGGGGTCGCGCAAAAATTGAATTATCTCTTCGAGCTCGTCCTTCGCCTCGTCGATTCCCGCGACGTCGCCGAACGTCACTTTGTGCGTGTTCTCAGTCAGCAGCTTGGCGCGGCTCTTACCGAACGACATCGCTTTGCCGCCGCCGATCTGCATCTGGCGCATAAAGAAAATCCACAGCGCCGCCAGCACGATTATTGGGAACCATTGGACCAGCGCGACCATCCACCACGGGTCGCCCTCGGCCGGCTTGGCCGCAATCTTGACGCCCTTCTCGCGCAGCGTCTTGACCAGGTCAGGGTAGGCGGGCGCGTTGACCTTGAAATGGTCCCCGCTGACCGTGTCGCCCTTGATCAGGTCGCCCTGAATCGTCGCCTGCGCAACCTGGCCCTTGTCGACCTGGTTGAGGAAGTCCGAGAAAATTATTTCGGGTTCTTTGGGTTGCTGCCTGCTGAAAATATTGAACAGCAGCAGGAACATCAGTCCCAGCACTAGCCATAGCGCAATACTGCGTGAAAACTGGTTCATGCTATTACGAAAGTATCACGCAGGTTAATACGCACGCAACGTGGTATGCGCTAAGTGGCGATTTCAGACGCCTCAACGCGCAGTACGGTTTCGGTGGCCTTGATGACGAGCGCGCACTCCGCGCGTGCCAGTCCGGGAAGCCACGCGATCGTGTCGCCGAGCGTGACGACCGGGAAGCGCTCGCGTCGCGCGCGCGCCAACTTGCGATCAACGAACACGTCGTGAACCTTGCGCGTGCCACGCATGCCGATCGGATGAATCCGGTCGCCCTTCATAAAACTGCGCGCGACCAATCCCACGCCGGCAATTTTCGAGGCGTCAAACATTGCGACTGACAAACCGTCGGGCATCGAGGCGTCCACCGCGGCAATTGTCGAAGCCTCGAACTTGAACCCCGCTGCCTCGACGATTGTGATTCCGTCCGGCGCAATCGCCACCGAAAAATCCGCGCTGCCGGCCTTGCGCTCACGCGCATCCGTGAACCGAAGAAGATTGTACTCGCGCTCGGCGCGCCAGCCGCCCGGAAGGTCGATCGAGTCGCTCGGGCCGCCGTCGAGTATAAGATGAAGCACACTCTCGACGTGCGTGCGCGAGATTTTGCGCAAAGTCCCCAGCCGCTCGGAAAGAAACAGCCGAATCACGACCGCCCGCACCGCGCGATTCACCGCGCCGAAGCCGGATACGTCGAGCGCGCCGCCGCCGACGCGCATCGCGTCAAATTCGCGCGCGGCGATCGACGTGACGAGCTCGTCGAGCGTGCGCATCTCGCTCGCAACTTCGACCAGCCGCCCACTCAGGCCCGGCGCATACTCGCGCTCGAGCATCGGCAGCAAGTCGGCGCGAATCCGGTTGCGCAAGATGTCGCGCGACGAATTCGACGAATCTTCCACGAACGGAATCGCGCGAGCGTCGAGATATTCACGAATCTCGGCGCGCGAAATCGACAACATCGGACGAATTAGCCGTCCCGGCCCGCGCTCGGCCATCGCAGCCAAGCCCGCCGCCCCAGCGCCGCGCATCAGACGCATCAGCACAGTCTCAGCCTGATCATCACGATGGTGCCCCAGCGCAACAAAATCAGCTTGAACGCGCTCCGCAACGCGCAACAGAAACTCGCGCCGGGCATCGCGCGCCCGCTCCTCGAGGTTCCCAGGCGAAGTCGATCTATCAAGCCCGCCGGCACGCTCGACGATCAACTCAATACCGAGCCGCGCGCACATCGCACGCACGAACTCTTCATCGCGATCGGACTCGGCACCGCGAATCCGATGGTTCAAATGCGCCGCCGAAATTTTGAATCCCAACTTCTCACGCAACTCTATCAACGCAGAGATGAGCGAAACCGAATCAGCGCCGCCGGAAAGCCCGATGAGTATAGATGAGCCGGCACGAACCTCCGCTCGCAACAGCGCCGCTTCAATCGCGCCGACCACCTTCTTTTCAGTGTCCCGAACCATTTGTGCGAGGTTACTCTTATACCTCTCCCCTCGGGAGAGGTCGGCGCGCGCCTCGCGCGTCGGGTGAGGGCGCTCGCACCTCCTCAATGATAGCCGCAACTATCTCCGCCACTACAAATTCGGAGCCACTCAACACCTGATCATTCCAGAACCGCAGAATCCGAAACCCTTCTTCCGACAGGAAACGACTCCTCGATGCATCAGCGGCTTCTTGCGCAGCGTGCTGTCCCCCGTCCAACTCAACAATCAGTCGATAGGCAAGGCAGCAGAAGTCGGCGATGTAATTTCCTATCGGCACCTGGCGCCGGAACTTGACGCCGACCAGGTCCCGGTTTCGGAGAATGCTCCAGAGCTTGAGTTCAGGTTCGGTCATTTCCCGCCGCATGCGGCGTGCGCGATCGAGAATTATGGGATCGGTTGGCGCCTTCTTCCGCATCACTCGAATTCTAGCTCTCCCGCCCGGGGGAGGTCGCCTGGGGCGCGGGTGAGGGCGCCCGCATGGCGCTCGATGCCAGCGCCCTCACCCATCCAAGGATATAAATATCCTCGGATGACCTCTCCCGGTTTG
>NZ_DATDGQ010000120.1:0-15929 GCF_036522015.1 Binatus sp. (SeqCode)
CTCCAGCTTGCGCACGTGCGCGACAGCGGACCCACCGATCCCGCCAGGCGCAAACAGCTCTTTGACGCGAGCCAGTTCGAGCAGCAGGGCGAGGCGGCAATCAAAGCCGGCGACTACAAATCAGCCGAGGACAGCCTGCTCAAGGCGCGGGCGATTTTGCGCCAGCTGCCCGACTGAACCGCGGTCGCGCATTCATCGAGCGCGCGCGTTCTGGTAAGTTCTAGTGACGGGATTCTGAAGTGAGTGGTTCGGATCAAATTTGGGCTGAGGCGTTGCGCACTCTCGAGCGCGGGCAGCCGTTTGCGCTGGCGACGGTCGTGAATGTTCGCGGCTCTACGCCGCGCGAAGTCGGCGCCAAAATGATTGTCCGCGAGGACGGACAGTTCGGCACCATCGGCGGCGGCTGCGGCGAAGCCGAGGTCTTTCGAAAAGCTCGTGTATTACTTGAAGAAAAAAACGGCTCCGGCGCACGCCTGGCGGAGGTCGATCTCACCGGCGATTTCGACCAGCGGGAAATAGGCACCTGCGGCGGAATAATGGACGTGTTCGTCGATCTATGGTCCCCGGCCCGCGACCTCGAGGTTGCGCGCAAGCTGGCCGACGCCGCCGGCCGCAGCGCTCCCGGCGCGTTGCTGACGGTGGTCGATTCCGGTGCACGGGCGGCGGAGGTGCCGGCCGGCTCGCGGAGGTTTATCGATCCTCGCAATACGGATGCGCGCGACGCGGGACCGCTCGATCTGCCGACGGCGGCTTTCGCGCAGATCGTCGAGCGGACCGCCGACGCAATTCCCGTCTTGCTCGAAGTTGACGGCGCCGGCGCACTGCAGCCGGTCACGCATCTCGAACAGACCGGCGGCGTGCGCTTGTTCGTCGATCCGATCGTCGGCGCGCAGCGGCTGATCATCGTCGGGGCCGGTCATATCGCGGTGCCGTTATGCGCGCTCGGAGCGATGCTCGGATTTCACGTCACGGTGATCGACGATCGCGCGTCGTTTGCCAATCGCGATCGGTTCCCACAGGCCGATCAGATAATCGTCAAGCCGTTCAAGGCGGCGATCGACGCGCTCGCGCTCGACGGCCACTGCTACCTGGTCAGTGTCACGCGCGGCCATTCTTTCGACGAGGAAGTTGTCAGCGCTGCGCTGATGCAGCCGTGCGGCTTCGTCGGGATGATCGGTTCGCGCCGCCGCGTCAAGGCCACGCTCGAGAGAATCGGCGAGAGCGGCGTTCCCAGGGATCGGCTCGCCGACGTTCACGCGCCACTCGGCGTCGCGATCGGTGGCGAGACGCCTGAAGAAATCGCAATCTCGATCATCGCCGAAATTATTCGTGAGCGCCGCACCGAAGAGCGCGACGAGTTCACCCTAGGCGTCCGCTTCGGCAACCTCAAACGCTCGAAGTAGCGATGGCGAAGCATCTCGAAGGTGTTATCCTGGCGGCCGGCGAGTCGCGCCGAATGGGTTATCCGAAGCCGCTCCTCGACATCGGCGGGCGTACCTTCATAGAGCATATCGCCGAGACGATGCTCGCAGTGGTGCCGCGGCTCGTGATCGTGATCGGGGCGCATCGCGATCGCGTGCGTGTCGCGATCCCGCGCGACCCGCGAATTGCAATCGTCGAGAATCCCGACTATGCGCACGGCCAACTATCGTCGCTGAAGGTTGGTCTCAGCACTCTTCAGCCGGACGCATCAGGCGCGCTGGTGCACCTGGGAGATCATCCGATCGTCCGCACGGAAACGTTCCGCGCAATCGTCGATTCCTATAGTCGAACCGGCAAGCCAATCGTGATCGCGCGCCACGACGGCCACCGCGGCCATCCAGTGATTTTCGACCGCACGATGTTCGCCGAACTACAATCCGCCCCGGAACAGGATGGCGCGCGCTACGTAGTAAACGCCGACGCCTCGCGTGTAGCCTACGTCGATCTGAACGACTCGGGAATCAATCTCGATCTGGACACGCCATCGGACCTGGCTCGCGCCGGCCTGCCGCCCCCGCCGAAGGAATGAAGTTTTCTGAAAGCTGCAGGAGACCTCTCGGAGGTTTCACCTCTAAAGGCGCGAAACCTCATGGTTTCGAGCCCTGTCTGGTTCGCGTGACTCAACTCCCTTATCCTGTTGGCCGGATGGTTGCGCTGGCCGAGGCGCAGAGAGGGCGAAAACCTGTAACCGTTGGCGGATCATTGCGTATTAATAAACAGTTATGTTGGGTCGCTCGGCTGGTCGAAGGGCAGGGTGGAGATTGAGCGACAAACCCGACGAGGAACTGATAGCCGAAGTCCTCGGCGGACAAACCGATGCCTTCACCGAGCTCGCGGGACGGCATCGGCCACGTGTGGAACGGTTATGCAGACGATTTTTTTCAGACGAAGAGATGGCGCGGGATATCGCGCAGGAGAGTTTCATTCGTGCCTACACCGCGCTGGCGACGTATCGCGCGGAGATGCCGTTTGGCGGATGGTTGCGCGCGATTGTCGTGAACCTTTGCTACGACGAGTTGCGCCGGCGGCGCCGCCGTCCCGAGGAACTGGTCGGGGATTTCAGCGCGCCGGAAGTGCAGTGGATGCAGACCGCTCACGTCGCGTCGCCGGAGGATCTCGTAGGTGAAGCTGAAGAGCGGCGCGAAGCATACGACTTGGCGCATCGCCTGCTCGACACGCTCAAGCCGGAGGATCGAATGGTGATGGTACTCAAGGAGAGCGAAGATTTAAGCGTCAGCGAAATCGCCCAGACGCTCGGATGGAGTGAGGCCAAGGTAAAAATTCGCGCGTTCCGCGCACGGCAAGCACTGCGCAAGCAGGCGGAAAGGATGCTCGCGGCAGGACGCAACAGGTAACAGTCATGAATTGTTTTGAAGCACGACAGGAATTTTCCGCGCTGTGGCGCAAGACCTTGACGGCGGAGCGGCGCGCCGAGCTGCTCGCACATCTGAAGGAATGCGAGAAGTGCGACCATGCGTTTCGCGTCTTTGCGCTGACTGCACCGGTACTGCACGGCGAGATGGAACAGCGGCCGTCGCACGTATCGCAGCAGGAGCGTCGCGAATTTTCGCTGGCGGACAGGCCGCGCAGATTTGCGTCTGCACGCGAGGTATCGCAGCCGACTCGATGGCTTACGATGGCCGCGGCTGCGGCGATATTTGTGTTCGCAACCAGCGCGGCGTATCTTTCGACCCGCGCACCGAACGAGTCTATTAGTGACGAGCTATCGGTGCCCGAGTCGAGCATGACTTCAGAAGCGACAGGCGATCCGTTGGCGCCCGAGATGCCACTGACCGAGAGTGATCTTGCCAGCTAAGTCGAACATTTGGTTCGGCTTGGTGATTGGAATCTCGTGCCTTCTGATTGGTTTCGCGCTCAGCACGCTGGCCTACCGGTATCATTACCTGCACGTTCCAGGATCGGGCTTGATCGAGCGAATGAATCTCGAACTGAATCTGACACCTTCGCAACGCGATCAAGTCGGCGACATCCTGCGCGATACGCGCTTCAAAGTAATGAAGGCCCGCCAGGATTATGACCATCAGCGGCATCAACTGTTCTGGCAGGGCCTCGGCCAGGTTCGCGGCGTGCTGACGCCCGATCAGCAGAAGATATTCGATCGCGACTTTACTCATCCGTGGGACCATCACGGGCACGATGGCGGCGACGGAGATCATCTTCCGCCCGCTGAAGGCGCGCCTCCGCCGCCAGCTCCTCCGACCTCTCAGAATTAAGCGACTGCTCTCGCCGGCGAGTCGCGGGACCTTCCACACAAGCGAAGTAGTCCATTCGTTCTTCGTTTACGTGATATGTACTCTCGGCCTCGAGTGTCTTAAATGGCGCGTAAGCCGATGACTGCGAGCTGTTCGCCTGGACTGCGCATGTGACTGGGAGACTGTCCGAGTTGCTGCGTTTGACGGGGTAGTAGCTGTCGATGCCATCGCCGGAGACGTCGCGACAGCATCGGGAGTTCGCGCGGGATTCTGCGCGGCGACGGACCGATCGTCCCTCGAAGCGGTCGCAGTTGACGGTCGCGCATCGAGCGAGGTGGACACGCGTGGTGAACTTTCGGCCGGGTAACGATAGGCGGCGCGCATCACACCAACTCCCCACGCTATGCATGGGAGCAGGATTCCTCCGGCCACGGTTGCCGCTGCAATCTGACGCCACTTTTGAAGAGCCTTGACGTATGCGGTCGGAGCCGGCGTCTCGGGTACCTGGTTCTCGGCCCTCTCGAAGTCACATATGAAACGCGACACCACTTTCTGCGCATCAAGCCCGAGAAAGTCTGCGTACCGCCGGAAAAAAGGCAGAAGGTAAAGTTGATCGGGGATGGCGTCGTAGCTGTCGCTCTCGATCATCCTGACGTAGTACGCGGGAATATGCGTCTGGTCGGCGACCTGGTCTCGCGAGAGACCACGATGCTGGCGAGTCTGGGTCATGAGTTGGCCGAGAGTCTGATCGACGTTGAGACCCGACCACGCGTCTTCGACAGGCGACACCTGCTCGATCACGTCTTCCGGACTTCGCGTGTTGCCCAACGCACCTCGAAGGTTCGTTTCAAAAACAAACGTCGAGGACGTGTCGCCCGGACTGCGCTGGAACGCGATTGTATCCGGCGCTTCGCGCACGCGATCAGCGTCGCTCAGCGTGACTGGACTATTTTCGGTTGCTCGATCGTTGGAGTCGGTTCTGGAGAAACCAGAAAAAGGTTGCTTAACAACGGACATCCTCCCACCTCCTCAACCCGCACAACTGCAACTGGCCCAAGTCCCCGTTGCCAGCCAGCATCTTGTCACAAGTGTAAGCGAATCTGAAGTAGCTAGTTGGAAATTAGTCAATCATAGATGGTTTTGGTGAGTAGCTATTCTCCGAGTAAGTACGATGAATACAACGACGACACCCGGAACTTGCAGGAATATAACCGACACGCGTCCAACGGCTCGATAAGCGAACAAAACATTCTATGAGCCAGGCGTTTTTGGAATCCGGAGTAGCGTGATGGAGGCGCGGGTGGCCACGGCCAAACAATCAACCGAAAACCCTGTCAGAGGGCGCCCATCTGCTTGAGAGTTTTTTCAGCTTCCGACGCGATGGTAGGATTCTTGGCGCTGTCACCGAGCGCAATTTTCAGGAACTTGAGCGCGTCGTCGCGCTGCCCGCTCTGCGCCAGCAGTTGTCCAATTCTGAGCGCGGCGAAAGTGTTCTTGGGATCGATCTGGTAAGCCTTGCGATAGTAAACCAGCGCGTCGTCGGTCTTCGGCGGTGAAAACGACATGTACGCCTCGCCGATATTCAAATAGGCGCTGACCTGGTTGGGCTGATACTTGACGAGTTTCTGATAAACCTTGACGACGTTGTCGAAGTCGGATCGCGAGTTGTAGTAGAGGCCGAGATAGACGTACGCGTCGTCGTCAGCCGGATCAATGTCGGTAGCCTGCCAGAGCAGCTTTACAGCAGCGTTGCTGTCGCTCATTTTGATTGCGGCATCGACCAGAGCGCGAGCCTTTAAGGCATTGGCGTCCTGAGCGCGTGCGGAAAAAGAAATGGACGCGATCGCAAATACGAGGGTGGCAACGAGGGTCAGTTGTTTCAGTGCGCTTCGATCTCGCATGGCTTCAGGTTGTGCACAGGACGTCGCTGCTAAATGGTGGCATGAAAGGTCCGCGATGCAAAGCTATCATGTGTCCATCTTCCGGTTCCCCTCTCCAGAAGGGAGAGGGGTCAGGGGAGAGGTTGCTGGAGATCCGTGAAAAAGTGAAACGGTTGAAAAAGTGAAAGCGCATCGCTTCATTGCCAACGGGCTCGCACTGAATTGTCTTGACTATGGAGGGGAGGGCAAGCCGCCGCTCCTGTTCCTGCACGGCGGTTCCGCGCATGCGCATTGGTGGGACTTTGTCGCGCCGGCCTTCGTTGAAGATTTTCATGTGCTTGCGCTCGATCAGCGCGGGCACGGTGAGAGCGACTGGGCTGACGAATGGGCGTACGGCTCGCGGCACTACGTATCGGATTTGGATCGAGTAATCGACAGATGGGGATTTGGCGCGCCGATCCTGGTTGGGCATTCGATGGGTGCGCATAACGTGCTGGCATACGCGGCCGAGCACAGTGAAAAACTGCGCGCGATCGTCGCACTCGATCCCCCGCCCGACTACACGGAGCAGGCGGTAGAATTTCTGCAGTCGATTGCACAAAAGCCGGCGCGCCGATTTGAATCGCTCGACGAGGCGGCGCGGAATTTCAAGGTCCTGCCGCGCGAGACACTGGCCAAGAAAGAAATCCTCGAGCATGTCGCTCGCCGCAGCTTCAAGCGGCACAACGACGGCAGGTGGATACACAAAATCGACCGCCGCACGATGGTTCGTGAGCCATCGCGGGTGTGGAAGTCGTTGCATCGGATCACCTGCCCGGCGTTGATCGTGAAGATCACAAAGAGTCCATTGTTGGATCGCGAGGTCGCGAAGAAAATGGTCGCACAGTTTCCAAACGCGCGGCTGGCGGAAGTCGATGACTCGTATCATCACGTGATGCTCGACAATCCGGCGGCGCTGATCGAAGTAATTCGAAATTTTGTCGGCGACTTTAAGTGACGGCGCCGCACAGCCATCTGCTCGAGGGCTCGCCACGGCTGCACTACCTCGAATGGAATCCGGACGCGTCGCGAACCATAATTCTGCTACACGGCAACTCGGCCAATGCCTGGTGGTGGGAGCCGCTGGCGCGCGCGATTGCGCCGGAATACCGGCTGCTGGCGCTCGACCAGCGCGGGCATGGCGACAGTGAGTGGGCGCGTCCGGCGGCGTACTCGCCGACGGACTACGCAAATGACATTGCGAGATTCGTCGCCCACGTGTCGGCGAATGCGCAGAAGCCGCTCGTCGTGGGTCACAGCATGGGCGGCCTGAACGTGTTGGCGTTCGCGAGGAATCATCCGGAGAGCGCGCGCGGCGCGATGGCGATCGACGTCGCCGTCACCTCAAGCCGCGGACGGGATCGATATTTGCGGCGGCTGAAGTCGCTGCCGGTGGTGGCCTATCCCGATCTCGCAACGGCGAAAGCGCGCTTTCGGCTGATGCCGAATGAAGGAGGAATCCCCGACGAGGTGGTGCATCAGATCGCGGAAAAGAGCCTCGCGCGCACCGAGGACGGTCGATTCACCCTCAAGTTCGATCGCGACAGTTTTCTCGGCGGCGACGGGCTCGAAGTGCTCGAGACCATCAAGGAAATCAAGATTCCCACGATGCTGGTGCGCGCCGAGCACAGCCGTATCATGACGGCGCAGGCGGCGGAGCATTCTCACGCGTCGAATCCGCAGACGCGGCTGGTTACGATTGCCGGCGCGCATCACCACGTGATCCTCGAGAAGCCGGAAGAAGTCGCGCGCGTGATCGAAGAGTTCGCCGCGAGCCTGCAGGGCTAGAGGTCGCGCTCCATTTTGCGGTGCGCGATGCCGGCCTCGTCGAAGACCCCGCCGACCGGACTGAATCCTTCTTTCAGATAGAAGCCTTCGGCGGTGAGTTGTGCGTGCAGGACCGCTTTGCGGAATCCGCGCGTGCGCGCTCTATCGGTAAGGAAGCGCAGGATGTGCGCGCCGACGCCGGTTTTTCGAAATTCCTGCAGCACGGCCATTCGGCCGATCTTCACTTCGATGCTGCCGTGCTCGAGCATCCGGCCGCATCCGATTGCGACACGGTCGAGAATCGCCAGTGCGTGAAACGCGTGCGCGTCGTCAGCGTCCATTTCGATTTCTTCGGGCACTTTCTGCTCTTCGATAAAGACTCGGCGGCGAATCGCATATGCTCGTTGCATATCAGCCGGCGATTCAATTGCGATCACTTTGATGCGCGAAGATTCACTCACGAGCGATTGACTAGCGCGCGACTGGCGACGCGTCAAATCATTTAGAGCTGAAACGGAGCCTGTGCTACGCTCCCGGCAATCGAGGAGATCGCGATGCCACAATTGTCCGAGACAGTATTGGCGCCTGAACTGGACGGCGGGCAGTGGATTCAGCACGGGCCGATTAGCCTGAAAGCGGTGCGCGATAAAGCGATAGTGCTGGTCGATTTCTGGGACTACACCTGCGTCAATTGCATCCGGACGCTGCCATACGTGGTGGCGTGGAATAACAGATACCAGCAGAGCGGGCTGGTGGTCGTCGGCGTGCACGCGCCGGAGTTTTCTTTTGCGCGCGAGGGATCGCACGTGGCGGAGGCGGCGGCGCGATTCGGACTGGAATACCCAATCGTGCTCGACAATGAATACGCAATCTGGAGGGCGTACTCGAATCGGTTCTGGCCGGCCAAATACCTGGTCGATGCGAAGGGGCGCATTCGCTATTACCATTTCGGCGAAGGCGCATATCAGGAAACCGAAGTAGCTATTCAGGGATTACTACGCGAACTGAATCCGAGCGCGAGCCTGCCGCCGCCAATGGAGCCAGTGCGTGACAGCGATCGTCCCGGCGCGGTCTGCTATCGCGTGACGCCGGAGTTGTATCTTGGCCACGCGCGCGGCCAGTTCGGAAATTTCGAAGGCGTCGTCCGCGATCGCCCACATGACTATCGTGATATGGGGCCGCACGTCGAAGGTATGAGCTATCTCGCTGGCCGATGGCGCGTCGGGCAGGAAAGCGCACGGAGTGAAGCGGCCGGCGCAGCAATTTCGCTCAGATACACGGCCAAGGATGTGAACCTGGTGATGGGACCGGCAACTGGCGCGAGCGTACGCGCGGAGATTACGATCGAAAGCGGGCAACGGCCTGGCGACGACGTGAAGTTCGAGAGCGAGCGCGGATTTATCACTGTGGACCGGCCGCGGATGTATAGCGTCGTCGCGAACGAGTCAGTCGTTTCGGGCGCAGTGACTATTCGAGCGGAGGCGGCCGGTTTGGCCGCATACGCATTCACCTTCATTTCGTGTGTAGCTAGTTGAGGACGACTGACTATGTGAACTTGAACGGAGGGTGTGATTCCTGATGGCACAACCGAGCGAGAGAGCGAGTGACGAAGAGATTTGCGAAGCCGCGAGAACGATCCTGGAGGCGCGGTATGCAATCGCGCTGACCGGGGCGGGAATGTCGGTCGAGAGTGGAATACCGCCGTTTCGCGGGCCGGGCGGGCTGTGGACCAAGTATGGTGAGCCGCCGATGAACGGCTTTCAGCGCTTCATGGCCGATCCGAAAAAAGCCTGGGAGGAGCGGCTAAGCAAGCGCAACGACGAGCTCTACAAACCGCTCACGGTCGCCAAGCCGAATCCAGGCCATCTTGCGCTCGTGGAGTTGGAACAGTTGGGAGTGCTGCGATTTGTCATTACGCAGAATGTCGATGACTTGCATCGGCAGGCCGGGCAGAAGGCGCTCGCGGAAATTCACGGCAACTGGACGTTGATCCGATGCCTCGATTGCAGGACGCGGTTTCATAGCGACGCGATTAGCCTCGAGCAGCTGCCGCCGTCGTGTCCGCGATGCGAAGGATTGTTGAAGTCAGACACGGTTTCGTTTGGCGAGCCGATTCCAATCGACGTCCTGAACATGTGCGCGGAGCACTCGGCGAAGGCGGACCTGGTGATCGTGGCGGGGACTTCGGCAACGGTTTACCCGGCCGCGGGATTTGCGCTTGAAGTGAAGCAGCGCGGCGGAACGCTAATCGAGGTGAATCTCTACGAGTCGGAAATCACGCAGATCTGCGATGTCAGCTTGCGCGGTGCATCGGCGGACGTGCTGCCGCGGTTGGTGAAGGCGTCCGCTGAGATTAGAAGAGAGGGCCTGTCGTAGGAACCTAACCCCTCGCGGGAAGGAGACCGGATTGAAAGTGGCCTGAATGTAGTCCTCAGCCGGTTTTGGCGCTGGAGAACCTGGACGCAGACGGAGCAGGAGCATCTGGTCGGTGCCGTCGAGCGAAGTCGGATTCGATACCATCACGATTTCGAAGCGGTTCCGTTTTGTCGCGGGCAATGCGTCGAAAAGGGTTCGCCAGGCGATCAGGTATTGCGGCAGGTCGGGATCTTTTTGCGAGACGATCGGAATTGTGCGGTGGCTATAAAAGGCGACGTCGTAGTTGAGCGCATTTAGGTAGCCGATCGGACTATTGTCCACAACTTTCATCGCTTGATCGGTAAAGTCCTTCAACGAGAGGGTGTTGGCGATACTCGGCACGACGACGACGTTGACCGCGACGGTAATGAAGACCATCGCGGCCGCTATTGCGAATATCATTCGTTCGATCAGCGGTCGCGTGACGAGCAGCCGTACACCGAGCACGACGACTGCCAGCGGCATCGCAAGCGAGACCATCCAATGATCGCCCACCGTCGAGGCCAGGCCTGGCGCGAAGGCTGGCGCGCGGACGTTCGCCGCTTGCAGCAGATCAGCGAAGGTATGCGGCCATGCGACGAGCATAGCGAGCGCAACCAGAGCAGCGCTGCCAAGCAGCAGCATCGCGAAACCAGACAATCGCGCAATCCAACGGACGTAGATGCACGCCGGAGCCGGCTGGACGATCGCCTGTCTCAAGTAAATCGCGAGGAGGGTCGCGAAAGCGGGATACAAGCAGAGCAGGTACACCCCACGCTTGCTCTGCGGAAGGTTGTAGAAGATCAGCACAGTCGCGAACCAGACGAAGAGGTATTTGAGGCGCGGATCGATAACGAGCGGCGCGCGCGCGGCCTGAACGCCGACGATCGGCAGGAGGAACGTCCAGGGTACGAAGCCCGCGAAGAGGGCTAGCTCCATGTAATAGAAGGGATGGATGTGACCCTCGTGGAAATCGTTTCCGCCGGCGAAGCGGAGCAGGTTTTCGGCGAGAATCTGCTTGCGGAAAAAATCCGGACCGCCTTCGATCAGCGCCGCGACGTACCATCCCCCCGCGAGAACGAGCACCACCATCGCGCCGCGGAAGAGACTCATTTTGAGCAGAACGTTCCAGCGTTTTTCGACGGCAATCCAAATCAGAGCGACCATGCCGGGAAGAATCAAACCGATGGGACCCTTGGTCAAAACGGCGAGTGCGATTGCGACGTAGAGGAGCATCCGGCGGTGTGTCAGGCCCTCTGCCATGAAAATGAATTCGAAGAACGCGACTTCCATGAAGAAGGTCAGCGTCATGTCGACGCGGGCGCCCGTGGCGGCTTGCAGATACTGAAAGGTGGTGGCGAGGATGAGCGCGGCGATGAGCGCTGTCACGTTGTCGAACAGGCGGCGCACATAGAAGTAGCAAACGAGCAGGCCGGCGATGGCGAGGCCGGCCGACGGCAGGCGCACCGAGAATTCATTCACATCGCCGGCGACGATCGAGACGAGTGCGGCGAGCCAATGCATCAGAAGAGGTTTGGAGGGAATTTCGACGCCGGCGCGCTGCGGCAAGATTACGCCGCCGCCGTGGACGATGTCGAAGATGGTGACAGCCTCGCGCGGCTCGCCCTTGGTGTAGAGCGGATATCCGCCGAGATTTACGAGATAGAGGGCGACTCCGAATATCAGCAGGATAGGCCACGCGTGGCGCGGCTCGGCGATGTAGCTGAGCCAATCGGGAAGGGCGTCTGAGGCGCGGGACTCCTCTCTCGCAGGCTCGGCGGCGGGCTCGGAGTCGACGCGAGTAATCTCTTCGGGGAGTTTCAATTCGAATGGTTAGGGAAACCTAACCCCTGCCCCCTTCCCTTGACGGAAGGGGAACAATCGCGGAGAGCAGGAACGGCGCAGAGCGGCTAGTATTCGGTTTTGACGCGGGCGCGGCCGGTGTCGTCGTAGATGTAGACGTCGGTGGGATTTTCGTCGCGCGTTTTCTTATGCGAGCCGTCGCAGAAGGGTTTGTTCTTCGAAAGTCCGCACGCGCAGATGTAGATCGGTAACTCGGTACCTTCCGCTACTTCGTATGGCGAGTTCTTTTCGTGTCTGATCATTCGAGCCATGAAGAATTTCCTCGGGTTGATTTTCGGTGCGACGCACCTGTCGGTCACTTAAGACCAGCCGAGTCGCAGAGTCAAATGGGTTCGCAGGGGCCCGACTTTGCCCACAGCTCGTTGATCAAGTTGAACGTCGCCGAAAATAAAAGGGCGGCCGACGGGAGCATCATTTATTACACAGACGGCGGCACCCAATACGTAACCCTGAAGCAGTCATGCGCGTCTGCGGAAAGCAATCGGGCGGACGTTATTCGGTGCCGGCGTTGCGTTTCAGGTACTCGAGGATAGATTCGCGTTCGTCGGACGTCAGTGCGGGCATGCCGGCCGCCTGAATTTTCACTTCCATCATCGTGACTTGCGTATCCCACATCGCGGCAGTCATTTCGTGCGGATTGTACGGCACGTGGCAATTGCCGCATCGATTTACGTATAGCTGCGCGCCGGTACTGGTCGCGTCGGGCAGCGACGCCGGCTTGCATCCTGAAACGACGATGGCGAGGAATGCGAGCGCGAGAGCGACGCGCGGAAGTCGGTTAGCCCGGCGGGATGCGCGCATCGGCGAAGCGGACCGCAAGCTGGCTGCGGATGGAAGCGATAAGCGCGCGGCGGTCATCTTCGTCAAGCGGTACCTTTCGTTCGGATTCGGGGCGTAGCCAAATTGGCCCGCGCCGCATTTCGTCGGTTTCGGTCGCCTGGCGTGGCAGCAGATGCCAATGCACGTGCGGTTCCGAATTGCCGAGGCATTCGTAGTTCATCTTCCACGGGGTGACGACCGCGGCGATGGCCTCGGCCACCAGGCGCATCTCGTCGGACAGCAAGCGCGCGGAGTCTGCCGGCATCAGATAGAGCTCGGTTGCGTGGAGCTTCGCGAGCAGCACGCAGTAGCCGCGATACAATTGCTGGTCACCGAGAATCACGTAACAGCTTTTCAGCTCGGCAACAAAATCGCGGAAGGTGCCAGCCTTGACGCGATCGATCATCGCGCAGATTCCGCAAGCGGGCTTCGCGGATGTCATGCCGAAGCCGCAGCAGGGACTTCGACCAGCTTGATACTTGCGCCCTTGAGCATCTCGGCGACTGTGTGCAGCTTGTACGGGCGCGCGTAATACACTGTGCGGACGCCGGTATTGATGAGCACCTTGAGGCAGTGGATGCACGGCGTGTGAGTGACGTAGATGTCGGCGTCGCGGATTGCGGCGCCGTTGCGAGCCGCTTGCGAGATTGCATTGATCTCGGCGTGGATTGTGCGATAGCAGTTTTGCTCGATTTCGCCGTCGGGCGTGCGCGATTCGTAAACCAGGCATCCGACTTCGGTGCAATGCGGCAATCCTGCGGGCGAGCCGTTGTAACCGGTCGCGAGAATGCTGCGGTCGCGCACGATGACCGCGCCGACCTTGGCGCGCAGGCAGGTCGAGCGCTCGGCAACCTCGCGGGTGATCGTCATGAAGTACTGATCCCAGCTAGGACGATGAGGGCTCGTTTGCGGGTTCGGTTTGTCAGTCAGGCTTTCGGCCAATGCGGGTTCCTCGACCCAGTTTTATCAGATCGCGATCATATTTTAACCCGGCCGAGTTGCCGCAACATCTGGTCGTAGTGCGGCACGCGATGGATTATTTCCTGGCTGTGACTGTTTTCCTGGGTCGGCAGAGGCGCCTCGGGCGGCACGAAGGCGAGAGGCACCGGGCTGAATGTGACGATGAACAGCGCGACCGTAGCCCATGCGGCGAGAGCGCGGCGCGGATTTAGCGGAGTGTCGCGATCGATAGTGGAGGGATGTCCCAACCCCAGCGCGATCGAGAGTACAGCCCATATCAGCCAACCGCCCCAGAAATTTATTCCGAGCGCGAGCGGCACCAGTACCATCAGCACGCAGGAGATGACAAACAGCACCGAGATTGTGCGATGGCGTCGTGGAAAGAGTGCGTAGATCACGTGGCCGCCGTCGAGCTGTCCTACGGGCAGAAGGTTAAGCGTCGTGACGAACAATCCGAGCCAGCCGGCGAACGCGATCGGATTGAGATTGACGTTGACGGTCGAAGGATCGACGCCCAGCACAAGGTGCGAGAGACCCAGGAACAGTAGCGAGTTGCCGAGCTCGAGGCCGCCGGCCGATTTGTCGAGCGGCGTCACATCAGAGAGATAAAGGCCGATGATAACCGCGGGTATCGCAAGCATCACGCCCGCCCACGGACCGGCGGCGCCAATGTCGAACATCACGCGGCGAGTGCGCGCCGGCTCGCGCATCCTGATGAATGCGCCGAAGGTGCCGATGATGAAAAACGAGGGTGGCGCCGGGATGAAGTAGGGCAGCGACGCGTCGACGTGATGATAACGCGACGTCACGTAATGTCCCATCTCATGCGCGAAGAGAATCAGCATGAGAGGAATCGAGAATGAGAGGCCCGAGCGCAGCGCCGCAATCGCGAGAAACGGATGCAGGAAACTAACGTCCTCGCCGTTCATGTAGGCGCCGGCGGTGGTGGTAGTCAGGAAAGTGAGCAACAGCAGCGCGACGTTCAGTGGCGGGATTCGCGGAGCATCGAGCGCGCGGGCGGCCGGCTCAGCGGGCGCGGTGTAGCGCGGAATCTCGGTAAGTACGGTGGGCGTGTCCTTGTGTGTGATTATTTCATCCATGATTCAAGTACGGCTTGGGGATGTGACCAGAGATACCGATGAGCCGGCACCAGCGGCGAAGTGCATGGCAGCGTTGCCGTCGCGAAGCGCGACTTCGAGCAGGCCGAAGCTTCCGAGTATTGCGAGAGGAACACCTTTGGGCGCGTCACCATAAGCATCAAGTAGTCGCATCGCCGCGCCACCGTTGATCCTAACGGAAAGAGATTTGTGACGAAAGCGAGCGGCGAACTGTTCGGCTGTCTTGCGATCGATATTGCTCACGAGGTTGCCGAAGCCGTCCACGTAGATCACTTCACCACGCACTATGCGCGCCGAATCGACCGGACGCGGCAACTCGAGCCGCTCGATCGAGGCCGGGTGGAGTGGAGGGCCCAGGGCGGAAATCGAGGTGCCGCGCCAAAGGTAGGCCGCAGCGGGAGCGAAGATGTCCCGGCCGTGGAAGGTAGCGCTCACGTTGGTAAGACGATGGCGGAGCGAAGTCAGTTTCACAATTCGCTTTATTCCCGCTTGATGAGCGGCGAGCCAAAGCAGGCCGTTGTCGGGTCCGACGAAGCGGGCGCCGGCCCGGGTCTCTATCGCAATCGGCGCCCGCGCGGTGCCGACGCCCGGATCGACCACCGCGAGGAAAACAGTTAGCGGAGGGAAATAGCGCCAGGACTCGCGCAAAGCGATCGCGCCGGCGACGATTGATTGTGCGGGGATCCCGTGAGTGAGGTCGATGACGCTGGCTCTGGGCGCGATCGACGCGATGACGCCCTTCATTGCCCCGATGTAGTGGTCGCGATAGCCGAAGTCGGTTATGATTGCGAGCGGAAAGGGGCGTCGCACGGGCGTCGGCATCACGGACAGTAGACGCGAAACGGCGGCGGCGCGCAATTTCTCCATCACACATCCCCCAGATCCAATGAAGCGCAATTTTCTGCCGGACGGCTGGCGAGGACAGGCTGGGGCAGTTCTCGTGGTCGCCGTCGCGGTGGGCACCGTCCTGCGTTTTTTTCGCCTCGGCTCGCGCGAGCTGTCAATTGACGAGTCCCTTTCATGGGCCGAATCGGCAGGGCGGAGCGTCGCCGACGTGATGCGAGTGCAGCATCAATTGGATTCGGGCAAGTTCCCAATTTACGAACTTGCGCAACATGGATGGATGAGGATTTTCGGCGAGAGCGAAGCTGCGATGCGAGCCTTGCCGGCGCTGATCGGGACGCTGTCGATCGTGCTGGTATTCATCCTTGGGGTGGAACTGATGTTGGCGCTTACGCCGGGACGATCGAATGAGAGCGACAAAGGCCGCATCTACATGGTGGCGGCGGTGTGCGCGCTGCTGTTTGCGGTTGGGCTTCCGTCAGTCGAGATCGCCCGCCAGGCGCGGATGTATTCGATGATGCAGGCGTGGATCCTGTTGCAGGTGATTTTCC
>NZ_DATDGQ010000121.1:0-3545 GCF_036522015.1 Binatus sp. (SeqCode)
GCTGCACTTGTCTGGCGGATTGCACGTTGGCCGCCGCCGCGGCTTTCCCGACGGGCGCAGGCGGTTCGGCTTGCGGCTTGGCAGCAAGGTCGGACTCGGCAGCGTCGTAATAGTTGGCAAGCACCTGCGTCGTCACACCGCCCGACTCGACGGTATAGCGTCCAGCCTGAAGCGGGCGGATTCGCACCCGGCCCCACTTGTCGGCGGAGACGGTGCGCACGGTCGCATCGGGCTGGGTGACGCGCGCGCTCCCCGTAGCAGGCACGCTCACATCGGCGCCGGTCGGCACGATCAGAACGTCGCGCGGAGCGGTCAGCTGCTTCATCAGATCGACGGTCAGCACCAACGCGTCGAGATGATCGGGGGCGAGCAGCAGGTGATTGCGCACGTCGAATGCAAGCACGCCGACGGAACCATTCGCAGCGCGTCCGGCCGCGGCAATCGGAATCGACGGATGACCAGGGGCCGACGCAGTCGCGAGCAGATCCATCCATTCGGGCACCGCGACGATTCGGGTCGAGCCCAGCTTCAGAGACTCCAAAACGGGCGATTCGCCCGTCGCGTCACCACGAATATCGGCGCTCGCAATCGTTCCATCGACGGCGATTCCGATTCCGTTCTGCCCCGCCTGCGGCGGGTATATGAGGAGCGTGGATGCGGCCTTGACCGCGGGCTGATAGCAATCGTGCATCACGGCCATTTCGAATGGCTTCGCGTTCGGCCCGGGTGGCGCGACGTACTTTGCGGGGTCGGCCGTCTCGATTTGGAAATTCGCATTGACCGCGAGCAGCACGCGGGCGAGGTCGTCGCGCACCGCGGCGTCCGGCGAGAGAACGATGACGCGTGCCGCGAGATCCGATGGCGCGTACGCGTAGCGGCTGTTGTCCGCGTCGATCGCATCGGGAGTCAGAATTCGTGCATGTAGCACGCCCCCGGTCTTGATCGGCCCGAACGACGCAACGACCTGTTCGCGCGGCGCGAGCATCATGGTCTGGTGAAATTCTTCGGCGTCGCCGAGATCGATCGCCAGTTCTGCGGGATGAGGCCGCGCAGAGAAGTTGCGAATGACAACGCGGCCGCGCGTCGAGCCCGGGACTCCGGGATCGAGCGATACGATCGCCAGGTTGGAGTCGCCGGCGCCAACCAGATGGAAATTCACGTGAGCGGTCGAGGCGACGTCGGCGAGAATCGCAGGCGCAGGCGGGCGATCGGCAAACAGATCGATTTCAGACGCGCCATGCGCTCGGATAAGGGCCGCTCTGAGAGCCGCCGTGCGCGCAGGCACTGCCATCGGAACCAGCTCGCCGAGCGCCTTGCGCAGGTCGGCCAGGTTCGCCGTTTGCGGATGGCGCACTTGCGCCTCCAATGCGTACGCGATGACGCTGAACTCGTCGCCTACAGGAGCTTGATTGATTATTTCCAGCGCATCGCGACGGGCCTGATCGATCCGCGCGATCGAACCGTCGCGCGCGCTCATCCCGGCGCCGAGATCGAACACCAGCGCATGGCTGCGGCCTTGGCCAGGCGAAGGCGGCCGCATCACGTAGAGTCCCGCGATCGCAAATGTAAGCGCGGCCAACGTCGCCATCTCGAGCCAGAACAGCGGATCGATGCGCACGTGGCGGACGCTCGCAACTGGAGCGGGCGCTTCGTCGAAAAGCATCAGACTCGAAACTTCGATAGTCGGACGCGAGCGCGAGCGCAGATAAATCAGGACCAGGAGCGCGAGGCTGAGTCCATAAATAGTGTTTTGCGGATTCAGCAGGCCCACGGCTATCTCACAATTCCCAGCAGCGGGAGTTCGCGTTCCATAAAACTTTCCAGGTTGCCCGCACCGAAAGCCTGCGCATAGGTAATAGCGTGCGCCGTGCAAACCTCGCGGATGCGCGCGGCGATCTTTTCGACTTTGCGCCGGATTGCGGCGACAGTCGTCGCGTCCAGCGCGGTCTCGCGCACTTCGCCGGTCTCGGCGTCGCGGATGCGATAGAGTCCCGGCGGATACGACGCGGTGCTCTCCTGCTCACCCATCACGTGAATGACTTTTACGTCGTGCCGCGCTCCGACCAGCCGCTTGAGCGCATCTTCGAGATCGCCTTCGTTCACAAGAAAATCCGAAATGACCACCACCGTCCCGGCTGGCCGCCGCTGCAGAAGCAGTTCATCGACGGCGGCGCCCAGGCGGGTCTCCCCACTGGCTCTCACCGAGGTCACGAACGACTTGAAGTTGAGGTACGACTCGCGGCGGCGATGAAACGGCGTCGCTTCGAGCTTCATCGACCCGCGATGCATCGCGAACGCGCCGATTCGCACCGCGTCGTTGTCCGCCATCCCGATGTAGGCCAGCGACGCGCCGATCGCCAACGCGAGTCCGAGCTTGTCGTCGCGCTCGGGCAAACCCATAGACGCGCTAGCGTCGATCAGAGAAGTGACCTCGACCTGGCGGTCGGCGCGGTAGGTTCGCAACATCAATTCGTCGAGGCGCGCAAACGCGTTCCAGTCGAGGAAGCGTAAATCGTCGCCAGGCGCGTATTCTTTGTAATTTTCCGGCTCGATGCCGAGACCCTGGACGCGGCCCAGCGCGCGCTGGCCGGCGCGCACGGTGCGGGCACGCTTGATGCCCAGCACCAGCCGGTCGAGCTTGCGCAAATATTCGGGCTCGAAAGCACGCGCCTCGAGCATCGTCGGCCGCCTATACTTTCGCGGCGCGAACCGACTTGATGACGCGCTCGACAATGTGCGCGGCGTCGATTCCGTCGGATAGCGCGGCGTAGTTGAGCATTATGCGATGGGCCAGCGCGGCGACCGCAACGTGCTCGATATCTTCACGCGCGATGTTGGCGCGCCCGTCGAGCAGCGCGCGGACCTTGGCACCGAGGATGAGCGCCTGCGCGCCGCGCGGACTCGAGCCGAACATCACATAGCGATTGACCATCTCGTCGTGCACGCCGCGGGCTTCGTCGGTCACGAAGCGCGAGTTCTGCGGCTGCGTCGCGCGCACCAGGCGCGCCGCGTAAATCTCCATCGCCGGCGCCGCCATCACTTCACGCACCAGCCGCTTGAGGCCTTCGACCCGCTCGGCCGCTTCGTCCGCGTGAAAGATCGGCTCGATGCCCGCGTCTTCGGGTCCGGTGGTTGACGAAATGATCCTTGTCAGCTCAGCTTCGTCGGGATAGTTCAACCGGACTTTGAACAGGAAGCGATCGAGCTGCGCCTCGGGCAGCGGATAGGTGCCCTCCATCTCAATCGGGTTCAGCGTCGCCATTACGAAGTACGGCGGTTTAAGCCGGTAGGTCGTGCCGGAAACCGTCACCTGCAACTCGGCCATTGCCTCGAGCAATGCGGACTGCGTCTTCGGCGTCGCGCGATTGATCTCATCGCCGAGCAGGATGTGGCAGAACGCGGGCCCCGGCTGGAAGGTGAACTCGCGACGGCCATCTTCGCCCGACAAGATTACGCGCGTGCCGGTGATGTCAGCCGGCATCAGATCGACGGTGAACTGAATCCGGTTGAAACTGAGATTGAGCGCGAGCCCCAGAGTCTTGACC
>NZ_DATDGQ010000122.1:0-15937 GCF_036522015.1 Binatus sp. (SeqCode)
CCGTAGTCGAAGGTCGAGCCAAGTCCCCCGTAGATGTCGCTGGTCGGGAAAACAATCCCGCGCCGCTTGCACAGGTTAACCAGTTTTTCCATCGTGACCGCGCGTTTGGTCGCGGGCACTGCGTTTTCCGCAGACAAAAATTCCTCCTTAATCGGTCGCTCGTGGCGCCCGGGCGCTCAAGCCAGGCTGATTATTTCGGCGAACACTTCGCCGCCATTTCTGATTTCAAGTATCGCGACCGTTCCTGGCACTCCGATCAGATTGCGCGGCAGCGTGGCGCTGCCCCGATTGACCACCAACGTCGCGCCGAACCGCGTCACGCCCTCGACGTGGCTATGGCCCTGCACGACAACGTCCACCGGTCCGCCGAATTGCCGGTTCATCGCGCGCGCGAACACTTCCGCCGACGTCTCGTCCGGCGTCGGGATCGCATGCACCAGCCCGATTCGCACGCCCGCTATTTCGACCAGATGCGACTCGCGCACCCGTTCGTCGGCCTCGAGTCGATAGCGATGCCCATCGAGTCCTTCATCGCCATTGCCGAGTGCCGCAATCACCGGCGCGATCGCCGACAGCTCGTCGAGCACGCGATTCACGTAAACGTCGCCAGCATGCATGACGAGATCGATCCCCGCGAACACCTCGAAAACCTTGGCCGGAAGATGCTCGCAGGCTTCGGGGATATGTGTGTCAGAGATCAGGCCGATTCGCATTACGATTTGCTCCGGGCGCGCACGCCCGCCGAGCGCGAATCGTGAAGCCTATCACGGCCCCGAATCCCTCGCAATTTTCGAGATTTCGCCGGTGTATGCTCTCAGAGCGCGTTCCGCAGTTCTGCCAGGAACGCGTTCGCCTCGTTCGTATGGCTGTTTTCCCGAAGCTCATGCTAGAACCCGCTTCAGAGGAGAACTCTCGATGCGAATCTCGACGGTCGTCATCTGCGCATTTGTGATTGGAGGCGCTCTCGCCCTTGCGGGATGCGGTCACAAGCTGGTCGCACACAACGGCGAAAGCACCGTTGCCGTCTATCCGGACGAGGACACGTTCGTGAAACTGGTCGATTTGAAAAAGCAGGGCGGCGTCGGCGGAATGATCGGAGGCCTCGGCGAAGGACTCGCCGCGAAGCAAGTCGATAACAACACTCCCGTACGAATCATCCGCAGCGACGAGAAAGGCTCGCAGGTCGAAGTGCTCGACGGCGCGTTCAAAGGGATGCAGGGCTTCGTCCCGCAAGACAACGTCCACTAGACTCCTGGTCTCGTTCCCCTTCCCTGTCTTCCCCTCTCCCTTTCAGGGAGAGGATCAAAGGTGTGGGTCCGTATTCAGCGCGCGTCGCGCGCGCGATTCCAGGTTCTGTTCTCCGCCGGGCTCAGATTGATTCGCGTTTCGTTCTCCTGAACTAAAGGGGGATTAGTAGTTTGTTGACACCTCACCATTTGTTCGCCTATTCTGTCCCTGACGTGACAGGTCGGACAACGGTTGACATACCCATACCCCTGACGGACACCCACCCCCTCATCCCGCTTGTACGTATGTCAAGATGCGCTATGCTAGTGGATACATGCGGTTCATCTTCGACGAAAAAAAAGCGGCGCAAGCCGCGGCATTCTTGCTCAAGCGGCATGGCGACCGCTTGAACTACATGGTGCTGATCAAACTCTTGTACCTCGCAGATCGTCGTGCGCTCGCAGAACGGGGCTTGCCAATAACGGGCGACCGAATGATGTCGATGCCCAAGGGTCCTGTCCTCAGCGGGATTTTAGACTTGATCAATTGGGGCTCGACAGATGAGAACTCGTTTTGGCTCGAATACATTTCGCCAGCAACTGACTACGACGTTTCGCTCGCGAAGGTAGACCCCGAATTTCGATCACTGTCTCGTTACGAGTTGAAAGTCCTTCAAGAAATCGACGATCAGTTTGGTGCGATGGACAAGTGGTCTCTCGTCAAATTCACTCATCGCCTCCAAGAATGGCGAGACCCGCACGGATCATCATTTCCGATTGAACCAGCCGAAATTCTGCGCAGCGAGAACCGTTCTGAAGAAGAGATCGCTCAGATCGGATTCGATGCAGACGTGGCGTTTTACGTTCAATTTCTCACGAGCGCACCTGGTCGCTGATAATATCTTGCACCTCTATTGGCGTCTGATCCGATTTCAGTGCGCCCTCTTGAATCCGCCGTAGTACGTCGGCGGAAGCTGAACTGCGGCGCATCGTGGCAAATTCTTTTGATTCTTCCAACTGCTCTTGCTGAGCTTTTGTCATGACGTGCCCGCGTTCATAGGCGATTACGGATACGTGATTCACCGAAGGAAGCTCGTTCGGTTGAATGATGCAATTCCTATCTGAGTCACTTCTCATCGTGGTGGTATTGAAGATAACCACCGACCCATCCGCATCCGGCTCGGAGCATACCACGTGAAGATGCCCCGCCCAGAATGTATCTCCGAGTTGCACACCACGAATTCTACTCATCTCAGTGCGGCAGTACAATGCACGTCCGCATGATTACTTGCGGATTGTGCGATGAGAGTGTACAGTCGTCGCACAATCTCGGAGGCTAATGCTATGGACCGTAAACAGCTTATCCAACAGACGCTCGGAACGATCTGGGAATCCATCGAGCATCTGAAATCGGAACAAGAAAGGATTGTCGTGGAGATCAGTGAGAAGAGCCAACTTCTCGATCAGTGGCAACGCGAACTCAATGGATTGGAAAAAGGAAAGGGGAAGTCCTCACATGAGCGTTTGCCAAAAGGCGAGCCGCTGCGTCGGATTAATGCGCTGTACGAGAACGATCCGCGCGCTCAACATGACGGCCTCACGATCAAGGAAATCGAGAAGCGAAGTGGAATCGGTTGGACCACTGTGAGAAATGTCGTGCATGGCGAAAAGAATGGATTTGCTGACATTGGGGGAAGTCGCTGGCGGAGAACCTCTGACATCGACAAAGAGAAGAAACGCGGGCCGTTGAAGGCGGTCAGCTAAAAAATTGCGCCGCAGCGTGCTAGCACTGCGGCGCTGAATCCCGATGCGGTTGACCCGCATCATGGACCCTCAAACCATGTTCAATACGTCATAATCAGATCGTAGGCAATAACTACTAAATATTAACGTTTGTTTCTCGAAGGGCTGGACGTTCCACGTTTGGCCCTTCGACTTTCCGCTTGGTCAATTTTTTCTGTCGGCATTGACACCAGGTGCCGCATCATCCGGTCGAATTCTGACATATCCGCGTTTGCGAGTTCTTCGAGGAGTTCCTTTGTCTTTGCGCGGATTGCCGGTGAATCTGACTTTGCCACGCTTCCACTTTACCGAAGCGACAGGCACACGGGAAGCGGCTACACGTTTGATATGAGTTCAGCAAACGGATCGTCCGCGTTCCGCCGATTGTGGCGATAGGTGAACTCGCTCAAGTATAACGGTAAGTAGTCTTTCGAGATTTTATGATAAGAGCCCATGATGCCGCGCCGGAGCAACGACCAGAACGATTCAATCGTCTGCGTATGGACTTTGCCGCGAACGAACTCATCGGCACTGTGCTTGACGAAATCATGTTTGAAGCCCATCCGGTTCAGATGGCGATAGCGGAAACTCTCATCGGTCGCGATCAGATCGACTCTGCCCGAAACCGTCTTTCGGACGAAATCGTCATACGTATGGAAATCCGCATCCTCAACCATCTGGCACACTACATTTCCCTTGCGGGCGATGGCTCCGATCACTTCGGTCTTTCCGGCTACTCCGCGCTGTCCGGCCAGCTTGCGTTGGCTTTTGTGGCGATTGCGCTCCAGTCCACCCAGATAAACCTCGTCGATCTCAACCACGCCCATCAATTGCTCCCATTCGGAATCCTTCATCGCGGCGCGCAGTCTCATGCACTGATACCAAGTCGTGTGATAATTGTTCAGATGCTTCGAGCCGTACATCATGCGATGCAGTTGGAGCGCGCTGACGCCCTTTTTCGAGACGAGCATCAAGAACGCAATCTTGAACCAAGAGCGGAGCGGGCGCTTGGTGTTCTCGAAAATCGTGTGCGTGATAATCGAGAATCTGTAGCCGTTCTTTTTGTCGCAAGTGACAGGCTTGCCAGTGTGTGGATCGTTGCTGGTCGTGCCGCTCTTGCAGACCCAATTGAACGGGCGCGCCGGTAGCTCGAATACCTTTTCGCTCTTGCAGCGAGGGCATCGAACGGCATTGGGCCAGCGCATCTGCTTGAGGTACAACTTGCACTCGTGATCGGTTGGAAAGCGTTTGTCGAACGCGTCTAGAGTTTGCATGACTATTGAACCTTGGCTCCGTGGGTGCGTGCGATGTATCTCAAATCGCTAGGTCGCAGCAGGCGTAAATGCTCATCGCAAATGTAGTAAGCCCATTTGCTCTGCTTCCAAGTGTTGTCTGTGAGGAAACGTACTACGCCAGCCTTCTTACAACCCTTTGCTTGGCAACGAACCTTCATGCAGGAGAATATGACAGCTTTTCAGGATGGTGTCAACAGTCTACTAATCCCCAACTAAAGAACGTTTCACGTGAAACCCTTTCGCCTGAACGTCCAGCATTACAGGGCGCTTTTTGCAATTAGGCGAAGATTATTTCGCCACTCGATGCTGCCGTGGACTCGATCCGATGACGCCGGTCCGCTCGAGCTCTGCGATGTCGTCATCCGACATCCCTAGTATCTCGCCAAAGACTTGCCGGTTGTGCTCGCCGAGCAGCGGCGCGGGAGCATCGGCGCGGAGCGGAGTATCCGGGAGGCGCGCAACGGCGCCGGGATAGAGATGTGTCCCGACGACAGCGCGATCGATCGCAACGAAATACTCACGGCTCTGGATTTGCGGGTCGGCTATCACTGCCGCCGCCGGATTCACCGGCGCTACCAGCACGCCCGCATCGCGAAGACGTGTGCCGCAATCGTCGGCGCTCAGTGGGGCAAGAGCGCGAGAGAGCTCGGCGTCGAGCGCATCCTCGTTGGCCTTGCGAGCTGACTCGCTATTGAAGCGCGGGTCATCCGCAAGACGCTCGACGCTCAGCGCGCTCGCCAGGCGTCGCCACTGGTCGTCGGTCTCGCAAGCGATCGCGATCCAGTTGTCGTCGCCCGCGCATCGGTAAATTCCATGCGGCGCGTGATCGCGATGCCGGTTGCCGCGCGTCGCCGGCACTTTTCCAGTGAATTGATAATCGAGCATCGCGTCGGCGACGAACGGAATCAGCGACTCGACCTGCGCCAGCTCGATCAATTGTCCACGCCCGGTGCGCACGCGCTCGCGTAGCGCCACCATCAGCGCGAACACGCCGTGCAATCCTCCCACCGGATCGCCCAGCGCATTGCTGAGCGTGTAACGCTGCCCGTCGCCGTCGTGATATCCCGTGAGTCCCGTCACTCCGGCCATCGCCTCGACCGTGTTGCCGTAGCCGCGCGCGTTGCATTCGGGACCGTCGCTCCCAAACGACGGCATCGAGATCATGATCAGCCGCGGATTGATCGCGCTCACCGAATCGTAACCGAGTCCGAGCCGAACCATCACGCCCGGGCTGAAGTTCTCTACCAGGATGTCCGAGACCTCGATGAGGCGTTTCAGGATTTCAATTCCGCGCGCGCTGGCGAGGTCGAGCGTGACGCCGCGCTTGCCGCGATTGGCGGTGTTGAAGACCGCGGCGCGCTCGATCGGCTGCATCTCCGGCGGCGCCATCGAGAGCGAGCCGCGCCACCAATCGAAGTGATGGGTATCCTCGACCTTGACCACGTCGGCGCCCATCTCGGCGAACATCTGACCGACCAGCGGACCCGCCCATCCCATCGAGATGTCGAGCACCCGAAGGTTGCCGTCGAAGATCGTGTTCATATCGTGCCCGCTTTTTTCAGTGAATCGATCTCGGCGTCGGTTAATCTCAATCTATCGCCAAAGATTTCGCGATTGTGCTCGCCGAGTTGCGGCGCCGGCCGCGAAGGTTCCCCGCGATGAGACGTCAAACGCAGCGGCGTCCCCGGCACGCGAATCATCCCGAGCACCGGATCGTCGATGGTCTCGAAATAATTGCGCGCCCGCGTCTGCTCCCAATCGAGCACTTCGGCCACGCTCGGAATCGGCACCAGCGGAATCGCGCGCCGCTGCCCCTCGCGATAAAGCCATTTGCGCTCGCGCCCGATGAAAAACGCTTCGACGATTTCCAGCAGTGCGTCGTTGTTGAGCATCCGGTTGAGCGCGGAATTGAATCGCGAGTCGGAAGCGAGCTCGCGACGCCCCATCAGATCGCACAACCCCTCGAACTGCTTGTCGGTCACGCAATGCAGGCCAGCGTATCCGTCCTTGCACTTCAGCGTGACGATCAAAAACGGGCCGACCGCAAAGCGCTTGCCCGCGCGGCTGCGCACGATTCCGGTGTACTGAAAAGTGACGGTCTCGTAGATCATCGTGGCGACCGTCGCCTCGAGAATCGACACGTCGATATGCTGGCCGTGGCCGAGGCCCAAATCGCGCGCCGCCAGCGCCTGCATCGCGGCAATCGCGCCGTACAGCGCGCTGACGTATTGCGCGAGGGAGCCCGGCGGCGTCAGCGGCTCGCGATCGCGCTCGCCCACCGGAAAGGTCCACCCGCCGCGCGCAAACAGCACCAGGTCGTTCAGTTTGGCGTCGCGCTCCGGTCCCTCCTGCCCAAAATTCGAAATCGAAACGACCGACAGGCGCGGGAACTTTGCAATCAGCTCATCCGGCGCAAGCCCAAGTGCGGCGAGAGTGCCGGGCGCGAAGTTCTCGACCAGGAGATCGGCGCCATCGAGCAGCCCCGCAAACAATTCGCGGCCGCGTTGGTGCTTCAGATTCAGCGTGACGCCGCGTTTGTTGAGATTGAGAAACGCGAACAGGCCGCCGCGATCCTCGATGCCCGCGCGGCGCGGCCCCAGCCTGCGCCCGCCTTCTCCCCACACTGGCTCGACCTTGACCACGTCGGCGCCCATGTCCGCCAGCAGCCTCGTCGCGTAGGGACCCGCGATGAAGTGAGTGAGATCGACGACGCGAACGTCGCTAAGTGCACGGTATCGCATTGGCGCAGTGGCCAGGATTCGAGCGCATCGAGCGGCGCGCTGTCAAATGAATTGTCGCGCTGTACTCTTAAGGGCCGCATTGGAACGAAGAGCTGGTCGGCAAAGCGATTCAAGGACGGCTGTCGGCGTGAGCCCACGCCTTCTTGAATCGAGCGTCGACGCTGGCCGCCTCGTCCGACGCGTTGCGCGCGCGAAGGCACATCGCGAGTCCGTTGAGCGACCAACCATTTTCCGGATTTTGCTTCAGGTCGTCGCGAAAAACCTGCTCCGCATCCGCCGTCTTGCCTCCCGCGACCAGTTCCATCCCAAGCGTTTCGCGCACCGGATAGTACCAGGCCGGCGGCTCCTCATAGTTGAGCGCGTCCTGAATCGCGACAGCCTGCTGCAGATGCTTGACCGCATCGTCATGTTTGCCTTGTGCGGAATCGATCTCGGCGGCGAGCGTCGCCGAGGCCATCTCGAGCAATCGACTAGCCGAATTGAAGCCCACGAGGCGCTCAGGAGGAGTGGCCGCGACGATCGCATCGAGTTTCTTTTTCTCACTCAGCGCGTCGTCGGGACGATTCTTTGCTGCGAACGCGAGGCCGCGCGCGTAGTGCCAGACTCCCGTCGTGAACGTCAGATCGGCCGGCGGCGCATGCTCTTTGAGCACCGCGTCCCACTTGCCGAAGCGCGCCTCGGTGAAATATCGCGTCGGCACCATGACCTCCATCGGCGGCACCTGGCGGACCCCGTCGAGCGGCACCGCCGCGTCGAGCTCGCGCGCAGCCTTGAACGCGTCGCGGCTGTTGCCCTCCATCATGTACGACGCCCACAGGAATTGAATATTGTGCGAGACGTACATCGTCGGATACATGCCCTTGGGATTGCGCTCGCGCAGGTAAATCCTGTCGGCCTTGATCGCCGCTTCGTTGGCGATGGCAGATGCGTCGTAATCTCCGGTGCGAAAATAAATGTGCGACGGCATATGCACGATATGCCCGGCCGCTGGCGCGAGCTTTGGGAGCCGCTGAGCGCTCGCCAGCGCGCGCCCCGGGTCAGGCGACGCTTCGACCGCGTGGATATAGTAGTGATTGGCCCCGAGATGGTCCGGGTACTTCGCGATAACCCCCTCCAGCGCCGCGACCAGCTCAGGCGTCCCGTCAACCGGCTTGCCGTCGAGCGTCCAGAGTCCCCACGGATGCAGGTCCATCATCGACTCGGCGAACAGCGCGCCGGCGTCGGGATCGTCGGGATTGTCATGCGCGACTTTGCGCATCGCATTCGCATACGCGACCTGAAGCGCGTCCGTCATCTTGCCATCGGACGCGTAGCGCTGAGCGAGCGCGTCGATATATTCGCGCTCGGCCGCGCTGGCATTTCCTTCCAGTGACTTCGCCTTCGAGATCGCCGCATAGGCCGTCTTGCCGCGCTCGATATCTTCGGGCTGATTGATATTCGGCCCGAGCGAAAGCGCGATCCCCCAATAGGCCATCGCCAAATCGGGATCGAGATGCGCCGCTTGCTCGAACGAGCCGGCCGCCTCGTCGTGATTAAACGCGTAAACAAAGGTCAGCCCCTGGTCGAAGAACCGTTGCGCGAGCGTAGAGTTCGTTTTGGTGGTGACGGGATGATGCAGCCCGCCAAGCCCATCAAAAACAGGCTCCCGCACCGAATCGATCGATGCCTGCAAGTCGTTCGTGTCGGCACACGCGGGTTGGGCAAGTCCAACGCAGAGCAGCACTGTCGCGGCTGTAAGAATGAGTCGATTCATCGCGCTCTAATCGTAGAGACGCGACCCTCACCAAATCAACGGCACCAACTTATGCCTCACCTTGCTTTGATACTCTGAATAGCCCGCTAGATTCTTTGCCAGGAACTTTTCTTCGTCGAGCAGTCTCGCGACTAACACGAGCAACATCGGAATGATCGTGAGCAGTCCCCACAACGAGCCTAGCGCCAGCGGTACTCCCATCAGCATCACGAGCGCGCCGACGTACATCGGATGGCGTACCAGCGCGTACGGTCCCGTCATGATCACCTTCTGTTCGGCGCCGACTTCGATCGTTCCAGAGGCGAAGGTGTTTTCCTTGAACACCAGAAATACAAGGTAGAATCCAAGTGCGATTAGGACGTCACCCAGCGCGGTCAGATATGCCGGCACCGTGGACCACCCAAAACGATGGTCAAGCACAGAGACTACAAAAATCGAGATGAATACTATCGCGGCGAAGGCCTGGATGATGTTCTGGCTCCGCTCCTGCTCGGCGCCCACCCCCGCATGTACCCGTCGCTCGAGGAGCTTCGGATCATTTTTCATCAGGTAGAGTGTGACCGCGAGCGTGCACGCGAAAAAAATCGCGACCAGAACCCACGCCTGCCAGTAGTCGAGCGTCCACGCGGGCAGGAAAATCGTCAATCCGAGCACGATTGCAAGCTGGAGCATTCCAGTGAAAGCCTTGATGTTCAGTTGGTTCATCGCTCACGCCGCCCTGATTCTTTTTGCACGCGCCGATAGATTCGCGCGCTTCGAATTGGCAACCCCGAGCTCAGCTTTGCGCGCGCGCCACCGCTCCAGCATCGCCGGCAGTTCGGTCTGGATAAACTCGAAAAACGCGAGCGTCTCCGCAATCCGCGCACCGGCCGCCGTCTCGCGTCCCACCACCTCGATTCCTTCGCGCAGACTGCGCTCGCATCGATCGAGCACCTGATCCTTGCTCGCTATAGCCTCGTACCAGGTCTCGCTGTGCACGCGGTAATGCTCGCGGCGCGACCCAGGCTCCGCTTCGCGGCTGGCAAGATTGACGTGGACGAGATAACTGACCGCGCCGGAAATCGCCGCCGGACTGACGTGCAGCAGCGCCGCCAATTCAGCCGCGGTAAGCCGCCCCGAATCGGTGGCGAGCAGCGCGGCAAACACCCGCGCCGGCATCCGCGGAAACCCCGACTCGGTGAGAACGGAGGCGAACCGCTCCACAAACCCCGATCGTGATGTGTCGCGTTTCAGAATTTTCACAATATTATGAAGATACTGTGGATTACGAATTCTGTCAAACGAAACAGGAGCCGGGATTCTTCGCTTCGCTCTGAATGACACAAACACCGGAATGGAAGCTCGAGCGTCGCACAGCCCGGTCAATCCGTGGTTGGGGGATGCGTCGGCTGGCGTCGAGAAAGATCCGGGGTCCCTCGGCTTCGCTCGGGATGACACAAGGAGAAGGATGACACAGGAAAAAGAACCTGAGAGCAAAAGGGCGTCTTCGCCATTTTGCGATTAGTACTTTTCACTTTTCACTGGGTGCAGGGGTCACCCCTGCCGAAGGAAGCGTGAAACCCACCGCTGGTTTCACATCTAATGAAGGGATCTACCCTTCCCTACGTAACCCGCGCGCGGCAAGATTGACGATGCGCCCGCAGGCGCCTCGCAATGAACCCAGAGACTGCATCGAACTCTTCGGACATCACCCCCGGCTTCGGCGGACTGCGCGTCGTCGCCTTCGAGAGCCGGATGGCGGCCGAGGTCGCCACGATGATCGAGCGGCGCGTCGGCGTCGCGATTGTTGCGCCAGCGATGCGCGAGGTGCCGCTCGAGGACAATCACGCGGCGCTCGATTTCGCCGAGCGCCTGCTCGGCAGCGAGTTCGACGCGGTCGTCTTCATGACCGGCGTCGGCACGCGCGCGCTGTTCGCGGCGATGGAGACGCGGCATCAGCGAGCGGCGCTGGTGGCGGCGCTGGCGGCGATTGTAACAGTGGCGCGCGGGCCGAAACCGATTCGCGCGATGCGCGATCTCGGGATCGAGCCGTCGATCGTAGTGCCGGAGCCCAATACCTGGCGCGAAGTGCTGAGCGCCCTGGCGGCGCGGGCCGAACTCAAGGGCAAGCGCGTCGCGATCCAGGAATACGGCGTGTCCAATCACGAGATGACCGCGGGACTCGAGGCGCGCGGCGCGCGCGTCACGATCGTTCCGGTCTATCGATGGACCCTGCCGGCTGATCGCGCGCCGCTGCGCGCGGCCTTGAACTCGATCGCAGCGGGCGCGGCCGATGTCGCGATTTTCACCAGCTCGAACCAGGTCACCAACGTGATCCAGCTCGCTGAAGCCGAAGGAATCGGCGACAGTGTCAAACGCGGCTTCGCGCGGATGGCCATTGGCTCGATCGGACCGGTCTGCTCGGAGCAGATTCGCGCGTACGGTCTGAGCGTCGATTTCGAGCCCGAGCATTCGAAGCTCGGCCACCTGGTCAAAGAGGCGGCGGCGCAAGCTGCTTCGATTCTGATCGCCAAACGCGCAAACGCTGTTCGTATAGAAGCGGTACGGTCGCCAAATCCACCGCGCGCCGCGATTTCGAACGCGCCGCGATCGACGCTCGCCGATCATCCAATGATGAAGGCATGCCGCCGCGAGGCGACGCCGTACACTCCGGTCTGGCTGATGCGCCAGGCGGGACGCTACATGCCGGAATATCGGCGCGTTCGCGAGCAGCATGAATTTCTCGAGATGTGCAAGCGGCCCGAGTTGTCCGCCGAGGTGACGATCACGGCCGTCGAGCGGCTCAAGGTGGACGCGGCGATAATCTTCGCCGACATCCTGCTGCCATTGATCCCGATGGAGGTCGGATTGCATTTCGAAAAAGGGGACGGCCCGGTGATCGATCGTCCGATTCGCAGCGAGGCCGACCTCGAGCGGATTCCCGACGTCGACGTGGCCGCACTCGGCTTCGTCGGCGAGGCGATCAAACTGGTGCATCGCGCGATCGGCGCGAAGACTCCGCTGATCGGATTTGCCGGAGCGCCGTTCACGCTCGCGTCGTATCTGATCGAAGGCGGCTCGTCGCGGCAATACCAGACGACCAAAACTTTCATGTACACGCAGCCCGAGACGTGGCATCGGCTGATGGAGCTGCTCGCGCGCATCACCGCCGATTATCTGAAGATGCAGATCGCCGCGGGCGCCGACATCGTCCAGATTTTTGACAGTTGGGTCGGCAGCCTCGGCCCCGACGACTACCGCCGCTTCGTGCTGCCGCATACGGCGTCAGTGATCGCGGCAATTCCCGCCGATGTGCCGGTAATCCATTTCGGAACGGTGACCGGCAATCTGCTCGAGCTGATGCGCGAGGCGGGCGGCGACGTCATTGGCCTGGATTGGCGCGTCGATCTCGCCGACGCGTGGGCGCGCCTCAACTACAGCGTCGCGGTGCAGGGCAATCTCGATCCGATCGCGCTGTTCGCTGACGTTGCCGAAATCCGCACGCGCGCCCGCGCGATTCTCGATCAGGCGGGCGGGCGGCCCGGGCACATCTTCAATCTCGGCCACGGGATACTTCCCGAGACCCCGGTCGATCACGCGATCGCGCTCATCGACGCGGTGCACGAGATGAGCGCGCGTTGACGCGATGCCGGCGAAGGCAAAGTGCGACGCGGTGCTGATGATCGGATTCGGCGGACCGACGCGCGCTGATGAGGTGCGGCCGTTTCTCGACAACGTTCTGCGCGGACGGCCGATTCCGCGCGAGCGCTACGAAGAAGTCGCGCATCATTACGATCTGCTCGGCGGACGCTCGCCCTACAACGATCTCACGATGCGGCAAGCGGCTGCACTGCGCGCGGAGCTCGATAAAACAAATGTACGAGTACCGATCGCGGTCGGGATGCGCAACTGGAAACCGTACATCGTCGACGCGATGCGCACACTCGCCGACGCTGGTGCGCGTCGCGTGCTCGGATTCATCATGGCGGCGCATCGCAGTGAAGCGAGCTTCGAGCGCTACCAGGCAACTGTCGATGATGCGCGCGCTCAACTCGGCGCGCGGGCGCCCGAGGTTGTGTATCCGCAGCCGTGGCACGACCATCCGCTGTTCGTCACCGCGGTGGCGTCGCGCGCGCGGGAGGCATTTGCGCGGCTGGAGTTCCCGGAGCGGTCGCGCGCGCGGCTGATATTCACTGCGCACAGCATTCCGCTCGCGATGGCACAGGCCGGACCCTACGTCGAGCAGCTCACTCAGTCGGCGCGGATTGTCGCGGCTGATCTTGGCATCGACACTTGGCAATTCGCGTATCAGAGCCGCAGCGGCAATCCGCGCGATGCGTGGCTCGAACCCGACATCAAGGAAACGATTCGGAGCCTCGACGTCAAGACCGCGGTAGTCGTCCCAATCGGCTTTTTGTGCGATCACGTCGAGGTGCTGTACGATCTCGATATCGAGGCGGCGCAAGTCGCGCGCGCCGCGGGCATCAGGATGGAACGCGCGCCGACGGTCGGCGACCATCCGCTGTTCATCGAGATGATGGCGTCGATTGTCGCGGCTCACGCGCGCTGATCGACCAGGCTGGAGAACCCCACGAGCACCGACCCACAAATCAAGCGGGTTGTGATTATAGGCGGCGGAATCAGCGGGCTCGCGGCAGCGTATCGACTACGCGAGCTGGCTGCCGCGCGTGAGTTCCCGCTCGAAGTGAAATTGCTCGAGCGCAGCGCGCGATGCGGCGGCGCGCTGGAGACGATTCGGCGCGATGGATTTGTAATCGAGACCGGCGCGGATTCGTTTATTTCAGAAAAACGTGCGTGCGCCGAGTTGGCGGCGCGACTCGGACTCGGCGCGGAGCTGATTCCGACTCGCGAGATCTACCGCAAGACATTTGTCGTGCGCGCGGGTCGGCTGGTCGAGATACCAGCGGGATTTTCGCTGCTCGCGCCGGCGCATCTCGGTCCGGTTCTTCGAAGCCAGCTTTTTTCGCCGCTCGGAAAAATCCGGATTGCGATGGAGCCGTATATTGCAGCGCGCACCAGCGACGACGATGAGAGCCTGGACTCATTCGTCACGCGACGGCTGGGGCGCGAGGTGCTCGACCGCGTCGCGCAGGCGCTCGCGGGCGGTATTTACACCGCGGATCCGAAACGGCTCAGCATGGCGGCGACGATGCCGCGCTTCGTCGAGATGGAGCGGCGCCACGGCAGCGTCGTGAAGGGAATGCGCGCGGCGGAGAATGCGCGCGCGGCGCAGAGTTCGGACGTGAGCGGCGCGCGCTGGAGCCTGTTCCAGAGTTTCAAAAATGGTATGGCGACGCTGCCGGAGGCGCTCGCGGCGCGGCTCGGCGAGTCGATTCGCAAGGGCGCAGATGTCGTCGGAATGTCGCGAAACGGCAACGGGTGGCGGCTCGCGCTCGCGAGCGCCGACTCGATCGACGCCGATGCGGTAATCTGCGCAGCGCCGGCATACGCGGCGGCGAGAATCGTGGCGGCGATCGCGCCGGATACTGCGAAGATACTTGGCGCGATCAGTTACGCGTCGGCGGCGACCGTCAACCTGACATTTCGGGCGAGCGACTTCGATGGTCCGCCGCGCGCGTTCGGCTTCGTGGTACCGGCAAGCGAGCATCGGCGAATAATTGCGGGCAGTTTTTCCAGCTTCAAGTTCGAAGGACGCGCACCTGCCGGCGCAATCCTCGCGCGTGCGTTCGTCGGCGGCGAGATGAGCCGCGCGATGATGAGTCTCAGCGACGACGAGATGGTCGCCGCGGTGCGCGACGAGTTCCGCGCGCTGCTGGGAGTAAGCGCGGCGCCGGGGATCGCGGAAGTCAGGCGATGGCCCGACTCGATGCCGCAGTACGAAGTCGGGCATCTCGCACGCGTCGCGGAGATCGAGCGCGTCGTCGCGGAGATCCCATCGTTCGCAATCGCCGGCGCCGCATATCGCGGCGTCGGGATTCCCGATTGCGTGCGCAGCGGCGAAGATGCGGCCGACGCAGTCTTCGCGAAACTCGCGACGACGAAATGAGCATCATGAGCAGCGCAGCGCATTGGCCGCGGGTGATCGCGCACGCGGACATGGACGCGTTTTACGCATCAGTCGAAATCCTCGACAATCCCGACCTGCGCGGCCTGCCGGTGATCGTCGGCGGATCCAGCGCGCGCGGCGTCGTCACGTCGGCGTCGTACGAGGCGCGCAAATTCGGCGTGCGCTCCGCGATGCCGACCGGACAGGCGCGCAAACTTTGTCCGCAGGCGATTTTCGTACCGGGCCGAATGGATCGCTACGTGGAAATCTCGCGAGTCGTGATGCGCGTGTTCGAGAGTTTCAGTCCGGTGGTCGAGCCGCTCTCGCTCGACGAGGCGTTTATCGACCTGACCGGCACCGAGCGACTGCTCGGGCCGCCGTTGGACGCCGCGCGCGATCTCAAGCGCCGCGTGCTCGAGGAAACCGGGCTGATCGTGTCGGTGGGCTTGGCGCCGACCAAGATGGCGGCGAAGATTTTGAGCGACCTGTCGAAGCCCGACGGACTGCTCTCGGTGGCGCCGGAAAAATTGCTCGAACTTCTGACTCCGCTGCCGGTCGAAAGGTTGTGGGGTGTCGGACGCGTGACGCTCGCGCGCATGCATGAATGCGGAATCACAACGGTCGGCGATCTCGCGCGGCGCGATCCGGCCGAGTTGAAAAGCATGTTCGGCTCGATGGGACCGCATCTGCATGAACTGGCGTCGGGCAACGACACGCGGCCGGTGATCGCCGACTGGCAGCGCAAATCGTACGGCGAGGAAAATACTTTCGCGCACGACCTCGCACTCGACTCGATCGAATTGCGACGCGTGCTGATCGCGCATGGCGACGCGATCGCGCGACGACTGCGAGCGGACGGTGTTCGCGCACGCACAGTCACGCTCAAGCTGAAACTTGCGCGTCCGCTCGGTGGCGGCCGCTATCCGCTGATCACGCGCAGTTTCTCGCTGGACGGCACGACCAACGACGGACCTGAAATCTCGCGCATCGCAACGCAGTTGCTGTCGAAGGTGGGCGGCAAGGAAAAGATTCGCCTGGCCGGCGTGCAGGTGCATCAATTGGAGCGCGCGGACACCGCCCAGCTCGGGCTGTTCGAATCAACGCCAGTCAACGATCGCAAGCGCGACCGGTTG
>NZ_DATDGQ010000123.1:0-7813 GCF_036522015.1 Binatus sp. (SeqCode)
GACTATCCCGAGCGGAACCCGAGCCTTTTTTACCGCAGCGAGTAGCACTGCGACGTCATGGAACAGACGACGTGCGTCACGGCCAAGCCGCGAGTGAGTCAGGGCCGCTAGCTGTGCCAGCAACTCGTCGTCGCAGCCGCAGGCGCGAAGCGTGCGGCGCCACCCTTCGAGGCTCAATGATGCGGTGTCAAGCGTGCCTAACGTCCACTTCTCTTCGATTTCCCGCCAATACTCCGGCCAAATCTTGCTGTTCGCCTCGACCAAGCCAGTCGCTTCTAATCCAGGGCCGCTTGAAGCGATCACCTCACAAGTCTGGACGATTGATTCCTTTAGCGCGCTGCCATCAAGGAGGGTGTCGTCCAAGTCAAACAAGAGTGCCTGCGCCGGCTTCATCTGCAGCTCGCGTCTTAGCCTAACTCTCTAGCAGCGGAAGAGACCCTTGAAATATCATCTTCGTACACAGAATACGCTCGTTTGCAGATCAGTCTATCGCGCTCCCGGCGCGCGCATCCGCGCGTTACCCGCTTCGAGGCGCGGTCTGATAATTACTTCGATGCGAGTCACGCACATTGCGTTGGCGACGTAATTTTTCAAGCAGGGGAATCTGAAATGGACAGGCTCAAGGGTAAGGTTGCTGTAATCACGGGTGCGGCGAGCGGGATCGGGCGGGCGACCGCAATCAAGTTCGCGGGCGAAGGCGCGGCGGTCGTGATCGCCGACCTCAACGTCGAAGGCGGCGAAGCAGCAGTGCGCGATTGCAAGGAGAACGCCGGGCGCGCGGTCTTCCAGAAAGCTGACGTGTCCGCCGAAGCCGAAATCAAGGCGCTGATCGCGCGCGCAATCAAGGAGTTCGGGCGTCTCGACATCATCTATAACAACGCCGGAATCGGCGGCGCGGTCGGACCGCTCGAAAATATCTCGGTCGAAGACTGGGACAAGAGCCAGGCGGTATTGCTGCGCGGCGTGTTCTTAGGCATGAAGCATGCGGCACCCGAGCTGCGCAAAGCAGGCGGCGGCTCGATAATCTCAACCGCGTCGGTCGCCGGCATCCGCGGTTTCAACGGATTGCATGCGTACTGCGCGGCAAAGGCCGGCGTCGTCAACCTGACGCGTTCGGCGGCGTTGGAGTTTGCCAAGGACAAGATCCGGGTCAACTGCATCTGCCCCGGCGGAATTAATACGCCGATACTGCATCGCAATCAGCCCGGCGTGAAAGAAGCGATGGAACTTTGGATGGCAAAGGGGCAACCGATACCACGCGCGGGACATCCGGAAGATATCGCCGGGATGGCGCTGTACCTTGCCAGCGACGATTCGGAATTCGTCACTGGACAGGCGATGGTGGTGGACGGCGGTCTTACGGTTGGCAGCCAGTTCTCACAGAACGCAGCTGGACAAGATGCGCCGTCGCCGATTGCACCTAGCACTTTTATGGGTCCGTCGTTCCAAGGTTGACCTCTATCCGGTTCCCTTCCCCCTCCGAGAATAATTCCCTCCCCCGTTCGAGGGGGAAGGGAAACTAAGAGGTGGGATTAGGTTCGGGAGTAGCCGGGCAGCCGCGATTGCATCGAATCGGGATACTCGAGCGGCAATGCGCTCGCTTTGTTCAGTGCCGCGAGCTCGGCGGCTTCGAGCCGAAATCCTAACGCACCAAGATTCTGCTCGTTCTGCTCCTCGGTCCGGGCGCCGTAAATCACCGAGCTGACGCCGGGCTGTTCATTCACCCACGCCAGCGCGACTTGCGAGATCGCGCGGCCGCGCTCTTTCGCGACGTGCTCGACCGCTTCGAGCTTCGAATAATTGCGCTCGTCAGCGAGCCGATTCCACATATCCATCTTGGCGAGGCGGCTATCCTCGGGCGGGCGCTGACCCGATCGGTACTTACCAGTCAGAAATCCGCCGCCGAGCGGACTCCACGGAATCACGCCGACGCCTTCGTAGCGGCATAGCGGCAGAATCTCGCGCTCGATCTCACGCGAAATCAGGCTGTATTGCGGCTGCAAGCAATCAAACCGTGCAAAGTCGTGTTTATCGCTAACCCATAGACTCTTCATCAGTTGCCATGCCGTAAAATTTGACGCGCCGATGTACCTGACCTTACCGTGACGCACGAGGTCGTCGAGCGCGCGCATCGTCTCTTCGATTGGCGTTTCGAAGTCCCATGAATGGACCTGGTAGAGATCGATGTAGTCCATCTTCAAGCGACGCAGGCTGGCCTCGACCTCCGACATGATATGCCCGCGCGAGAGGCCGATTTGATTCGGGCCCACTGATTTACCGATAAAAATATTAGCATTGAAGCGAACTTTTGTGGCGACAATCAGGTCTTTTCGCCGCTCGCCGAGAATTCGCCCGAGAATTTCCTCCGACGCACCTGCCGCGTAAACGTTCGCAGTGTCAAGGAAATTGCCGCCAACTTCGATAAACCGATCGAGAATTTTTCCTGCAGTTTTTTCGTCTGTCTCACGTCCAAAGGTCATGCATCCAAGACAAAGCTCGGAAACTTTGAGCCCCGTACCACCTAATCGCCGATATTCCATCGCTTTTTCGTATCCTCCAGCACCGAGTCTAGTCCGAGCAGCGGCGTGTGCAAATGAAAACTTTTTCGACTTTGAATAATCACAGAATTGAATCGTCTCAATAAACAGGTGCGAACGGCTCTGGCACCTGGCCGGTTGGTTTGTTCCTCCCAATCAACCGGTTTCCGTCCGCAGCGTACGCGGACGGCTGGTACGAACAGGCGGGCATTGGAGAGTCCCCCCCCTCTTCAGATGCCCGCCATTTTTTTGCTTTTCAGTGAATCGATGCTTGCCTTCGTCAGTGTTGTGAGACGTCGGAATCGTTCATCAACTTGAGAATTTCGCGCCATGCATTCGCGCACACTGAAATCAACTCGTAAATCTCGTTCACGAATCGCGCGTCAACTTGACATCGCGCACTGCCATCGTCATAGCTCATGACTTGATGTTTTCGCGGTGGCTCAGATGGCTGGTGGTTGCGCCGGTTTTGTTGTTCGTGCTCGGAGCGATGGTGCTCAGTTGCACCAGCGGTAGTAGCGGCGGCGGACCAGCCATAACCCCCGCCCCTGGTTTCTCGCTTGAAGCGATCGTAATCGCGGACGGTCCCCCGCCCACCGCCACTTTCACCCCGACCATAACCGCCGCGCCATCGACTACGCCCACCCACACGAAGAAACCGACGCCGTCAACGACGCCTACGTTGACGGCGCGCCCGACTGCTCTTCCCACCACCATATTGAGCAGCGGGCCTGATGCCGTGCCGACGGGAGGAACGGTCGCATTCAATGCGATCGGAACTTTCGTGAAGCAGAAGCAAAACAAAATCAAGTTGGTGGATATCACCTTCGGACAGTTCACCTTGTGGACGTCGACCGACAACACGGTGTTCCAGGCGCCGCTGTCCGGCGCGATGGGCGGCGTCTATACGACCGGATTTGCCGGATGCGTCTGCATTCTTGCCAGCAGTGGCGGAATTAGCAGTCAGTCCCTTGCTATCGGCGTTTATACGGACGTCAATACGTGCCCGATATGCGGCCTCCCGCCACCGACCGCCACTGCGACGTCGACCACGGCTCTGAGAAGCGCCTCGACGCCGGGGGCGTCGAGCACGCCGGCGGCATCGACTCGAAATGCGGGTGTTCTGATGTGGACGTTCGATCCGGGCTCAGAATTGCGCGGGCGAATCGCGACCGGCAGCGACGGCTCAATTTTCTTCATCACGCGTGACGGCGTTCTGCATGGGCTGAATTCCGCGGGCAAGGAAGTGATGCATCGCGAGGCGGCGGGGTCGTCGCCGGCAGTATTGCCCGACGGGACGGTGGTCGCGATGTCGTCCGCTAAGACGCTTGCGGCGATTGGTTCCGACGGCTCCAGGCAATGGAATCTTGAAATTGGAGACAGCGCGGGACCGCTCGCAGCAACCGATCGTGCGATTTACTCCCCGGTGGGCGCCGACCTCGTGTCGGTCAGCACCGGCGGCTCTCTCAATTGGCGCGTGAATGTCGGAGCTGTTACCAGCGCCGCGGTCACGCCGGACGGCGTAGTGGTGGGAACGTCACGCGGCTCGGTTATCGCGCTCGCATCAGATGGCGGTGTGGTCTGGACGTTCCAGCCTGATGGCGGGTTTTCGGGAGCGGTTGCGTACGCCGACGATGTAGTTTATGCGGGCTCGGCCGGGGGCGGTGTGTATGCGATCGATCTGCGAACCGGCAATCCCGTTTGGCATGTCAATTCCGCGCATAGGGTAACGGCGGGACCGGTCGTCGCTCCATCGGGCGCGATCTTCGCGGGGGGAGACACGACTTACGGCGTCACCGCCGATGGTCAGCTCCAATGGAAAAACTCGTCGCTGAAACCGGGCGGCGCGGGATTGACCGCGCTCGGCTACGACGGCGTATTCGATGCGGCGACGGGTGACGTAGGCGCCGTACTGACGGGCGACGGCAGCTACGTCTGGACGGCGCGCAGCTTCGGCACGATCTCGACGGCCGCATCGTCGGCGTCGGGAGTGCTCTACGTCGGTACATCGACCGGCCGCATCTTCGCCGTCAGATAACAACGATTTCCCGGGGCGCTTGACCGGCCGGCGCGAAAAAGCGTGACAATAGAAGTATGAGCGCGATCGACATCATCAAGCGCCGGCTCAAGGAAGACCGTATCCCCGAGACGCCGGAGGAAGTAGGACAAAAGAAAAAACGTCCACGCGAAGTCGCGTTCATGGACGTGAACCTTTGCTTCCCGTGCGGCAAGTGTCCGGAGTTTTGCCCCGTGCAATGCATCGAGTACCTGTCGCCGGGCTCGGTTCCGGGCCGCGGCGTGCAGCCGGTGCAGGACCGCTTCCAGGAATGCATCGGATGCTACATCTGCGTCGAAGTATGCGCGCTGTTGACGGACTACGACGCAGTCAGGATGTACGACAGCAAACTGGTCGAGGATGTACTCGACGTGAAAATCACCGACGCGCCGCCGCCGGAGCCAATCCCGGCACAACCTTATGAGGAGTACTTCTCAGAAGGCGGCGAATATCGGCATCTGGGGAAAGGCTCGCGCATCCGCGAAAAGATGACCGCCGAAGAGCGCGCAATCTTCGCCCGCGAACGCGTCCGCGGGTAGAGCGCGAACGGGCGGTCAACCTGACCCCTAACCCCTTCCCTCGAGGGAAGGGGAACAATCGCGGGGAGAATTACTTGCGCGACGCGCGCCAGACTTCCGGCTGCTTGCCAGTCATCATTTCTGGTAGCGACGTCAGCTCGACGCGCCCGGGCGTCATCAGCATCAACCCGAAATCTTTCGACTCCGCGCCGCCGGGCCAGAACTGCGAGAGCTCGTAGTCGAAGACCTTGCCGTCCCAGATTCGCTTTTTTTCAGCGAGGTCTTCGACGAATTTTGCCGTTCCCGTAACTGTCAGGTGAACCATCTCGGCACCGATTTGGTAGAAGAGCTCGACCTTCGGGTTCTTGTCGATATGAGCGGCCTTGGCCGACGCGCGTCCCGTCGCCACCCACACGCGCTCGCCCTCGAACGCCGGATGCACGACGCGGACCTTCGGCTGCGTTCCATTGGTGGTCGCCAAATATGCCCACGTCGCTTTTGCGGCCGCCGCGTGAACCTTGTCCCAGAATTGTGAATCGCTCATCTGATCCCTCCAAAGCCCTTTCGTAACACGATCACGGGGCGTCGCGAACGATGCAAGGAACCTAACCCCAAACCCCTTCCCGAGCAGGAAGGGGAACCGGATTTATTTAAGTGAGAGCAAAAGGGCGTCCTCGCCATTTTGCGATTAGTACTTTTCACTGGGTGCACGGTTCACCCCTGCCCAAGGTGCGGAACCCACGGTGGGTTCCGCATTCAATCAAGTGATCTCCCCTTCCCCCGATTACCGATTTGACACCGCGCGCCATCTCGAACTACGCTTAAAACAATCCAGGAAAACCGCGATGGAACGTCAAGCACGACGCGCGCAGGTGCTGCGCCACGCCAAGCGCATCTTTGCTCGCAAGGGATACCACAGGACCAATGTCGCGGACATCATTGCCCGCGCCCGCATCGCGCGCGGCACGTTTTATCTTTATTTCCAGAACAAGAAGGACCTGTTCGAGGAATTGCTCGAGCAGGCGGTCACTGAGTTGACCCAGAGAATCCAGCGGCTGCGCCCGGGACCGGGAGAGCCCGATCCGGTCGATCAGTTGCGCGCGAACCTGACGCGGGTGCTCAGCTATGCGATGGCGGAGCGCGAACTCACCGACATTCTGCTGAACCATTCGACGGGCTTCGACCACGAGCTCGACGACAAGATCCAGGATTTCTACGATCGCGTCGCGGCGCTGATAAAACGATCGCTCGACCTCGGAATCGAGATGAACCTGGTGCGCAACTCGGATACGCGCGCGGTGTCCTATGCGATCCTGGGCGGAATCAAGGAGTTGATCGGGATGCTCTCGCGTAGCGATGACACCGACCCGTCGGCGTTAGTCGAGGAAATACTCCAGTTTGGCCTGAGCGGCGTCGCGCGCCCGGAGTTGTTGAAATACGTGCGGCCGCGAGGCAGAGCTGATGGCGAAGCGGGTCCGACCGGCGCCTCTTTTTTTGGCCCCAAGGTAGACTGACATGTCAGTTTCCGGTTACAAAAAATCAACCAACGGCCACGCGCCCAAGGCTTCCAGGCCGCAAAAGCGCCGCGCCGCGTTTTACGATCTCGACGGCACGCTGGTCGATCTGAACCTGGTGCATGCCGCGATTTTCACGCTCGCCAACGTCGGCGAATGGAGCGGGCGGGTCTCTTACCTGCTCGGATTCGCCGCGCGGATCCCCCGCTTGTACGTCGCGGAGCAGCGCGACCGCCGGCTGCTGAACACTGCCCTGTTCGAGGCCTTCAAGGGCGTCTCGCGCGACCGGCTGTTGTCACTCGGCGAGGAATATTGCGAGCGCATCCTCATCGGCCATCTTTTTCCGCGCGCAGTGGAATTGATCGAGGCGAATCGCGAGGCCGGGATCGAGCCGGTGCTCGTCACCGGATCGCCGGACTTCATCGTCGCGCCGCTCGCGCGTCACCTTGGTGTGGTGGACTTCGCCGCGAATAGATTTGTCTTCAGCCGTGGCCGCGCAACCGGCAGGCTGGCCGAACCTGTGATGGCGGGCGACGAGAAAGCGGTCTGGTGCGCAGAGTACGCCGCCGCGCATGATATCGATCTCGCGGATTGCTGGGGTTACGCCGACTCGCATTACGACACCTCGTTTCTCGCCGCGCTCGGACACCCCGTTGCCGTGAACCCCGACCGCAGATTGCGCGCCGCCGCACTTAGCCGGCAATGGCCGGTGCTACACTTCGAGAAGGCTGCGGATTCCGGGCCGCGCGACGATTTCGACCACGACCAAGATCACACAGATAAAGATTTAAACCCCGACAGCGAACGATCGACGCGAGGCTCGGATGGCGCGGCCTGAAGCAAAACTCAAGGAACTGAAAATTGCGGAGCTGCGGCACGAGGTGGGCGCGCGCAAGGAACTGGTCGTCAAGCTGAATCGGCGCTCGGAGCGCCGCATCATTCCGTACGGCGAGGAATTTCTGTTCGAGAAGCTGCCGGCCGGCACCCGCGTTATCTATCCGCCGCCGCCGCTGGACCCGCTTGCCGACCCCGACCAGGCGATTCGTTACGCCCTGCTTCATCCGGAGAACCAGGACCCGCTGTTCGCGCAGCTCAGTCCCAACATGCGCGTGACGATCGCGATCGACGACATCAGCCTGCCGCTCCCGCAGATGCGCCGCCCTGACATTCGCGAGCGGCTGCTCAACC
>NZ_DATDGQ010000124.1:0-4709 GCF_036522015.1 Binatus sp. (SeqCode)
CAGGGCTGATCAAGATGGGGATGGACATCACCGGCGACGGGCAGCCCGACCTGGTGATTTCCGTGTGGTTGGGCGGCGCGAATTGCTGCCTGGTGTTTCATATTTTCGAAATCGGTCCGACCTTCAAAAAACTCGGCAGCATCGACGCGGAGTTCGGCGACTCGGGCCCGCACTTCCTGCATCCGGACAAAGACTCGAAGAACACCGGTCTGGGGATTCAAATTCACGACTGGACCTTTGCCAACTGGCACACCGATTTCGCCGACTCGCCCGCACCAAAAGTCATTCTGCGCTTCACCGACAACGCATATCGCGTATCGCCCGACCTGATGCGCTCTCCGACGCTCACCCCGAGTGACCTCGCGGCGCGCGCCGCCGAAGTAACTAACGATCCAGACACCGCCAAAGGCGGAGAATGGCCGCATGCCAGGGTCTCGCCGCAGCTCTGGGGAACGATGCTCGATCTGATCTACAGCGGGCACGCCGATGATGCGTGGAAGTTCCTCGACAGCGCGTGGCCGCCAAAGGTGCAAGGCAAGGACAACTTCGCGCGCGACTTCCGCGCGCAGCTCGCCAAGAGCCACTACTGGCCCGCGGTCCAGGCGATGAATGCCGCAACGCCTTCGGCTGGCAAGAACGATCAGTCCGCCAGCCCGTCGCCCACCGCCGCGAAGTAGCAGCGACCGATCCTGCTTCCGCGCGGGAAGCGCTCTCTCCCGTTCCGGTTCCCCTTCCCGCTCGGGAAGGGGTTAGGGGTTAGGTTACTGGTATTGATCGGGAGCCCACTTTGTCATCCTGACAAAGCGAGCATCGCGAGTGGAGGAAATGGCTTCTGGCCCCCGGACAGTGGCGCGCAAGCGCCGCCGGTTCCGGTCTCTGAAAGTCGCGCAGCGCTCCTTTCCTCAAACCAACTCACGACGCCCTCACCTTCGACGACATCTCCTCGAGCCGGCGCCGGAGAAATCGCCGCTCGGGTGCGCTGCCCACGCGTGTCAGCGCCGCACGATACGACTCGGCCGCCTCGCTCCATCGCTCCAGTCGCCGCAATAAATCCGCGCGCGCCGACCACATCAAGTAGTAGTCGCGAAGCTCGCCGCTCGCGGCGATCGCATCGATCAACTCAAGCCCTGCCGCAGGACCGTCGGCCATCGCGACCGCGACCGCCCGGTTCAATTCAATCACAGGCGACGGCCGTATCGCGTTGAGGCGTCTGTAGAGGTCCGCGATTGCGCGCCAGTCGGTTGCGGCTGCGCTTTTGGCGCGCGAATGAACCGCCGCGATCGCCGACTGAATCGCATAGGGTCCGTACGCGTCAGCGTTGATCGCGGCTTCCGAATGAGTGAGCCCCTCCGCGATCTGCGCACGATCCCAGAGCGAGCGATCCTGCTCCTCAAGCAACACCAGTTCGCCGCGCTCGTCGATTCGCGCGTCGCGCCGCGCGTCATGCAGCAGCATCATCGCGAGCAATCCGCGCGGCTCCGCCTCCGTGGGCATCAGCGCTACCAGGATCCGCGCGAGCCGAATCGCCTCCGCGCAGAGATCGGTCCGCACCAGTCGTTCGCCCGAGCTCGCCCCGTAACCCTCGTTGAAGACCAGGTAGATAACTGCCATCACCGCGTCGAGACGCTCCGCGAGCAACTCCGCCGACGGCACCTCGTACGGAATCCGCGCTGCGCGAATCTTGCGCTTGGCGCGCACCAGCCGCTGCGCCATCGTCGTCGGGGCGGTCAGGAACGCGCGCGCAATCTCTTCGGTCGTGAGCCCACACAGGGTGCGCAGCGACAGCGCGACGCGGGCCTCGTCGGCCAGCGCGGGATGACAACAGGTAAAAATCAACCGCAGCCGCTCGTCGGGCAGTGCGCCCGCAGTGTCGTTCTCTTCGCCGTCGCTGCCGCTCTCAGCCATGCGGATCAATTCCTCGCGGCGATCGTTGAAGCGGCCTTGTTTTCGCAATCGATCGATCGCCTTGTGCCGCGCGACGCCGATGATCCAGGCGCGCGGATTCTCCGGCAGCCCGTCGCGATGCCACTGTTCGACAGCGCTCGCGAACGCGTCCTGCGCCGCGTCTTCGGCGAGGTCGAAGTCGCCCAGAACCCGAATGAGCGTGGCGAGTATTCGCCCGAACTCCTCGCGATAAAAGCGCTCGATGCCCTCGGCGGTGTTGTCCATCGGCATATCCGTCCGATGGCAGGCTAGCTGCACGCCGCACATGCCGCTACCAGTTAACACGAACTCATTCGTGATAGACCCACCAGCATCCCTCGACCGGCCTGACTTCGATCGCATCGCCGTCACGCAGCGCCAGTTTGTTTGCCCACGTGATCGCCTCGTCGATCGACGCGCACGCAACCAGGTTGAACCCGCCGGCCACTTCCTTGGTCTCCGCGAACGGCCCGTCTGTCACTTGACGCCCGCCATTTTTCCATCGAATCGTTTTCGCCTGCTTCGAAACTTCCAGCCGCGCGCCGACCCACAACCCCGGCTCCTGATCCAGCATCGCACGACTCGCGACGTATTCGGCGCCGACCCCCTGGTGCTGCCTGATAAGCTTCGTCCGCTCGATCTCCGGCAGACTGAGCGCCGCGCGCTCGTCCTCAACCGACGTGAGCATGAAAACCTTCGACGCCGCCTGCCCGCTAGTCTGCGAGATCCACCAGAACTCACGAATCGGCCGCACCTCCATAACGAGACTCTCATGCGCGCCCGGATATTTCGCGTACTCGATCGCCTCTTCGAGCGAGTCGAAGTCGATTATGTCGAAACCGCCCACCAGCTCCTTGGTCTCAGGGAACGGCCCGTCGACCCGCAAGTGACTGCCACCGCGATTCTTCACCGTGACCGTCTCGCGACTGGGGCCAAGCCCGACTGAAACGTTTATCAGCCCGGCCCTTCCGCTTCTCAAGCGCGCGCGAAGCAGTTCGTCAAGTTTTTGCTGATGGAACCGGACGCGCCGATTAATTTCCTCGGCGTCGATACTTTCCGACTCTCCGCGCAGCTCTCCGCCCGTGATCATGTATTTCATAGGAGTGCCTCTTCGCAGCTCTACAAATTGATCTTCATCACTTGCCGCACTTCGGTCGATCCGTATTTCGACGACGAAATCTGCGCCGCAAGCGCGATCGCCTCGTCCAGATCTTTCGCCTCGGCCGATTAATTCTGCGCCGGATTTACACCGACGCTCGCGAAGGCCGCGGCGATGCGCGGGGCCGCATGCGGGCGCGCGTACATCTTCGTCATGTACGCCTTCAACCCGGGGAAGGCTTCCAGCATCTGAAACTCGTTCGCCCAATCGATCGTGTATGCCATCACGAAGTCGGCCATGGTCACCGTATTTCCCACCACGAACTGGCGTCCCTTCATGTGCTCCTCGAGCACTGCCGCCATGCTTGCGAAATCCTCGCGCGCGCGAACTATGTCGGCGGGGATGCGTTTGTCCTCTGGATACAGGAATGTGTTCCGCGAGATGCGCCATAGCGGTTGTTCGAGCTCCGTCGCGGCGAACATGAGCCATCGGTGCAGTTCGGCGCGCTGCCCGAGGTCGCGCGGCATCAGACCTTTGTCGATGTATTTTTCACCGAGATAGAGAACGATCGCGATGGACTCGGTAAGCGTCAAGTCGCCATCCACGAGCGCCGGAAGCTTGCCGGCAGGATTGACCTTGAGGAACGCCGGGCTCTTGTGTTCTCCCGCGGTCATGTTGACGCTGATAGATTCGAAATCGACCCCGAGTTCCTGGAGCGCCCAGCGAACGCGGATCGAGCGAGTGGGAGGGAACTCGTAAAGCTTCATTGAAATACCTCTCGTTCATAGGAGTTGCCTCGCGTCGCTCTCCCTCCTTCCCCTCGCCTGAAGGGAGGCCAGTGGGGCCAGGGGAGAGGTCACGCCGCACCTACATATTGATCTTCATCACCGGCCGCACTTCGGTCGATCCGTACTTCGACGACGGAATCCGCGCCGCAATCGCAATCGCCTCGTCGAGATCCTTCGCCTCGACCAGCACGTATCCACCCAGCTGTTCCTTGGTCTCCGCGAACGGCCCATCCGTGACCATCGTTCGGCCATCGCGCACGCGAACTGTCGCAGCCGTTTTGGTAAAATCGAGCGGCCCGCCAGCCTTGCGATGCCCGCTCTTCATGACGTCCTGCGTGAACGCCGCAAATTCTTGGAAAATCCGCTGCTTCTCCGCCTCAGGCCGAGACTTGGCCTCTTCCTCGTTGTGATAAATCAAAAGCATGTATTCCATAACCAACTCCGCGTTCCCTTCGATTGCGCTCTCTGTTCCCCTCTCCTGAAGGGGAGGCCACTGGGGCTAGGGGAGAGGCTACATATTGATCTTCATAATCGGCCGCACTTCGATCGAGCCGTGCTTCGCGCCCGGAATTCGCGCGGCAATCGAGATGGCCTCATCGAGATCTTTCGCTTCGACCAGATAGTATCCGCCGAGCTGTTCCTTGGTCTCTGCAAACGGGCCGTCCGTCACTGCGGTCTTGCCGTTGCGCACGCGAACGGTAGTCGCCGTCGTGGTCTGCTCGAGCGCGTTGCCGCCCTTGTTCTTCCCGCTCTTCGTCAGGTCCTGCGTGAAGGTGTGATACCCCTGAAAAATCTCGCCATGTTGAGCAGCGCTCATTTTCTTCCCATCCGCCTCGCTGTTGTAGATCAAAAGCATGTATTCCATTGGGTCTCTCCTTGCCCGTTTTGGGTTTTCATCT
>NZ_DATDGQ010000125.1:0-3340 GCF_036522015.1 Binatus sp. (SeqCode)
GCCGAATGCGCGCAGACGGCCGTCACTGAAAATCAATCGCGCGCCCGCCGCGATGTCGCCGCCTACGCTGGCGTTGCGAGCCCGCGGCGCGGGGGCTGGTTCGGGCTTGCGGATCAGCGCGATCGCAAGCGCGGACGCGAGAAACGAAATCGCGTCGATCAGAATCGCGAACGGCGCCGTCAGCCATTCCACCAGCCAGCCTGAAAGCGCGAAGCCGCCCGCTTCGGCGACTCCGGCGCTGGCGGTGAGCTTGCTGTTCGCGTCGAGGAGATCTTCGCGCTCGACCAGCGACGGCAGGTAGGATCGATAAGCGACGTCAAAGAACAGATCGAGCGCCGAGTACGCGAGCATCACCGCGCATAGCTGCGCCATCGTCAGCTTGGCGAACATCGCGGCAATCGGAATCGTGCCCAGTACGATGAAGCGGCCGACATCGGTACCGATCAGAATCGGACGGCGGCGGACGCGATCGACAATCACGCCCGCGAACAGACCCAGCACCAGCGTCGGCACAATTCCGGCCGCGGCGAGGATGCCCATCTGGAATGGCGTGGCCTTGAGCGCGATCACCGCGGCAAAGCTGATCGCGACATCGCCCATCCGCGTGCCGAACAGCGAGACCGTTTCTCCGGTCCACAGTTTCATGAAATCGGCGTGGCGAAAAAGCACACTTCGGCGGTGCGCGGCGCCAATTGATTGGTTGTCTTTTTCCTTCGGTTGCATTTCGAGTCTCAGGCGCGGCGATCCGCGCAAGAAAAGAAAAAGCCCCGGGCTTCGATGCCCGAGGCTTTTTCAAGCCAGCTTTCGAAGTATCCCTCACCCAGCAAGTAGACGGTTGGTATAGATGGGGGTGACTTTCACGGGATTCTCCGAGTTCTGGCGAAGGTGCGAGATTAATCCTGACGCGCGAACAGGTCAAGAAACCCAATCATTCGAACTTGAGGATGATTTTGCCGAAGTGCTCGCTCGCTTGCATCATGCGATGTGCCGTCGGTGCATCGGCAGCCGGCACCACTTTGTAGATAGGCGGACGCAACCGGCCGGCCTCGAGCGCGGCACCGAATTGCTGGAGGAAGGCGGCGACGATCTGCGCTTTCTCCGTGGCTGAGCGCGAGCGCAGAGTCGAACCGAAGATTTTCAGATGACGCCGCAGTACTGCAGCGAGATCCAACTCGGCGCGCGTCCCGTTCATCAAGCCGATCAGCACCAGTCGTCCGCCCTGCGCGAGCGACTCGATATTTCCCGCCAGGTACGCGCCACCGATGCTGTCGAGAATCGCATCGACACCGCGCCCATCAGTCGCAGCCTTTACCGCCGGTGCAAACGGGGCGTGCTTGTAGTTGATCGCGACTTCGGCGCCCAGCTTGCGGCATTGATCGCATTTCTCGTCCGAGCCCGCGGTAACGATCACGCGCACGCCGGCTTCTTTGAGCAGCTGAATAGACGCGGTGCCGATTCCGCTGCCGCCGCCGTGAATCAAAGCAGACTCTCCACGCTTAATTCCGGCGAGCATGAAAAAATTCAGGAACACGGTCAGAAACACTTCGGGGACTCCGGCTGCTTCCTCGAAGCTCAGCACCGCTGGAATCTTCATCGCGGATCCATAGTGCGCCACGGCCTTCTCCGCATAGCCGCCACCCGGAATCAGTGCCATCGCGCGATCGCCGACTTTCCAGCCGTGCGCAGCAGCGCCGACCGCGACGACTTCGCCGGCGCATTCCATACCGATGATTTCCGACGCGCCCGGCGGAGGCGGATAGAATCCCTGGCGCTGCAGAACGTCCGCGCGATTCACCCCGGCGGCGCGCACGCGAATCAGGATTTCATCGGGCTTGATCGCGGGCTCGGGAACTTCGGCGAGTTTGAGCGCGTTCTCATCGCCGGGTTTTTCAACAACTACTGCTTTCATGATTTCAAACTCGCGGTGGACCTTTTCGGATCCGCGCGCGGACTTTCTCCAGTGGCGTCTTCCACGGCAGAATACCTTCCAACCACCACGTCGCGCCTGCTTCGGCGTACGGCGCGACGATTTCGCGATCCTGTTCCGGGTTATCGCCCGGCGTTTCCCCCGATTGGACTACATCGAATGGCGCATCCGAGTTGCGCTGACTCTTGATGAACACGACGATCGCACGTAGGTCGTCGGGCGCAAGCGATTTCTCGATGTCAGTTGAAACTGGCACGACGCCGTCGAAGCGTGCCGCGCGCCGAAACGGAGGCTTGTGCGGCCAGCTCCCTGCTACCCAAATCGGGATCCGCGGTTTCTGCACGGGCACAGGGAGAAATTGCGTTTCCCGAACCTTATAGTGCTTTCCATCGAACGAAAATGTTTCACCGCTCCAAAGTCCCAGCAGAACTGTAAGCCCTTCTTCGAACATCGCGGCGCGCATCTTGTCGTCGAGCGGGCCGTCAAACGTGCTGATCTCTTTGAACACATCCGTGCCCAGTCCGACGCCGAGAACCAGCCTGCCGTCCGATAGATGGTCGAGGGTGACGGTCTCGCGCGCGAGCTTCCACGGCTTGCGCCGAAAGAGCGGCGTGACCAGCGGACCGAGCAGGATTCGCTTCGTCGCAATCGCCATCGCGGCCAGCGCGATCCACGGATCGGCAACCGGGTCGGGCCATCCGACCTGTATGTGGTCCCAAATAAAAACCGCGTCCCAGCCCGCATCTTCGGCGTCGCGCGCAAGCTCGGCGAGCAATTTCGGATTCGCGTAGGGACCGAACTGCGGTGTGTCGAATGCGTATCGCATGGGCTGTCCCTGCTCTATCTATAGATCATTTTCACTGGTATCTGCTTCCAGCCGGTGCCGTCGTAGTGAAACTTGCACTGATCGAAGGTCGGCGCGCTGAATTGCGGCACGACGTTGTTCGAAAATCCGTAGCCTTCGAGCGGATAGCCAATCATATTCGATTTGAATTTGCCGCTGCTGTCCTCGTCGTGAAAAAGCGTGACGGCATAGTCACCGGCCGTAAAAGCTCCGCTGAAGACGCACCCGCCGCTCGCGTTCTTAATCGGCGCCGTGACGTGCTGCATGATGTGAGAGTCGTCGCGCGGGAAGCCCGCCGGCCCGGGCCACAGCGAGCATACCAATTGCCCGTTGTTATTTCGAAGCCCGGTCACGGCAACCTTGATACCCTTCGACGCGTCTTGCTCCCGCGACGACGCCGGCCACGCGGTCGCTACAAGCAACAACGCAAATACGAACAGCTGAATTCTCACTCTCATCAAATTGCAACTCCACAAACGGAGAGGGTCCGCTGAGGACCCTCTCTCACGCGCTGGATTTCCGAACGGCGAGCAGCGAACTACGAAAGCTCGTCTAGTTGTACTTGTTGA
>NZ_DATDGQ010000126.1:0-14764 GCF_036522015.1 Binatus sp. (SeqCode)
TCGAAATGCACACCGCGCAGCACCAGCTTCTGCCTTACGGGAGGTGGCGGCGGAGGAGGCGGTGGAGGCGGCGGTGGGGGCGGTGGAGGTGGCGGCGGAACTGGATGCGGCTTCGGCGCCAGCAAGTAGCCGATCGTGCCGCCGATCAGCGCGCCCCCGACGACTCCCACAGGGCATCCAATCTCATAACTCTCTGCGGAGCCACTTACTCCCCCAGCAATTCCACATCCAAGCCCGGCACCGGCGATTACGCCGTCGACTGCTCCCCACGTGGCATAAGACCTCTGCTCAGGCGACCACGACGCACACGACGAAACCGTCAACAGAACGATAGTCGCGAATGCGCCCACCCAATTTTTCCACTTATGCACGGATACCCCTCCGCAGAATTCAAGCCATTTCCGCAAAACGAACCTTGCGGATTCTGCCATTTTTGGCAAGCCAGGTCCATTGACGAGCGAATTTATAAATTAACGAAAATTACCTAATGGTTGGTTTACAAAGAAAAGCGGCCGCAGCCCCTTATGGGACTGCGGCCGGTAACAGGCGTTTTAGTTCTGGCCCGACTTACTGGTTAGGCACCAACTCGACTCGACGGTTCTGAGCGCGACCCTCAGCCGTGTCGTTGGTGGCCACAAAGTCGGTCTTGCCGTAGCCATGCGGAATCAACTGGCTCGACGGGATACCGGCTTTCACCAGGTAATCCACGACGGCATCCGAGCGCCGATCCGACAGCTTGAGGTTGTACTCCTCGCCACCGATCGCGTCGCAATAGCCGTTGACGTTGATCGTCACGTTAGGATTGGCCTTCAGAGTCGAGACGGCCTCATCCAGCACAGCAGCATCGCCCGGCCGAATCCTGGATTTGTTGAAGTCGAAATGCACACCGCGCAGCACCAGCTTCTCCTTGACCGGAGGCGGCGGAGGAGGCGGTGGCGGCGGCGGAGGTGGCGGTGGTGGCGGCGGTGGTGGCGGCGGTTGGATTATAGGATCGCAGATATAATGTCCGGCAAGTGCGCCGAGAACCGCGCCTGCACCGCCGATGCCGGTGGCCAACGCAACATTGTTTTCGTGGTCACCAGTGTTCTCGTTGATTGCGACTCCGATTCCCGCGCCCGCACCCGCGCCGAGGAGTCCTCCGACAATCGCGCATGTCCCCCAGCGCCGCGGCTGCGACATATTCGCGCAGCCCGACACCGTAAGGAGAACGACGCCCAGCGCTGCGCAAATCCAGTTTTTCGATCTAGCCATGAAGAACCCTCCCGAGGTTAAGCCATTGCCGAAAATAAACTTGCAGGATTGTGACACTTCTGGAGCGATAGGTCCAATAAGGAAGCGAAGTCGTCCTATATCGCTAGAGTCGTAATAATTCCTCAAAGCAAACGAAAGCGGCCGCAGCCCCTTATGGGACTGCGGCCGGTAACAGGCGTTCTAGTTCTGGCCCGAGTTACTCGTTAGGCACCAACTCGACTCGACGGTTCTGAGCGCGACCTTCAGCCGTGTCGTTGGTGGCCACAAAGTCGGTCTTGCCGTAGCCATGCGGGATCAACCGGCTCGACGGGATACCGGCCTTCACCAGGTAATCCACGACCGCATCCGAGCGCCGATCCGACAGCTTGAGGTTATACTCCTCGCCACCGATCGCATCGCAGTAGCCGTTGACGTTGATCGTCACGTTAGGATTGGCCTTCAGAGTTGAGACGGCCTCATCCAGCACGGCAGCATCGCCCGGTCGAATCCTGGATTTGTTGAAATCGAAATGCACACCGCGCAGCACCAGCTTCTGCCTGACCGGCGGAGGTGGCGGCGGAGGTGGCGGCGGAGGTGGGGGCGGTGGCGGCGCTGGAGGGGGAGCCGGCTTCGGTGCCAGCAGGTAGCCGTTCACCGCGCCCAGCAGAGCTCCAATGACCACGCCGGTGGGGCATCCAATCTCATAACTCTCCGCGGATCCACTTGCTCCCGCCGCAATTCCACAACCGAGACCGCCGCCGATAAGCGCGCCGGCGGCCGCGCCACCCGCGGTGTACTCCCTCTGTTGAGGTGTCCATGACGCGCATGAGGAGACTGTCAGCAGTACGACAGTCGCTCCGGCGCCGATCCAGTTTTTCCAGCTAATCACCAATACTTCCTCCATCAAGTTCAAGTTGTTCCGGAAGCAAACGTGGCCAATTCTGCCTCTTTTCGGGACTCGGGTCTATTAGGAACTTGAACACGTCCAATAGACCGCGACTCGTAATAGTTTCGCAACAAAACAGAATCGACACAAAAAAACGGCCGCAGTCCCACTTAAGGGACTGCGGCCGGTAACAGGCGTTTCAGTCCAGGCCCGACTTACTCGTTCGGTACCAGCTCGACGCGGCGGTTCTGAGCGCGACCCTCAGCCGTGTCGTTGGTGGCGACGAAGTTCGTCTTGCCATACCCGTGCGGAATCAACTGGCTCGACGGGATACCGGCCTTCACCAGGTAATCCACGACTGCGTCGGAACGCCGATCCGACAGCTTGAGGTTGTATTCCTCGCCACCGATCGCATCGCAGTAGCCGTTGACGTTGATCGTCACGTTCGGATTGGCCTTCAGAGTAGTTGCGGCCTCATCCAGAACGGCGGCGTCACCCGGACGAATCTTCGACTTGTTGAAGTCGAAATGCACACCGCGTAGCACCAGCTTCTCCTTGACCGGCGGCGGCGGAGGAGGCGGTGGAGGCGGCGGCGGTGGAGGTGGCGGCGGCGGTGGAGGTGGCGGCTGGATTATTTCGTCGCAGATGTAGTGGCCAGCGACCGCGCCGATTAGACCGCCTGCAGCTGCTCCACCCAGACCAGCCCAAACTCGGGAATCATTGCTGCTGTTGTGACTGCCATGCGCATTATCGTCGATGACAATTCCGGCGGCGGCGCCCGCGCCCGCGCCAAGCAATCCTCCGACGATAGCGCAGCTTCCCCACTTGCGCGGCTGTTCCAGATAAGCGCAACCGCTCATGCTGGACGCAAATAGTGCCGCGCCAGCGACGGCAGCGACCGTATTCAAAAGCCTAGATTTCAGTCTCATGAACTCCTCCTCACCCGAGAGCGTCTACGCGCGAAGTGAACCCCTCACTTGCCCTCAAACAGCGAACCCATGTGCAAACGGGTATAACCCCACCCAATTGACGGGGAAATATAGTTATATTCGCAACAAGAATGCAACACGTCAGGGGGGTTAGCGGGCGAGATTTTTGCCTGGGTTGGCCGGCGCAGCCTGGGTCTGGCTGTGGATAAGTATCGGCGAAGTCGCGCGGCTGGTTCGCTCGATCTGGCTTAACTGCCGCGCCGGACGCCCATAAACACGGGATCCGGCGCGGTCTTCTGTATCGATTTAATGGTGGTCGTGATCGTGATGCTGTTCGCGTTCGACCTCGTGTTTGTGCTCCTCGGCAGCGATCGGATGCTCGTACGGATGCTTGTACCAATCCGGATGATGCGCATTGACCCAATCGGGGTGATGGTCGTGCCACCAATCGCGATCGTGCCATTCGTGATGCTCATCGAAGTCGCCGTCGCCTCTCCAGTCAGGATGAGCCTCGACCCATTCGGGATGGTTCTTGTACATCCAACCGGGATCGTTCTGATGCCACCAGTCTGCCTCGTGCCAAGTGTGATCGGGGCCATAGGCGCCCCATCGACCGCTGTTGGGCATCTTTCCCCAGACGTTGGGATGTTGCTGCATGAAGGATTCCAGGTCAGGATGCTTTTCCCGCCACGCCTTGTTGTAGATCAGGTCGGGATTTCGCTGGATCTGGGCCCTCAAGTCGGGACGTGAATCGATAAAGTGATCCAAGCGCTCTTCGTGGTAGTACTGGGCCGCCGAGATCGACGGCATCGCCATCGCGATCAGCACAATCAAAACGGCCGGCATGATCTTGAGATGCTTCATATGTAGTCTCCTGTGACGCCTCCTCCGGTTTTCTATCTGGTTCCGACAACAGCAACCGATATGCCACTGTTTGCTGGCGTTGCATCCTAGCAAATCCGCGGGAAGTGCACCTCCTTTCCGGGGGGGGAGGATTCGGGTTAGACGAAAAGGTGCAGGCGTGGTCGGTTTTCGGGTAGCCGGTGTCAGCCGTTGTCGCGGGACTTGTTTACTCTACCGTTGCGAATTCGCAATAGACGGTAACCCTGCTAAAATATTTGATTCATCATGCTTTCGCTGGCGCGCGGTAAAGAGGGAATTTTCAAACTGGTCTCGGGCTATAAGCCTGAAGGCGACCAGCCGGCCGCGATCGAGTCGATCGTCGCCAATCTCATCGACAAGGTTCCGCACCAGGTGCTGCTCGGCGTCACCGGCTCCGGCAAGACGTTCACGATGGCTAACGTGGTAGCGCGCGTGAACCGTCCCACGCTGGTGATGGCCCCGAACAAGACGCTCGCCGCGCAGCTCTACAACGAGTTCAAGAGCCTGTTCCCGGAAAATGCGGTCCGCTACTTCGTCTCGTATTACGACTACTACCAGCCCGAAGCTTACGTGCCCTCGACCGACACTTTCATCGAGAAAGATGCGAGCATCAACGACGAGATCGACAAGCTGCGCCACTCCGCGACCAAGGCGCTGCTCGAGCGCAACGACGTGCTGATCGTGGCGTCCGTCTCGTGCATCTACGGCCTCGGCGAGCCCGAAGTGTATTTCGAAATGGTGGTGTTCCTGGAAGAGGGTCAAACCATCGACCGCGACAAGATGCTGCGCAAGCTGGTGGATCTTCACTATCAGCGCAACGACTACGATTTTCATCGCGGGACGTTTCGCGTGCGCGGCGACACCGTCGAGATTTTCCCGGCTTACGAAGAGCAGCGCGCAGTGCGGGTCCAGTTCTTCGGCGATCAGGTCGAGGCGATGTTTGAGATCGACGCGCTGCGCGGCAAGGTGATCCGCAAGCTCCAGAGCGTCGCGATCTACCCGGCGTCGCATTACGTGACGACGTCGGATCGGATGGAAGTCGCGGTGCGCGACATCCGCGCCGAACTGAAGGAGCGCCTCGAGTTCTACCGCACCGAGAACCGCCTGCTGGAGGCCCAGCGCCTCGAACAGCGCACGATGTACGACCTCGAGCTGCTGGCCGAGATGGGCTTCTGTCCCGGAATCGAAAACTACTCGCGGCATCTGACCGGCCGCCTGCCCGGACAGGCGCCGCCGACGCTGCTCGACTACTTCCCGAACAATTCGCTGTTCTTCATCGACGAGAGTCATGTGACGGTTCCGCAAATCGGCGGGATGTATCGCGGCGACCGCTCGCGCAAGTCGGTGCTGGTCGATTTCGGTTTCCGCCTGCCGTCTGCGCTGGACAACCGCCCCTTGAATTTCGAGGAATGGGAGTCACACGTCGCGCAGGCGGTGTACGTTTCGGCGACGCCCGGCGACTACGAACAGGAGAAATCATCCGGCCTGATCGTCGAGCAGCTCATTCGGCCGACCGGACTCATCGATCCCGAAATCGAAGTGCGCAAGGCGGGGACGCAAGTCGACGACCTGCTCGAGGAAATCCACAAACGCGTCGCCGTCAACGAGCGCGTGCTGGTGACCTGCCTCACGAAAAAAATGGCGGAGGATTTGACCGACTACTACCACGACCTCGGCATCCGCGTGCGCTACCTGCATTCGGATATCGAGACCATCGAGCGGGTCGAGATAATCCGCAGCCTGCGCAAGGGCGAGTTCGACGTACTGGTCGGAATCAACCTGCTGCGCGAGGGCCTCGATCTGCCCGAGGTGTCGCTGGTCGCGATTCTCGACGCCGACAAGGAAGGCTACCTGCGTTCGGCGCGCTCGCTGATTCAGACGACCGGCCGCGCCGCCCGCCATATCAACGGTCGCGTGATCATGTACGCGGACGTCGTTACGAAGTCGATGAAACAGGCGATCGACGAGACCTACCGCAGGCGCGCCAAGCAGGTCACATACAATGAGCAGCACGGCATCACGCCCACGTCGATCATCAAAGCGATCGACGCATCGCTGGTCGAGATGTACTCGCCGGAGTGGGCAGTGGTCCCCGAAATCGGCGACGACAAACACGACGAAGAGTTCATCCCGGCGCACGAACTACCGGATCGAATCACCGCACTGCGCCAGCAAATGATGGAAGCGGCGGAAAAACTCGACTACGAACGCGCCGCCGACCTGCGCGATCAGATCAAGAAGCTGGAGCGCCACGCCTTCGGAATGGATCAGCCGCGCCGTCCGGTGCAACCGTCGCTCCCGCCCGGCTCCGCCCATCAGCCGAAGTACGAAGGCAAGAAAGACACCGTCGAAAAAACGATGGCGACGAAAACCCGGGGCCGTCGCGGCGCAGGCGCAGCCACTGGCGCCGCCGCCGGCGCATCGCGCCCCACCAAGCAGAGCAAGCTGAAGCTGATACCCGACAATCCGAAGTAGTAGGAGCTCCTGCCAAGCGCTCGGAATTCAGAACCAAAGGTCCTCCGCCCGCCGCGCGCGGGCGCGCGTCGACCTCCCCTGACGAACGTGGGAGGCGGGATCCGGATCGGCCTGCGGCCTGCTTTGTTATCAGGGGACGTTCGGGCCAAATCTGAGCGGGCCCGGAACAAAAAGATTAGTCCTGCTAGCGTTTTGTCCGATGATTACGGTCGGAGTGAGATTTCCGCCGGTGCTCAACTGGCTCGGGGTGAACTGGACGAGCTGCGTATCAGAACTACAGTCTGCGTTGTCGGCGCCCACTGATGCCCAGAGATTGCCCGAGTGATCGAAATCGATGCCGCCAATACATGAACCTGTGCCATCGAGAAGACCGAACGCCGCGGAGTTGATGGTCACCGCGGCGGATGGAGAAATTTCCCCGGAACCGCTGAGGTCGCTCGCGGAAACCATCGCGATTTCGTCACCGTGAGGACCGGGTCCCGCTACCCACAAATTTCCTGCGCTGTCGAAGGCGAAGTCCACGACGGGGATCGTCACATCTGGCAAATTCACAATCAGACTCGGATTGAAACCACTAACTGCACGATCGCTTGGGGTGAACCGGCAGATCATCGGATGCGAGGGATCGAAAGGCAGCGGGAACTCGACCACCCAGAGGTTGTCGGATCTGTCGAAACGCAACTTCGTGGGGCTGGCGACTTGCGAGGCAATAGATACGGCGGCGCTTTGTGTGCTGGTCTTTTTTAGCTCATTGGCAAGAAGCTCAACGACTCGCCTTCCATCGTCGATGACCCAGAGATTTCCCTCCGCGTCAAAGTCTATACTCACGGGTATTACGAACTGATCTGTTGGATTTCCGTTGATCGTGATGAGCTTAGCCTTTGCGCTCTTATGGCTTGCGAGCGCGGCGAGGTCGCCTTTGGTGATTTCGAGCGCTGGTGGGGGGAGATTATTGTTGATGCTCTGAAATACGGCCCAGAGGTTTCCGTGCCCATCGAAGGCGATTGAAAATGGTCCGTTGTAGACTTGGCTCCCGAAGGCAAGGCGAGCCTTAGGTGTGCCGCTGTTCAAAAGCGCGTTTCCCTGGAATTCCGAGAAGTATTTGTATCCGCCGACCCACAATCCTTGCGGGTTGGTCTTGGCCGATGCGATTTGTGCTGAGAAGGCGAACGTCGCGGCGATCGCGAGCGTGAGCGCACGAATCCTGATTGTCCTGGTCCGAGTCATGATCCCCCCAAAAACGAAGAACGCAGTTCCCGCCTTTCGCTTACAAATCAATCTCAGTGCAGGTTCAACCTATACGCACCCCCAGTTAACCGCCAGCCAAGCCCGCAATGTCAGAGCGTCGTGGACGCCGAAAAAACCTTCGGTAAATGTTTCCGAGGGGCGCAATGCGTAGATGCTGGAAATCTCAATCGAAGGCCAAAAACCCTGCTATTCATTGGGTGGAATGGTTATTGCTGTTTCTTTGGCAGGGCCAAGGAGGCCGCACTATGAAGATTTTAACCGGAAAGATTGTCGTTGGGGCGGCGTTGGCAATTTCTCTTGGCGCTTTTACAATTTCAGCAGGCGCTTCGGTGCCACCACTTATCCATACCAATACCGTCATCAAGCCTGTCCCCGGCATCCAGATCGCCCAGGTCGCACGCGACGTCGATGAGAAGGTCGATGAGGTGAGGAACGGGACCGTCGGTGCCGTGAATGCCGTCGACGCGGCGCATCGCCGGCACGAACGCAACGAGTACCGCCATCATACGATCCGCGGGAAAGTGGACAGCAAAGTCGACGAAGTGAATAACGAAGCCGTCGGAGCAGATCACGCCATCGAGCGCGCGCACGATCAGCATGAAGCGGTCGAGCACGCCGAAGGTCGCGACTAGTACGCTCTAGCTCACTAACTCGAAAGAGCCAAAAGGGCCACCAACTCTGGCGGCCCTTTTTTTAATTCCTAAATTTGGAAGCGGCTATTGGTCTAGAACGGGATGTCTTCGTCGTCCATCGGCGCGACGTCGTCGCCTCCGCCTGCGCCTCCACCAGCAGGCGCACGACCGCGCGCCGCGCCGCCGCCGAAACCACCGGCGTCGTCGCCCGCTGGAGCGCCGCCGCGCGAGCTCAGGAACTGCACGCGCATCGCGACAATGTCAGTGGCCTTACGCTTGCCGCTGCCGTCCTTGGCTTCGTACTCGCGGTAACTGATTCGACCTTCAATGTAAGCAGAGCTGCCCTTCTTCAGGTACTGCGCGCAGGCCTCGCCCTGTTTGCCCCACACCGTGATGTTGTGCCACTCGGTGCGTTCCTGCCGCGTGCCGCTCTTGTCGGCGAACGACTCCGTGGTCGCGATTGAAAAGCTCGTGACCGACGAGCCCGAGTTGGTGAAGCGAGTTTCGGGATCGCGCCCGAGATTTCCGATGAGTATTACCTTGTTTACCGACGCCGCCATCTTCGCCACCTCATTCCTCGAAAAGTAGTCCCGCCCCGTTCTCAAGGCAAGTTCAGCGTGTCGGTTGGATGCACAGCGGCTTTCGCAGCCGATCCCCGACCGATATAATTCCGCTCGGTGCGGAGGCAGGATAGGGCGATGGCGGCAAGCACTTCCACGACCGCGCCGGTCAGAATCGTAGCCCTCGGCGGGCTCGGCGAGATCGGCCTAAACTTGATGGCGATCGAATGCGCCGGGCGCGCGATCGTGATCGATTGCGGCGTGATGTTCCCCGACGAGCCCGCGCTCGGAATGGGAACTTATATCCCCGAGATGGCGTGGCTCGAGCGCAGCCACGTTGCGGTCGAGGCGGTGGTGCTCACGCATGCGCACGAGGATCACATCGGCGCGCTGCCGCATCTGCTGCACCGCTTCAACGTTCCCGTTTACGGTACCGACATTACGCTCGCGTTCGCCCGCCGGCGCCTCGCCGATGCGGAGTTCGACGATCCGGTCGATCTGCGCACGATCACGCCGCGCAAGGTATTCGAGGCCGGACCGTTCACTGTCGAGCCGATTCGCGTCACGCACTCGACGCCGAACTCGATCGCGCTGGCGATTCGCACGCCGGCGGGAATCATCATTCACAGCGGCGATTTCAAAATCGATGACGCTCCGGTGGACGGCCAGATGTTCGATCGCGAGCGTTTTGCCGAGCTTGGCGCGGAAGGCGTCGCGCTGCTGCTCTCGGATTCAACAAATGTAGAACGTCCCGGCCGCTCGGGCTCGGAGAGTTCGCTCAAGCCGGTGCTGCGCGAGCTGATCTCGCGCGCGCGCGGCAGGTTTTTTCTGTCGGCCTTTTCGTCGCATCTACATCGGATTCGCCAGGTGGTCGAGGTCTCGCGCGAGTTCGGTCGCCGCGTCGTTCCGCTTGGTCGCGCGATGGTGGAGAGCGCGCGGCTGGGACTCGAAACCGGCCAGCTTCCATTTGCGCAAGCGATGTTCGTGGACTCGGGAGAGGCTGAGTTTCTCGACGGCAATCGCTTGAGCTACCTGACCAGCGGAAGCCAGGGCGAGCCGCTCTCCGCGCTGGCAAAGATTTCTATCGACGCTCACCCGCGCGTGCGGATCGAGCAGGGCGACGTGGTGGTGCTGTCGTCGCGCTTCATTCCGGGCAACGAGCGCACCATCAACACGCTGGTGAATCGCCTGTACAAGCAGGGCGCCGAAGTGGTTTACGACGCCGTCGCTCCGGTGCACGTTTCGGGGCACGCCAGCCAGGACGAGTTGACGGAATTAATCGCGCTGACGCGTCCGCGGCACTTCGTCCCGATTCATGGCGAGTACCGTCATCTGAGCCGGCATGTCGCGCTCGCGATCGCCGCGGGAATTCCAGAGCAGAATTGTTTCCTGCTCGAAGATGGCGACTCGCTTATTCTCAACGGTGGTGGCGAGGCGCGTCGTGGATTTACGGTCGAGGCCGGCCGCATCGCGCTGGAAGGCGTCGATAGCGGCGATCCGGCGGTGGTCGGCGAACGGCGGGTGCTCGCGCGCGACGGCACGGTGACCGCGGTTGTGGTCCTCTCGTCGAAAACCGGACGGATTGTCGCGGGCCCCGATCTCCTTTCACGAGGCCTGGTGAGCGGCGACGGAACTTCGGCGCACATGCGTCGCGCGAAGGAAGAATTGACGCGACGCCTCAATTCGCTCGGCGGCCCGCTGCATGCGAACGATTCCCGCGTTAAGGAAGAAATCGTGCGCGCGATTCGACGCTACTTCAGCGACGAGCTGGGCAAGCGCCCGCTGGTGATTCCGTACGTGACGGAGGTGTGAACCCCATCGCGCGCAAGGAAAAAACGGTCATCGAACTGCCGCCGCCGGCGGCGGTCGAGGAGCTTTTGCTTGAGCCGTCCGCGAGCAGCCGGATTACTCGCGAGCTGTGCGCGCTCGCGCTGCTGGCGTTCGCCGCGTTCGGCACGGTCAGCCTCGTAAGCGTCAATATCGGCCGGAGTCCCAACCTCGGCGGACCGGTCGGGGCTGCAATCGCAGCGATGCTCGGCGGCCTCATCGGATACCAATCGTACACCGCGATGGTACTGGTCGCGTGGCTTGCTCAGCGCGTGTGGACCGGCGCGCGCATCGTCACGATCGCGCGCGAGATTGGCGGCGGCGTCCTTTTGATTCTCGCACTCGCGACTGCGTGTGCGTTGTGGGATCTGCATGACGCAAAGATGGGCGGCGAGGTCGGCGCGAGTCTTGCCACCTTGCTCAACAACTCGATCAACGTCGCGGGAGGCTTGATCGCCGTGGCGCTCGGATTCGTTTGCGGTCTTGCCCTGATGCTCAAGCGGGCGCCGACCGAGCTGCTCGCAGGAGTCGCCAAAAAAATTCGTCCGCGTTCGCGGCGTGAGGAGGTTGAACTCGCCGACAGCGCTCGTATGCCCTTTTCTCTCGGCTCGGGCGACGAGATCGAGTCCGATACCGACGGCGTCAACGGCCGGCCGTCGCCGCTCAAGGTCAGGCTGCTCGATATTCGCGAGAAGCGCGACAAGGCGGCGGCTGCGAAGCCGCGGCAAAAGGGTGCGTTCAAACTTCCGCCGCAGTCGCTCCTCGATTTGCCGCCGGCTGAGCACGCCCAGGTGGACGAGGGCCAGCTCGAGCGCAGCGCGCGCGTGCTTGAGCAGAAACTCGCCGATTTCGGCGTCGAGGGACGCGTGGTCGAGGTGCAGCCGGGTCCGGTCGTCACGATGTACAAGTTCGAGCCGGGCTCCGGAATCAAAGTCAGTCAAATCGTGAATCTGGCGGATGATCTCTCGATGGCTCTCAGAGCCGCCGCAGTGCGAATACAGGCGCCGGTGCCGGGAGAGGCCGTGGTCGGAATCGAAGTACCGAACAAAAAGCGCGAACGTGTTTTTCTGCGCGAGATTCTCGAGGCCGACGAATTCTCCGCCGCGCAAAGTCAACTCACGATTGCGCTCGGCAAGGACATTGCCGGTCGTCCGGTGGCCGCCGATCTCGCCAAGATGCCGCATCTGTTGATTGCCGGCGCGACCGGAACCGGCAAGTCGGTTTCGCTGCACACGATGATCGCGTCGATCCTTTTCAACGCGACCGCCGATGACGTGCGCTTGATTCTCGTCGATCCCAAGATGCTCGAGCTGTCGGTGTACGAAAATATTCCGCATCTGCTGGTGCCGGTCGTCGTCGATCCGCAGAAGGCTGCGTCAGCGCTGCTGTGGGCGACGCAAGAGATGGAGGGGCGCTACCTGCGGATGCGCGAGCTCGGCGTGCGCAATATCGACGGCTACAACCATGCGCTGGCGTCGGGCGCGTCGCTCGCACAACTCAAGATGGCGGGGCAGAGTGCACCGGCGTCGGACGATCCCAATCAACCGGCGGTCGGCGCGATCGAGCATCGCAAGCTGCCGAAGATCGTGATCGTCATCGACGAGCTGGCCGACTTGCTGCTGAGCGAGGGCAAGACCGTCGAGCGCGATATCACGCGCCTGGCGCAGAAGGCACGCGCCGCGGGGATTCATCTGATACTCGCGACGCAGCGGCCGTCGGTCGACGTGATCACCGGCCTAATCAAGGCGAACCTGCCGGCCCGAATCTCTCTCCAAGTGACGTCCCGCGTCGATTCGCGCACGATTCTCGATTCGATCGGCGCCGAACGCCTGCTCGGTGCGGGCGATATGCTCTTCATGCCTCCCGGCAGTGCGAAGCTGCGCCGCTTGCACGGGCCGTTTGTCGGCGAGCATGAGATTCGCAAGCTCACCGATTTCCTGCGCGAGCAGGGCGCGCCCGAGTACCGGATGGAAATCCTCGACACCAAGCCGCCCGGCGAGGACGGCGCCGACGGATTCGCTGGCGAGGTGCAGGACGAAATGTATGATGAAGCGGTACGAATCGTGATGGAGACCAACCAGGCGTCGATCTCGATGATCCAGCGGCGGCTTCGAATCGGCTACAATCGTGCGGCGCGGATGGTCGAGCAGATGGAACGGGAAGGAATCGTGATGCCGGCCGACGGCGCCAAGCCGCGCGAAGTCCGCCTCCACAGCGCTCGATGAATGCGTGAAGTCCCGTACCTGGATTTCGTCTAACCATCGGATGAACAGAGTTTGGAAAGCGCTCGCTCCGCTGGTCGTGATATTGCTGGTCGTCGTCGCCGCCGCCGCGCCCGGTCAATGTGAGACGATGGCTCCCGCGGGAGCGCCTGTCAGCAAAGATTTGAAGCAGGTGCTCGATCGCCTGCAGCGGCACTACCGCGACACCAATTCGTTTACGGCGAAATTCAACGAGGAGATCGCGACGGTCGGCGCGCCCAAGCGACAAAGTCAAGGCACAGTTTCATTTCGCAAACCCGGCCGCATGCGATGGGAATTCAGCGATCCCGAAAAACAAACGATCGTCAGCGACGGCGAGACCCTCTACAGTTATGATCCGGATCTCAACCAGGTCGTCGAGACACCGCTGAAGCACGCGCTCAAATCGAGCAGCGCGACGTCATTCCTGCTGGGAATCGGCAATATCAACCGCGACTTCAAGGCGGCGTTTGCGCGTCCCCCGACGCCGACCGGCCTCGTCGATCTGATTCTCGACGCGAAGACCGGCGGCTACAAGATTGAGATCGGCCTCGATCCCGCAACTTACAACCTGATGACATTGACGCTCACCGACCAGCTCGGCGACGTGACGAAAATCGCTTTCAGCGACGTGCGTGACAATGTTGAACTGCCGGATTCGAACTTCGTCTTCAACGCGCCGGCCGGCGCGGACGTAGTGAACGCACCTGCCTCGCCGTGACGATTTGATACACTAAAGTGGACGATCAGCGCGCTTAAACGCGGAGCGCGATTGCCTCGCGAGTATGCGACAAGTATCTTTAAAAGCCCCGTAAGTTTCCCGGTCCGGTTAATGGAAAAAGTTCACCTGCTCACGCTTGGATGCCCCAAGAATCTCGCCGACAGCGAGCTGATGCTCGGCGCGCTGACCTCCGCCGGGTTCGAGATCACACTCGATCCCGAAGAGGCGCAAGTGCTGCTGGTGAATACGTGCGCGTTTATCGAGGCGGCCAAGAAAGAATCGATCGACGCGATCCTCGAGGCGGCTGAGGTCAAGAAGCGCGGCTTCGGCAAGCGGCTCGTGGTCGCTGGATGTTTGTCGCAGCGCTATGCGACCGAGCTCGCCGCGACGATGCCGGAGGTGGACGTGTTCGTCGGCACCGGCAATTTCCTCGATTTGCCCGAGCTGCTGCGACGCACCGAGGCGCCGGAGTCGCGGCCGATTCCGTACGCCGGCGCGGCGCATCTGCTGCCGACCTCGGCAATCCCGCGCGTCAAGACCGGAGATTTCTTCACGTCTTACTTGAAGATTTCCGAAGGCTGCAATCACAAGTGCGCCTTCTGCATCATTCCGAAAATTCGCGGCCTGCATGAGAGCCGCCCGGTTGGCGACCTGGTCGCAGAGGCGCGCAACCTGGCCGCAGGCGGCGTGCGCGAGATCAATTTGATCGCACAGGACTTGACCGCCTACGGCCGCGACCTCAACGAGCCGTCGTCCTTGGCGGAGCTGCTGCGCGAGCTCTCGACGATCGACGACCTTCGCTGGATTCGGCTGCTCTACTGCTATCCGAATTTCGTGAGCGCCGAGCTGCTCGACGCAATCGCGGAGCTGCCCAAGGTCGTGAAGTATATCGACATGCCGTTGCAGCATGCCGACGACATGATGCTGCGCGCGATGCGCCGCGAGCGCTCGGGCGCTGCGCTCGCCAAGCTGCTCGAGCGCGTGCGCGCGCGAATCCCGGGCGTGGTGCTGCGGACTTCGTTTATCGTCGGCTTCCCGGGAGAGACGGACGCGGCCTTCGAGCGGCTGATGGATTTTGTCCGCGAGCAGCAGTTCGATCGGGTCGGAGTGTTCACTTACTCGCGCGAAGAAAAT
>NZ_DATDGQ010000127.1:0-3090 GCF_036522015.1 Binatus sp. (SeqCode)
CGCGCTATACGATCAGGCCGAAACAATCGTCGTAGCCGACGCGCCGTGGGTATTTCTCTACTACCCGGTGACGTACATCATTCGCCAGCCGTGGGTGCACGACTACGTGATCAATCCGATGCGCCCGACGCGCTTCGAGCACGTCTGGCTCTCCCCACATTCGGAATAGTGAGAGCGACAACTGCGCGCGATATCGACTATGATCAAAAAATCAGAATGAGGAGCCAACCATGATCACGCAGGGCGACGACTATCCGATTCATCAGACGCCGGAGCCGGTTCAGCAGGTGTTCACTAGCGACCGCAACTTTTACGATCGATTTTTTTTCAACGGATACTTTCGCGAGGGCGAGCCCTACTTCGCCGTCGCGATGGGAATTTATCCGAACGTCGGAATCATCGATTGCGCATTCAGCGTCATCGCTGGTGGCGTGCAACATTGCGTGCGCGCGTCGCGAGTGCTCGGTGCCGAGCGAATGGATACGCGTGTCGGCCCGATCTCAATCGAGATCGTGCGCCCGATGCGCTCGATGCGGCTGCGCGTCAATCACGAAGCCGTCAAGGCCGACCTGATGTTCGAGGCCCGCGCCGACGCAATCGAGGAACCTCGTTTTTCGCGCCGCGCCGGCCCGCGGCTCATCATGGATTTGACGCGGTTCACGCAGCACGGCGGTTATAGCGGCAGCCTGACGGTCGCCGGCAAGACTTACGACGCTAAACCCTCGCGGGTCTGGGGTTCGCGCGATCGCTCGTGGGGCGTGCGCGGAATAGGCCCTCAGGATCCCGCAGGAGTGCCGTCACCGACGCCCGTAATGGGCCAGTTCTACTGGCTGTGGTCGCCGACCAATTTCGAGGATCTCTGCACGCATTGCGACTGCAATGAAAACGCCGACGGCTCGCGATGGCACCAGTTCGGCGCTGTTACGCCCGCGGAGCCCGGTGCACCGCTGGACCTCGCAACCGGAGTCGATTTCAACGTCAACTACGCGCCCGGAACGCGCCACGCAAAGAGCGCCGAAATAGTTTTGCGAAGCCCGCGCGCCGGCGAAAGTCGCATCGAGCTGAAGACGCTCTTCAACTTCTACATGCAGGGCATCGGCTATTTTCATCCGAAGTGGGGCCACGGAATGTACGTCGGGCCCGACGTCTCGACCTACGAATCGTTCAAAACCGCCGACGTCAACCAGCGCGACATGATGCATCAGCACATCCAGGCGGTGTGTCAGGCGAAAACAGGGTCGCGCGAGGGCATGGGGATTCTGGAGATGGCGATCCTCGGGCCCCACGAGCGCAGCGGCTTCAAGGAATTCCTCGACATGCATCCGTAGCGGAACGAAGCTCAGTTCCGCAGTTTGTCGAGGATGCGGCCGACGAATCCTTCCGGCTTTTTTATTTCGACCGGCACAGGCTCGCGGCCTTCTTTCAGTGCTGCGAAAAGTTCCTCGACCTCGCCGTCAACCGGGAATCGGCCGGTGCTGGATTTCGAGAACACCAGACGTCCGTTAACGATCACGTCGAACTGGCCGGATTTGCCGGGCGTGATGTCCGCCCTCTCGCCGAACCTGGAATCCAATGATGCGGCCAGACTGGCCGCGCGTGGCTTGTAGCCTCAAGCCGAGCAGTAGAGAATTTCTGTCGCCATAACTAAAGCCTATCCGGCCAGCTCGCGCCGTACAAACTACTTGCCGTTGGGTATATCGACGAACACTGCGGCGGCGACCACCGACGACCACAGTCCGTCGCGGTCGCCGATCGCCGACTGCGTCACGTTGCGTGTCGTCACGATCTTGTCCGACATGCGCCACAGATCCTTGCGTTCGTCGTAGCTGAGATTTGGATCGAAATCGACGCCGAGAATTGTCGCGAGCATCATCGCCGCCAGATCCTCGGCATAGTCGCCCGCCTTTTGATCCGTCTCGCCCGTGCTGTGATGTTCCGACAAGTATCCGTACTGCGCCGGATTGCTCGGCAGCGCGACGCCCACCGACGACGCGATCAGCCGGTGCGGTTCGTTGGTCGCGTTATCGCTCATCACGGCAAAAACGATCTGCCCCGGCGTCAGGTATTTCAGGCCTTCCTGCTGGCTGAGTAGTCTGCAGTTGGGTGGGAAAATCGACTTGACGCGCACGAGATTGAACTCGGCGATTCCCGCGGAGCGCAGAGCGAGCTCGAAAGAAGTCAGCTTCTCGCGATGCCGCCCCACGCCCTTGGTCAGAAATGTCCCCTTCGGGATCGGCCCCATTTATGTCGTCTCCTCTCCGGTGCCGCTTTCTTTTATACGAATCCGCCCGCCCGACGCTATACGGTATTCACCGGCGAGTACTCGCCGAACACCTTGCGCATCGCGTCCGAAATTTCCCCAAGCGTGCACCAGCCGCGCACCGCATCGACGATCGGCGGCATCAGGTTCTGCCCGTCGCGCGCCGCCGCCTCGACTCGCGCGAGCGCTTTGTTCGCTGTCTCTGCGTTTCGCTCCGCTCGCACGCGCGCAACGCCCGCCTTCTGTTTCGCCTCCAGCTCCGGCTTGACCCGCAGAATTTCCCCCGGTGGTTCGCCGCCTCCGGTAAACTGGTTGACCCCTACGATAATTCGCTGCTTGGTTTCAATCTCGCGCTGGTAAATGAATGCCGCATTCTGAATTTCGCGCTGCATGTATCCGCGCTCGATCGCCGCGACCGCGCCGCCGAAGTCGTCGATCTTCGATAGATACTCGACCGCCTTCTTTTCAAGCTCGGTCGTCAGCCGTTCGACGTAGTACGAACCGCCAAGCGGGTCGATAGTGTCCGCGACGTCCGACTCATGCGCGATCAGCTGCTGCGTGCGTAGCGCGAGCAGCACCGAAGATTCAGTCGGCAGCGCGAGCGCCTCGTCTTTTGAGTTGGTATGCAGCGATTGTGCTCCGCCGAGCACCGCCGCCAGCGCCTGCATCGTCACGCGCACGACGTTGTTGTCCACCTGCTGGGCGGTCAGCGTCGAGCCTGCGGTCTGCGCGTGAAACCGCATCATCATCGAGCGTTCGTCCTTCGCACCGAAACGCTCCTTCATTATTTTCGCCCACAGCCGCCGCGCCGCGCGGAACTTCGCGACTTC
>NZ_DATDGQ010000128.1:0-5826 GCF_036522015.1 Binatus sp. (SeqCode)
GAACTGATCGTCTCCATCCTTCGCGACGCAATCGGGCGGGCGCGCGCCGCTGGTCAGTTGAATTCCGAAATTCCGTCGATCGGAATCGAAGCGCCGCGTGACTCCGCTCACGGCGACGTCGCCTCGAACGTCGCGCTGACTCTCGCCAAGCCCGAGCGCAAACCACCGCGCGCGATCGCCGAGATAATCAAGTCGCACGTCACGCTGCCCGCCGAAGTGAGCGAGGTCTCGGTCGCCGGTCCCGGCTTCATCAACTTCAAAATGTCGCCGACGTACTGGCACTCGGAGATGCGCCAGGCCGCGAGCGCGGGCCGCGCATTCTGGAAACCCCGCCCGTGGGAGCTGCGTCCCGGCTCTGGCAAGAAAGTTCAAGTCGAGTTTCTTTCGGCCAATCCCACCGGACCCGTCACCGTCGGCCACGGCCGCAACGCGGTCCTCGGCGACACCATCGCGCGCCTGTACGAGGCGGCGGGTTTCGACGTCACCCGCGAATATTATTTCAACGACGGCGGCCGCCAGATGAAGTTGCTCGGCGAATCGGTCCGCGTGCGCTATCTGCAAGCGCACGGCATCGACGCCACGATGCCCGAAGACGGTTACCAGGGCGAGTACATCGTGGACATCGCGCGCGCTCTGAAAGCGGAGCGGGGCGATTCGCTCGTATCCGTCACCGATCTTGAAGTCTTCCGCTCGGGGGCCGTCAAAGCCATCTTCGCCGAAATCAGCCAGACCTGCACGCGCCTCGGAATCCGCTTCGACGTTTTCACCAACGAACTCGATCTCTTCAATTCGGGAAAGGTTGAAGCTGTTATCAAGGCTCTGCACGAGGCCGGCCTCACTTTCGAGCACGACGGCGCCATCTGGCTGCGCGGCGAGCCGCTCGGACTTCCCAAGGACGCCGTGCTGGTGCGCTCCGGCGCCGACAAGCAGCCGACTTACCGCACGCCCGACATCGCCTATCACATCGAGAAGCTCAAGCGCGGCTTCGACCTGATCGTGGACGTCTTCGGCGCCGATCACATTGCCGAGCACCAGGAGGTCATCGCCGCGGTCAAGGCGCTCGGCTACGACATCACACCCGTCCGCGCGATCATCTACCAATTCGTGACGCTCACGCGTGCCGGCGAAAAAGTTAAAATGTCCACGCGCAAAGCTACCTATGTCACCCTCGACGAGCTGATCGAAGAAGTCGGCGCAGACGTGGTGCGGTTTTTCTTTCTGTTCCGCAAGTCCGACAGCCAGCTGGATTTCGATCTCGAGCTCGCCAAGAAGCAGGCGCCCGAGAATCCCGTGTTCTATGTTCAGTACGCGCACGCGCGCCTGGCGAGCATTTTTCGCGAGGGCGCCAGCAAGGACTTGACGCTGCCGGCAGATACATCGGCGATCGATCTGAATCTGCTCGGCGCCGAGGAACTCGATCTTGCCAAGCGCGCGATTGGGCTGCCGGACGTGATGTCCGCGGCCGCCGAGGCACTCGAGCCCCATCGGATTCCCTTCTATCTGCTCGAGCTGGCGGGCGAGTTCCATCGCTACTACAACAAGCCCGCGAATCGTATAATTGGACCGGATCGCGAACTCAGTTTGGCGCGGATGTATATGGCCGGGATTCTCAGGGATGCGATCGCGGGCGGTCTCGAGTTGCTCGGGGTGAGCGCTCCAGAGCGGATGTGAGGAAGGGAACGGGATGCGATTCGAAATCAGGGCTGGCGGCGGGTTTCTGATTTTAGCCGGATTGGTCGGGCTGTCGGGCGCGGTCTTCGCGCTCGGTCTGGTCGCGGGCTATGAGATGGCGCGGCAGAACCAGCCTGACTCGAGTCAGATCTCCTCGACCTACCCGCTGCCGAATCCGCCCGAAAAACCCGCGCCCGTCTCCGAGATGTCACCGGCGGCCGCCGCGTCGCCAGCGCTTGCGTCAGTACCGCCGCATGAGGCGCTGATCAAACCGCCTGCCCGCGCTATCGGTGAAATGCCTCCCGGTGCGCGACCGTCGCCCGCCGCCGTCGCGCGCTTGAAACCTCCTGCCGAGGCTCCCGCGGCTAACCCTCCCGCATCGGACGAGGACTCCGATGACGATTCAGAAACCGCCTCGGCGCCCGCCGCGCCGCCGCGCGCGCTGCCCCCGGGCGCGAAGCCGTACAACATCCAGATAGAAGCGGTGATGGACAAGAGCGGGGCGGACGAGATGGTCGCGCGGCTGAAGTCGCTCGGCTACAACGCCCAGGAAATGAAAGTCGCGCTCAACGGTCAGACCTGGTACCGCGTCCGCGTCGGACCCTACGCCAGCGCCGACGAAGCGACCGCCGCGCAAGACAGACTCCGCGAGCAATACAAGCAGGCCTACACAACCTCGCACTGAAAATGCGAATGAAGCCCCGCCACGCTGCCGCGCTCGCGCTTGTGGGCTGGTATCTGTTGGTCCCGCCGAGCGCATTCAGGGTCTCGGACCTGGCATCAGGATTGGAACCACTGTCGCAGTGGCTTCAGATTGGTTCATTCGACTCGGCGAATGCCTGCGAACAAGGAAGGCGAATGATGATCGATCGGTTTATGGCCGACCTGCAAAGAGATTCCGGCAACGCCACGGCCGTTCACGGCTTCGATGCTTTTTACTATTCTCAATGCCTCGCTAGTGATGATCCCCGGCTCGGAAGGCGAAATTAGTTACCACGATTTAGGCTATTAAACTAAGACACTCGCGATTTCAAACGGCTCTTCCTGGTCTGCTCTAATTCCCTCGCCCGTTCGTCGGGAGAGGGTGAGGGACCTCTGTGCGGCGCGATTGTCTGGTTGCGCCGCACATCCGCCCTATCTAACGGCTGTCGCGTGCGCTCTTCGCCAAGGATCCGGTTTTGAATCGCAGTGCGGCCTAGTTTGCTTTCCTTGTAACTTGCACGCGCGGCATGTCATCCCAGTCCTTTTTGCAGATGCGAAGGTGCTTCAAACTTTCCATTCGTATTTTCGCAGGACCAACGATTTTATCACCAACTGAGGATTGCCCCTGGTCAACCTCACCCCCGATGATTTGCGGAAAATCGGAGCCAGGTTTTTCAGTATGGCAAACTATACACTTCATCATCTGAGTTGGCCTCGCTGCTTTTTCGCCCCGCCGAAGACCGATGGATACACCCAAGGCCGCCCACAAGCGCGAGCAGCGTGGCGAGGGTCCATGCGCACTGTTGTACCGATGCGCACTTGCTCCCGCAATTCCTTTCCAGTAAACCGCCTGTTGTGCAACCACAATCGATCCCCTTAGAGTAGCGAACTGGTGCTTGCTCGGAGCCGGATTGTTCGTCCTTACTTTCTCGCGAAATCCCGTCCTTCACGCACTCGGCGGCGGATTCAGCTTCCTGCGTGTACTCTCGATCCAACGAGGCTACAAAATCGCTAAAGCCCGCCGTCTGGAGCTCTACGCTGAGGAGATCAATCGGCGTATGCAGACCGCTCCAGCGACCTCACCGGAAGATCAGAAGCCATGAATCTTACTCACGACAAGACGGCATGAAGCCCCGCCACGCTGCCGCGCTCGCGCTTGTGGGCTGGTATTTGATGTTTCCACCGACCAAGGCGGACGTCGATCCCCATTGCTCCTCCCCTTCACGCTCAGGTGCGCAGCAGAAGCTCTGCAATACTGAAGGCCTACAAATGGCGCTTGATGCACCCTTGTCCGAATGGAAAGCGGGAAGTGTTTGGCGGGATTTGGCCGAATGCGAGGCAGACCGGAAGGGTCCAGACGATCCCGAAGCAGTCTCGCTCCTGAATCGAGTCTGGCAAACTCTATCTAACGAAACCGGCATCAGTCGGGACGCCTATGCTGCAGCATATCGCCGCTCAAACGATGCCTCCAAGTGCATCGGCACAGCCGACCCACGAGTGGCGGGAATCAAGGGGTCAGCAACAAATGGCGGCCCGGCTGACGATCCTAGAGTCAAGCGAAACTAGGACGCCCCGCAAATTAAGCCACTCGCAATTCGAAATTAAGACAGTCAGCCCCGAATTAAGACAACTCCCTAATGAAGCCCGGTTGACAATCGCGCGCATGGCATGGATCATTAACTCCAAGATGAACCTCACGAGCCGAAATGTTTGCGCGGGATGGTGGCGTTGGCACCTCGATGCACCCGCCTGCGCGCCGGCTTTGTAGTTCATCGCAAAACCGATTTCCCAAAAGGGCCGTAGGCAAAACCTGCGGCCCTTTTCTTTTTTCGTAAATGACGGAATCGGAAGTGTGAGAAGTGAAACAGAGGAAACCAGATGTTACAGCCCACTGAAAACGAATTCGAACGACTCGCGGCCAAGGGATTCAACCTCATCCCCGTTTTCGAGGAAGTTGCCGCCGACCTCGAGACTCCCGTCTCCGCCTTTCTGAAAATCGCGCGCGGCGACTACGCCTTCCTGCTCGAAAGCGTACGCGGCGGCGAGAAATGGGGCCGCTACACCTTTCTCGGCTCCGAGCCTTCAATCGTGATGCGCGCGCGCAAGAACCGCATGGATATCATCCGGCCCGGCCGCGGCGTCGAAGTGCGCTCCGTCGCCAACTCGTTCGAAGAGTTGCGCACCGAGGTCAAGCGCTTCCGCGCGCCCGAGTTGCCCAACCTGCCGCGCTTCTTCGGCGGCGCCGTCGGATTCCTTGCCTACGACATCGTACGATGCTTCGAGAAAATTCCCGAAACCGCCAACGACGATCTCGGCACGCCGGATTTCCACCTGATGTTCACCGACACGGTGCTGTGCTTCGACAACGTCCGCCAGACGCTGAAAATTATCGCCAACGTGCCGGTCGAGGAGTTCGCCTCGACCAAAATGGCGTATCAAAGCGCGCGGATTAAGATCGACGAGATAATCGAGCGCCTCAAACGTCCCGCCGTGCCGCCGTTCCACGAAGGGGCAAACGTCGTGATCAACGACGCATCGATCAGCTCGAACATGACGCGCGAGGGCTACATGGCGATGGTTTCCGCGGCCAAGGAATACATCGCGGCCGGCGACGTCATCCAGGTCGTTCCGTCGCAGCGCTTCGAGGCGCCTCTCACGGCGCACCCGTTCAACATTTACCGCAGCCTGCGCACGATTAATCCCTCGCCGTACATGTTTTACCTGCGCCTTGGCGAGCAGACGCTGGTCGGCGCGTCGCCCGAGGTGATGGTCCGCGTCGAGGGTCGCGAAATTACGCTGCGTCCGATCGCGGGCACGCGCCGCCGCGGCGTCACCGAAACCGAGGACCACGAACTCGAAGCCGAACTGCTCGCCGATCCCAAGGAGCGCGCCGAGCACGTGATGCTGGTCGATCTCGGGCGCAACGACGTCGGCCGCGTGTCGGAAATCGGCTCGGTCAAAGTGACTGAGTTGATGGTCGTCGAGCGCTACTCGCACGTGATGCACATCGTGTCGAACGTCACCGGCGTGCTGCGCGAAGGATGCGACGCGTTCGACGCGTTCGCGGCCACCTTTCCGCAAGGCACGGTTTCGGGCGCGCCGAAAATCCGCGCGATGGAGATTATCGACGAGCTCGAGTCGGTGCGCCGCGGTGTGTACGCCGGCGCGGTCGGCTATTTCAGCTACACCGGCAACACCGACACCGCGATCGCGCTGCGCACGCTGCTGATCAAGAAGGACCGCGTGTACATTCAGGCCGGCGGCGGCGTCGTTGCCGATTCGGATCCCGGCGCCGAGTTCGAGGAATCGGTCAACAAGGCTCGCGCGATGGTGCGGGCGCTCCAGGCCGCGCGCGATTTCGAAACGGCGGCCAAGAGGTAAGGTTCATGGCCGGCAATAAAAAAATCCTGATGATCGACAACTACGACTCGTTCACTTACAACATCGTGCAGT
>NZ_DATDGQ010000129.1:0-7443 GCF_036522015.1 Binatus sp. (SeqCode)
GGGACATCTCGTGGCATGTCTCAAATTGGCCGCGACAGCTTCTGGACTCCCGCGCACATGATGATTTACCTCGCGGGCGTGCTCGCCGGAGTCGCCAGCGGCTACGCGATTCTTTCGACCACCTTCGGCGCCTCGCAGGAAGCCAAAGACTCCGGCATCTCGGTCTGGGGCTTTCGCGGCCCGCTCGGATGTTTCATGGCGGCGTGGGGCGGATTCGCGATGCTCACGTCGGCGCCGTTCGACAACTGGTGGCATAACGCTTACGGACTCGATGTCAAAATCGTAAGCCTGCCGCACTCGATGCTGGGCATCGGCGAGCTGATGATCGAGCTAGGCGCGTTACTGCTGGTGTGCGCGCATCTCAACCGCGCGACAGGCGCCTATCAGCGCAAGCTCGATTGGCTGTTGCTCGCGATCGGCGGCATCGTCGTGGCGGGCTCGGCGCTGTTCATCCTCGAATCGACGCCGATGGAATTCATGCACAGCTCAAGCTTTTATCGCGCGGTGGCGACCGCGTTTCCGATAGGACTGATCGCGATAACAGTCGTCTCGAAGAAGCGCTGGCCGGCGACCACGATGGCTGCGATTTACACCGCGCTGTTCCTCGCGGGTTTGTGGATCTTCCCGCTGTTCCCTGCGGCGCCGAAGCTCGGTCCGGTCTATCAGAACATCACGCACATGGTGCCGCTGTGGTTTCCCGTGCTGGTGATCGTGCCAGCGTTCGCGCTCGACCTGTTGCGCGCGTGGATGGGCGAGAAGTGGGGCGGCTGGAAATCCGCGATCGCCGCCGGATTCGTTTTCATCGCGGCGTTCGTCGCGGCGCAGTGGCCGTTTGCGGACTTCCTGATCTCACCGGCCGCGCGCAATCAGGTTTTCGGCGCCAACTATTTCGGGTATTCCGACGCCGCCAATATGCTCTACAACCCCTACCATTTCGCGTATCTGGATAAGACTTGGGCTGCATTCAGAGAAGGAATGATGATCGCGCTCGTGATGTCGATCATCTTCTGCTCGCTCGGAATGGCGCTGGGCAACTGGATGCGCACCGTCCGGCGCTGACGCGCGCGCCGCTCCCTCCCAAATGGGTAGTGGGCGGTTCAAAACCGCCCACTACCTACAGATGGTATGAATAAGCAGACTCCGAATTCTTCCCCTCTCCCTTTAAGGGAGAGGATCGAAGGTGAGGGTCCTTATACAGCGCGCTCTTTTGCGCGCGACTCAAGATTCTGCTCCTATTCTGAATCCGTCCGCCGCCGCGCAGCGATGCTCGCGGTCGCTGTCCTGCTGCTCGCAGTTCCCGCCAATGCGCACGTCGGCAGTCCCAACGTCTTTTACGAAGGCGACGCCGGGCCCTACCACCTCTTCGTGACGGTAAACGTCCCCGCGGTAATCCCCGGCGTTGCCGACGTGCAGATTCGCGCCGGCTCCGACGACGTGCGTCAGGTCAGCACTGCTGTGACGCGCCTCGCAGGCGCGGGTTCGCAGTATGCGCCCGTGGCCGACGTCGCGCAGCGCTCGCCAATCGACCCGCACCTCTTCACCTCGAGTCTGTGGTTGATGGAGTACGGCTCGATGCGAGTGCTGATAAACGTCGCGGGTGCGCATGGTCAGGCGCAAATGTCGGTCCCTGTTCCGTCTGCCGCGCGCCGGATGCTCCCGATGCCGCCGGCGCTCGGCGGATTGCTGCTGACGCTCGCGATCGCCCTAGCTATCGGCGCGATTTCGATCGTCGGCGCGGCCGCTCGCGAATCGCGCCTCGCACCGGGTGCACCGGTCACGCCCGAGCTCAAGCGCCGCGGATGGCGCGCGATGGCGATCATGTCGGTCGTCGCCGCTGCGATCTTCTATCTCGCGTTTGTGTGGTGGAACTCCGACGCGCGAAGCTACGCGGCGATTACCGCGCTGTTCAAGCCGCCCAGGCTCTCGTTGACGCTGGTCGATCGCAATCGCCTCGCGCTTCGTCCATCGCCAACCGACGGGGTTTGGCTGAAGTTCAATGTGATGGACGGCATCGTCCCCGACCACGGACACCTGATGCATCTGTTCCTCGTCCGCACTCCCGCCCTCGACCGCATCTGGCATCTGCATCCGGCTCGCCAGCCCGATGGATCGTTCGCGGATGCGCTCCCGTCGCTCGAGCCCGGGCGCTACACCGTGTTCGCGGACATAGTGGACCAAAGCGGATTTCCATGGACGCTGATCGGCTCGATCGACTTGCCACAGATAAGCGGCACGCCGCTCAGCGGCGACGACAGCGGCGGCCAGGCACCCACTCTCATTTCGTCTTCTGATTCCACCGTCGATGTACTCGATGACGGCACGCGCGTTGTGTGGCATCGCGACAGCACAGCTTTGCGCGCGAACGTGCCGATGATCCTGCGCTTCGAAGTGCAGGATCAAAACGGCAAGCCTGCGACCGGTTTGGAACCCTACATGGGAATGGCCGCGCATGCCGAGATCATGAGCTCCGACCTGCAGGTGTTCGCCCACATCCACCCGTCCGGCTCGGTCCCGATGGCCGCGCTGATGATGGCGAGCGCCAACTCAGGCGCGCCCGCTTCAATGGCGGGCATGAACATGTCCGATACGAACCTGAATCCTACGCCGGCCATTTCGCCGGAGCTGTCGATGCCCTATGGTTTTCCCAAACCCGGGCACTACCGGATTTTTCTACAGTTCAAACGCGCGGGCAAAATCGAGACCGCACATTTCGACACCGTCGTGAACTGAGCCGCATGGAAACACACACTAACCCCGAGGTCGTAATCGTCGGCGCTGGAATCGGTGGCAGCGCGCTCGCGACGGTACTCGCTCGAGCCGGCATCGCCGTGACGATCCTCGAGAAGTCGCTGGTGCACGTCGATCACGTGCGCGGCGAATGGCTCGCGCCTTGGGGCGTCGCGGAAACGCAGCGCCTCGGCTTGTATGAAACGCTGCTCGCCGCCGGAGCGCATCATCTCGGCCGTCACATCGGCTACGGCGACGATATCGATCCCGCGACTGCCGAAGCTCAGCTGCTCGCTTTCAACGCCTTCGAGAACGCCGGTTTCAAGCCGCCGCTATGCATGCGGCATCCTGTGATGTGCGATCTGCTCAACGCCGAAGCAATGAAATCAGGCGCCGAACTGATTCGCGGCGTGACCGACTTGCAGGTAGCCGCACGAAGCGCGCCCGAAGTGCGTTTCAGGCACGACCGTATCGAGCGCAAGTTGACGCCGCGTATCGTCATCGGCGCCGATGGCCGCAACTCCGTCGTGCGTGCGCAGGCCGGCATCGAGCAGCATCGCGATCCGACGCATCACCTGATGGCCGGGATGCTGGTCGACAACACCATCGGATGGCCTGCCGATTTGCAAATCTTCGGCACCGAGGCGCGCATCAACTTTCTCGCGTTCCCGCAATCGCCCGAGCGCGTGCGTCTCTATATCTGTTACTCGACCGAGGACAAGAGACGCTTCGCCGGGGCCGACAACCAGGCGCGCTTTCTCGACGCGTTCCGCCTCGCGACCGTCCCGCGCAGCGAACACCTCGCCAATGGCACTCCATCGGGGCCCTGCAATTCCTACGGCAACGAGGACACCTGGACCGACGTGCCCTACGTCCCCGGCGTCGTGCTGATTGGCGACGCTGCCGGCCACAACGATCCGATCATCGGGCAGGGCCTTTCGATCAGCTACCGCGACGTGCGCATCGTGCGCGATCTGATGCTCGAAAATCGTGACTGGACGCCTGAAAAGTTTCGACCCTACGCCGAGGAGCGCAGCGAGCGGATGCGCCGGCTCAGGCTGACGGCTTCGACCTTCTCGATAATGAGCGTGGAATTCGGCGACCATGCGCTCAAGCGGCGGATCAAAGTCCGTGAAGAGCGTCTGCACAACAATTTCCCCGATCTCGCACCGGTGGCCTTCGTCGGACCCGAGGTCCTGCCGGCTGAAATGTTCGACGAGAAGATACTCGATATGCTACGCGCCATGTGAGGTTGCTATGATCAAACTCGTTTACGTAATCCGAAAGCGCGCGGACGTTTCCGAAAAAGATTTTCACGAGTACTGGCTGAAGAAACACGGACCGCTGGTCCGCGGCTTCGCGAAATCGATGCGCGCGAAGAAATACGTGCAGAGCCACACCGTCTTCGAAGACGCTGGCCAACAAATCCGCACCACCCGTCCCAGGATGAAGGAGACCTACGACGGAATCACCGAAGTTTGGTGGGACAGTCTCGAGGATTTCAATTCGGGCGGCGATATCAAGCAACGCGCGGAGGCGGCCCGCGCACTGCTCGAAGACGAATCGAAATTCATCGACTTCGAGCGCTCCTCAATCTTCCTGACCGAAGAGCACGAAATCTTCGACTACACCAAGTAGGCGCGCTGGAAGCGCGAGATCCTTCGCTGCGCTCAGGATGACACAAAAAACTGAGCGACCTAACGTGTCATTCTGAGCGAAAGCTGCTGTAGCGAAGAATCTCGACGGACGCTCCTGCGTTCGTCACTGGCCAAACCGGCATCGTCGAGCAGCCAAACGCTTTCTCCTGCGATTGGTTGAGGGGCTGCACCTACTTAAACCGCCGCTTTAACCAATCGACAATCGTCCGATTCACCTCATCCGGAAACTCCTGCTGAACCCAATGCCCCGCGCGCTCGATATTGTGCATTTCAAGATCCGAGCACAGCGCCGGCATCCCTGCAGCCATTCGCGGCGGCAGAGCACCGTCCCACTCGGCGGTGATCATCAGGCACGGCAGGTCCAGCTTCGCGACACCAATCTCAGGATGCTCGCGCGAGTTGCGATCGATATTCCGATACCAGTTGATTCCGCCGCGAAACCCGCTCTTCTCGTATGCGCTCACATAGGCATCGAGTTCTTCGGCGGTAACAATCGGCGCGGTGTCGGGCCTCAACTCCTCGATGCGGCGGAAGGGGTTCATATCCGGTTCGCCGCTCGCCATCACGCGCTTGGCGGATTCCTCCGGCGAGAGCGGCGCGCGCATCAGGCGATCGAATATAAGCCGCGCTTGCCGGTCCATCACGCTTTCCGCGCGCCCTGGTTCCTGGAACCACAGGATGTACATGCGCTCGTCTTTGCCGTTGACCGCCGCGCGCATCACCGAGGTCGGCGGGATTGCCATGTACGGCGTGCAGACGCCGACGACGCCCGCAGTGCGCTCGGGATACAGCAAGGGCATCGCCCATGCGACGAAGCCGCCCCAGTCGTGGCCGACGAAGATCGCGCGCTCGATCTTCAGTGCGTCGAGCAGTCCCGCCATGTCACCCGTCAGCTCGGTAAGACCATAGTCAGTGACGGCAGGCGGCGCGCTCGAATCGCCATATCCCCGCTGATCGGGAGCGATAGCGCGAAAGCCTGCGGCCGCGACGGCGGGCAATTGATGCCGCCACGAATAGGCCAGTTCAGGAAACCCATGACAGAAAACAACCGCTGGTCCATCGCCAGTCTCATGAACAGTAAGACTGATCGAAGGCTGCTTGGCGCGTGCCGCAATTTTGACGGAACGACCTTGTGGCCAACTAAAATTGGACATTAAATCTGCCTCGCGTGTGTTTGCGCATCGTGTTTTTCTCCATGATTAAGGGGCAGGGGTTACCCCTGCCCAAGGAAGCGTGAAACCCACGGTGGGTTTCACATTAGATCACGTGGCTACAGATTTGCGATTACGGCGCGGGTGAACTCCGAAGTCTTTGCGGTGCCCCCCTGGTCGGGCGTCAGGACGCGGCCGTCGGCGTAAACCTTGCGCACAGCAGCGTCCAGCCGCGACGCGTCGGCGCTGAAGCCGAGGTAGTCGAGCATCAACGCGGCCGAGAGCATCGTCGCCGACGGATTGATGATTCCCATCCCCATGATATCGGGCGCCGTGCCGTGCACCGATTCGAAGTAGGCGTAGTCCGCGCCGTAACATCCGCTCGGCGCAAGACCCAGCCCGCCGATAGTTCCGGCCGCCGCGTCGGACAGGATGTCGCCGTAGAGATTCGGCGCGACCACTACATCCAGATCGTGCGGCGACTGCACCAGCCGTCGCGCGAAGTCGTCCACTATGTACTGTTCGTACTTTACTTCGGGATAGCCGGCCGCAGTTTCCTCGACGATTTTGCGAAAGAGGCCGTCGGACTCGCGCAGCATGTTGTACTTCGAGGTGCAGGTGAGCTTGCCCTTGCCCCCGGCGCGCTTGCGCTTGATCGCAAGCTGGCAGGCAAACTCGGCCACGCGCCGCGTCGCGCGCTCGGTGATCACCTTGATCGCGTAGATGCCGCGCTCCGACGTGTCGAGCGGCGCGCGCAGTATTTTGCTCATCAGCTTCAGCGGCGCCAACGCTTCGAGCGGCCCCTCGAGCCCGAGATACAGGTCCTCGAGATTCTCCCGCACGATCACAAAATCGATTCCCTCGGGCCTGGCCAGCGGACTCGCAAAACCCTTCGAGTAGCGCACCGGCCGCACGTTGGCGAAGGTTTGCTTGCCCCATCGTAGATAGGTAATCGCAGTTGTCTTGCCCGAGGTGGACCCGAACAGCGTCGTGTCGGACGCGTCGATTGCCTTGCGCGCGGCCGCTTCGGTCTCGCCACGCACCCATTTCTCGCCGGGCGGGAACTCGACGTAATCGATCGGCAGTTTCAGCGCGCGCAGTATGTCCATCGTCGCCGCCATCGCTTCCGGCGCCGCGTCGTCACCCGGCAGCACTACGACAGTTTTGTTGGTCATCGCTTGATTTCCAATTTATGCCGGCCAATAGCCTCGTGTAGCCCGCTAATAGCCTCTGATAATGCGAGGCGGATTGTTTCCTCGGACAGCGCCGTTAGGCACAGACCCGTTGCGAACGGCGCTGTTCCAATCTCGATCGAGTTGTAAAGCTCAAAGTCTCCGGGCGGGGTCTGCTGGGACACGCCGACGAATTCTCCGTCCGGGTTTATCTTCGCGCAGATAGCAGCCAGCGCGCGCGCGTACGATGCCTCGGCGAGCTCGCGATCAAGACCTGCTAGTCTGCTTCTCGTCGCGCGGCCAAGCGCTAGTGCGAATCCCGCCGCCGCCGAGGCCTCGAGGTACGAATCGGGACGATCGATTACCGTATGCCAGAGTCCGCTATTGTCCTGAAGCCGCACAATCGCATTTAGTTGACGCGCAAGTGCTTTCCGGATTTTCTCAACCTTGTCGGCAAAGCGTCCGCTTGCTTCAGCCTCCTTATCAATCTCATCCAGCACATGCAGCGCGGCATTCGAAAACCAACTATTGCCCCGAGCCCACAAGCACGGCGAAGGCGACTTCTTTTCGCCATAGGCGACGTGCCAAAAAAGACCGGTGCGGGAATCGACGAGATGATCCGCATGAAGGATCATCTGATCGAGCGCGCGATCTTGCATCGCGGCGTCGTGCAAGATTCGTCCGAGCAGCGTCATTGCGGGCGCGGTGAAGTAGGTTACGTCGATCCAGACATCC
>NZ_DATDGQ010000130.1:0-20125 GCF_036522015.1 Binatus sp. (SeqCode)
ACCACTCCAGTCGCCGACGACGTCAGCGGGCTTTTGCGCAAACGTGTTGGATCCGCCAAGCCCGAACAACAGCATCGACACGAACAGCAACAGCACTCGATTGACGATGAAGATGCCGGTCGCGAATCTTCGAGCCATTGCAATTCCCCCCTCCGAGTTAGCCACGCGTCTTAGCGTATATACCGGAATGTCCCTTTGTTTTTCAAAAGACCCATTCGAAACCCTTGGGCGCCGTACCACGGAAACTAATGCGCGCATGCGCAAAGCCCTTGCCCGGCGGGTTGCCCGCGAGATACGGCGTGGTTAGCTTTTATAGTCGTGGGAGAAGCGGTGGAGGTGGAGAGAAGTTATGAGATCGAGAACTGTCATTACTGAAATCGCCGCGGCCGGCGCATTGCTCGGCTCGTATCCGCTGGATTGGGTGGTCAGACGCGGCGAGCCATACTTCTGCGAACCGTCGAGCGAGCCCGTCATTTTACTGCACGGCTTCGGCGGCAGCCGCGCGAACCTGCTGGCGCTCGGCGCGTACATTCGGCTGGCGGGATTCGACAACGTTTCATATTTCGAGTATCCGCGATGGCAGACGCTGGCTGATTCTGCCGCGCAACTCGGGCGGATCGCGGCGGAAAAATCCGGCGGCGACGGCGTTCATCTCATCGGGCACAGCCTCGGCGGCACCGTGGCGCGGCGCTATGCGGCCGGCGCGCCGAAACGCGTGGTGCGATCGCTCGTCACGCTCGGCTCGCCGTATTCGTACGGTCAATGGAGTCCGACCGAGGTCGGAATTTTCGGCGATGACGATCCCATCGTGCCCGCGCCGATTGAGGAGCTGACCAACCGCGCGGCGTTCGCGAGAATCGTGACGCTGCACAATGTCGGGCATCTCGCGCTGGTCTTTCATCCCGAGGCGCTAAGGATCATCGGCACCGAGTTGCGCGCGAATCGCGCCGCCGAGAGCAAAGCCGCCGCGTAAACGCTGGCGCGTCAGTAGAGTCTCGCTCTACACTCATCGGATGGCATCAGCGAATGAAGCCGGCGCGATCGTGCTGGTCGGCGGTCGCAGCTCGCGGATGGGCCAGCCCAAGGCGGCGCTCGATTTCGGTGGGATGCCGCTGCTCACCAGGATTGTTATCGAGCTCAAATGGTGGTTCGACGAAATCGTGATCGTCGCGGCGCCGCAATCGGAAGGGCAGCCCCGCATCGATGTTCCCGGATTGAAGATCGTGCATGACGAGACGGCGTTCGCCGGGCCGCTCGACGCGCTGCGGCGTGGGCTGAATGCGCTCGATCATGGCATCGCCTTCGCCTGCTCATGCGATCTGCCGATGTTGAATTCCGACGTTGCGGCCGACCTGGTTGCGATGCTCGATGATTTCGACGCGGTGATGCCGGAAGTCGGCGGCAAGCTGCAGCCGCTGCACGCGGTCTATCGCAAGAAATGTGCGAACTCGATCGCGGCGCTCGAAGAGAGCGGTGAGAAACGGCTAACCGCCAATGCACACGCGATCAATGCGAGAAAGGTCGGCGAAGAAGAACTCAGGACGATCGATCCGCAGCTCAGCAGCTTCTTCAACGTGAATACGCCCGAGGACTACCAGCTGGCACTCAAGATGGCCCGTTTGTCGGGATGACGTAGCGAGCATCGCGAGCGAAGCGAGGAACCCAACCCCTAACCCCTTCCCGAGCGGGAAGGGGAACCGGAACGGAAAGTCAGCTCGTGGTGCTCGATTCGGTATCGCTACGCCTTCTTCTCCCACCTTAGAATCGGGCGGCGCGCGGCCAGGGCTTCGTCCACGCGCGAGACGGGCAAGGTCTGCGGCGCATTTTTGACCCGCTCGGGATCGTTTAACGCCTCATCGTAAATCCGTTCCATCGTATCGACAAAGCCGTCGAGGATTTGCTTGCTCTCGGTCTCGGTCGGTTCGATCATCAGCGCGCCCGGCACTACCAGCGGAAAATAAATCGTCGGCGGATGGACGCCGAAATCGAGCAGACGCTTGGCGATTTCGAGCGTGCTCACGCCGGCGCACTTTTCGAGGTCGTGCGAGAGCACGCATTCATGCATCGAGGGTTCGCCGGTCGCGCTGGGAAAATGCGGTTGCAGCAGTTTGCGCACGTAGTTGGCGCCGAGGATCGCCAGCCGGCTCGCCATCCCGAGGCCGTCGCCGCCGAGCGCGAGAATGTACGCGTACGCGCGAACGATCATTCCGAAATTGTTGTGAAACGATCGCATCCGGCCGATCGAGTCCGGCCGATCGGCGTCGATTTCGTAACCTGCGTCGGAATGCTTCAAGCGCGGGAGCGGCAGGAACGGCTCGAGATGCTTCTTCACTGCGACCGGGCCGGCGCCCGGGCCGCCACCGCCGTGCGGAGTCGAAAAACTCTTGTGCAAGTTCAGCTGCACAATGTCCGCGCCCATGTGCCCGGGCTTCGCGACACCGAGCAGCGCGTTCATATTCGCCCCGTCGAGATAGAGCATCGCACCGCGCTCATGCAACGCTGCCGCGATCTCCTGGATTTCCGGCTCGAAAATCCCAAGCGTGTTCGGATTGGTGACCATCATCGCGGCCACGTCGTCGCTCACCAGCCGGCGAACCTCGGCCGCTTCGAGGTAGCCGCGCCGGTTCGATTTCGCGACGATCACTTCGAAGCCCGCGAGCGTGCAGCTGGCCGGATTCGTGCCGTGCGCCGTATCCGGGATGATCACCTTGTGCCGCACTTCGCCGCGCTTGCGATGATACGCGCGGACCATCAGCAGACCCGTCAACTCGCCCTGCGCGCCGGCCGCGGGATGCAACGACACCGCGTCCATCCCGGTGATTTCGGCCAGTGCAGCTTCCATCCGCGCGATCAGTTCGAGCGCGCCCTGCGCCAGATGCGCAGGCGTCGCGGGATGCAGCCCCGCCAGTCCCTGGAGAGCGGCCAGCTCGTCGTTCACGACGGGGTTGTACTTCATCGTGCATGAGCCGAGCGGATAGAACTGGAGTGCCTGAGCGAAGTTGAGCTGCGACAGGCGCAGAAAATGCCGCAACACTTGCGGCTCGCTGAGTTCGGGAAAGCCCGGCAGATCTTCGCGGCAAAGTTCGGCGCCGATGATTTCCGCACCGCGTCGATCGCCGGCAGCGCGCGGCGACAGGTCGGTGCCGCGGCGGCCTTCGGATGAAAGTTCGAAAATAAGCGGCACGCCCGACACGGGTTCGATCCGGTCGAGCGTCGAAGGAGCTTCGGGGACTGGGACCGGTCCGATTCTGCCCGCGCTTGCCATCACCCCACCTCCGCAATTGCCGCCGCAAGCCGGCCAAACTCGTCGCCTCGATTTATTTCAGTGACTGAAACCAGGATGGAGTCGAAGAGCTCGGGATAGTCGTCGCCAAGTGGAACGCCCGCGAGGATCTGGTTCCGCTCTGCCGCTTCCAGAGCGGCCGTGGGGTTCGCGAGCTTCAGCGCGAACTCGTTGAAGAACGGTCCCGAGAAACGCCGCTGGACTCCCGCGGCCTCTAGCACGTCGGCCGCCCGATGCGACAGTTCGACGTTCCGTTCCGCGAGCTCGCGCAGTCCGCTGCGGCCAAGCAGTGAGAGATAGACCGTCGCCGCCAGCGCGCACAGCGAATGATTGGTGCAGATGTTCGAGGTCGCGCGTTCGCGGCGAATATGTTGCTCGCGCGTGTTGAGCGTCAGGCAGAACGCGCGGCGACCGTCGCGATCGCGGGTCTGTCCGACCAGGCGGCCAGGCATCTGGCGCAGATGATTCATTCGAGCCGCCATGAAGCCGACGCCGGGTCCGCCATATTGAAGAGGCAGCCCGAAACTCTGACCCTCGCCGACTGCGATATCGACGCCAAGTTCGCCCGGCGCACGCAGCAGGCCGAGCGCAATGCCCTCGGCGGTGGCGGAGATTGCGAGCGCGCCCGCGCGATGCGTTCTTTCGGTGATCGCGCCAAGCGGCTCGATCACGCCGAGCGCGTTGGGATAGCCGGTGACCGTGCAGAGCAAGCGATCGTTCGCGATACGATCGAGCGCGGCTATGTCAGTCGCGCCGGTCGCGCCGTCGAACGGAACTTCGACGATCTCGATGCCCTTGAGCGCGCTCAGGTAGGTGCGGATTGTCGCGCGATAGTCGGGCCACAGCGCTCGCGAAAGCGCGACGACTCCGCGCTTGGGCATCACCCGTCGCGCCATCAGCACAGCCTCGGCCGCCGCCGACGCGCCGTCGTACATGCTGGCGTTGGCGACTTCCAGCGCGGTCAGCTGCGTGATCAGCGTTTGAAATTCGAAGATCGCTTGCGTGGTCCCCTGGCTCGCCTCGGCCTGGTACGGCGTATAACTGGTCGCGAATTCAGCGCGCGCGATGACGGCGCGCACTGCGGCGGGGACATAATGTCGATAATAACCGGCGCCGAGGAAGCTGGTGAATCCCGACGCGCCCGTGTTGCGAGCCGCGAGCGCCGAGATCTCGCGAACGACATCCGCTTCGCTGCATCCGCGATCGAGATTGATCGTCGCGCTGGCACGCAGGTTCGCCGGCACGTGCGCGATCAAGTCGTCGAGATGCTTTGCGCCGATCGTCTCGAGCATCGCCGCGACGTCGCTGTCGGTATGGGGCATGAATCTCATGGAATCAGCCTGTCCTCATTCAATCACACACTTGCATTTGATACCGCATGGCCTTCATCGCGCCGATAGAAGGGCCGCTGCACGATTGTCGCACGAGTTCTGCGATTGCGAATTTCAACTTCGACCGGTTCGCCAACCTGCGGCGGATTTTTGGCTCCCGCACCCGCGAAATACGCCATCGCGATCGGTCGCTGGATCGAGGGCGCGAACGTCCCGCTGGTGACAACGCCGGCCTCGTCGCCGTTTCTGAATAACCGGTAGCCTTGGCGCGCGACCATCTTGCCGTCGTCGGTCTGGAGTCCGATCAATCGCTTTTTCAGACCCTGTTTGCTTTGCGCAGTGAGCGCTGTGCTGCCGACGAAGTTGCGACCGAGCTTGACGAATGTACCCAGGCCCGCTTCGAGCGGCGATGAATTGCGATCGAGTTCGTGTCCATAGAGCGGCAGGCCCGCTTCGAGCCGCAGCGTGTCACGCGCGCCGAGTCCGACGGGCTTTATATTCCCGGCAGCGCCGATGTCGAGAATCGCCTCGAACAATTCGCGCGCGCCGGCGTTGTCCACGAACAGTTCGAAGCCGTCCTCGCCGGTATAGCCGGTACGCGCAGCCAGGCACGTGATACCCGCGACTGTTCCTTCTGCGACGCCGAAGCGCGCGACGTCGGCAATCGGAAACTCAGCCAGCGTCGCCAGTATGGCGACCGCCACCGGACCCTGCACTGCGATCAGCGCGGTGGCGTCGCTGACGTCCTCGAACTTCGCGCGCCCGCTGTTGAGCTCGACGATCCATTCGCGGTCCGCCTCGATGTTGGACGCATTGACGCAAAGCAAATAGCGCTCCGGTCCCACCCGATACACGATCAGATCGTCGATCGTGCCGCCGTCCTCCGCGCACATAATCGTGTACTGCGCCTGCCCTTGCTTGAGCCGCGCCGCGGAATTGGTGAACGCGTGCTCGAGCGTCGCCAGTGCGTGCGGCCCGCTGATTTCGAACTCGCCCATGTGGCTCAGATCGAAAATTCCCGCCGAATTGCGGACCGCAAGATGCTCGTCGATAATCCCGCTGTAACTCACGGGCATCTCGAAACCACCGAAAACGGTCATCCGCGCGCCGAGTTTCTGGTGAAGGTCGAATAGAACAGTGCGCTTGGGCGCATTCATCAGCGGCAAAATTCTAACAGACCGGTTTCAGTTGAACGAGGGAGGTCGCGCGATTTGCCAACAAGCACCGCTTTCTGTCCACAGCCGCTTGCTCGGCGCGATCCGGTGCTATAATCGAACAGACCCGATGGCTGCGATCATCATGGATGGCCGGGCGCTCAGCGCGCATCTGATGCCGGAGTTGCGCGCCAACGTTGACGAGCTCAAGAGCAAGTTCGGATGCACGCCGTCGCTCGCGGCAATCCTGGTCGGCGACGATCCGGCGTCGCGCCAATACGTCAAAAACAAACAGCGCGTGGCGGCCGAGCTTGGATGCGAGAGCCGCACGGTGCGAATGACCTCCGCCGAGGCGACCACCGACTCGCTGCTCCGCGCGATCGAGGAGCTCAACGCCGACGCGCGCGTCAACGCGATACTGCTGCAGTTGCCGGTGCCCGATTCCGTCGATCGCTTCCGCCTGTTCGATACCATCGCGCCCGAAAAAGATCTCGACGCCGTCAGCTCGGCCAGCGTCGGCGGCTTCTACCGCGGTCAGTGGGGCCGCTTTGTGCCGTGCACTCCGCGCGGCATGCTTACCCTGCTCGACTACTACAAAGTTCCCGTCGACGGTGCGCGCGCCACGATCATCGGGCGCAGCGATATTGCCGGCAAGCCGACCGCGCTGATTCTCGGTGGACGCCTGCGCAATGCGACGATCACCTGGTGCCATCGCCACACCCGCGACCTCGCAGCAATTTGCCGCGAGGCCGACATCCTCATCCCTTGTGTGGGCGCCAACACCGGTCGGCCATTTCTGATCACCGCCGACATGGTGAAGCCGGGCGCCTGCGTGATCGACGTCGGTTTCCGGCGTGTCGGTCCCGGTAAGTTCGTCGGCGATGTCGATTTCGAAGCTGTGAAGGAAGTCGCGGGATGGCTCACGCTCAATCCCGGCGGTACCGGTCCCATGACCGTGCTGGCGTTGATGCAGAACTTGATCGACGCGACGCGCTATCAACTGGGATTGCAGCGCGCCAGTTATTCCGTCTGAAACGAACCGGTCGAAACCGCTGCGGCATTGCTTTGCGCAAGCTTTGACTTTGCCATACATTTGCAAATTGCAGCAGGGGACCGTCCGCACACTCGAATGGCATCACCGACCATCGGCTCGAAAACCACCCAATCCAATGGAGGGAAATCGGGCAAGCGCACTATTAGCGACGTCCTAATAGGACCACCGCGCGACGTACGCGATCCCGAAATCTTCCACAGTCTCTCCCTGGTCGCGTTCCTCGCATGGGTTGGCCTGGGTTCCGACGGTCTGAGCTCGTCGTGCTACGGTCCAGAGGAGGCATTCCTCGCGCTCGGGCATCATCAGTACCTTGCAGTATTCCTCGCGATGCTGATGGCGCTGACCGTCTTCATCATCTCGGCGTCATATTCGCAAACGATCGATCTGTTTCCGACCGGCGGCGGCGGTTATCTGGTCGCGACCAAATTGCTCGGCAAATATTTCGGCCTCGTCTCGGGTTCGGCGCTGGTGGTGGACTACGTGCTGACCATCGCTATCTCAATCGCGAGCGGCGCCGACGCGATCTTCAGCTTCCTGCCGGTTGACTGGCTGCCCTACAAGCTCTGGGTGTGCCTGCTGGTCGTGGTGTTGATGGTCCTGATGAACCTGCGCGGGGTGAAGGAATCGGTGCTATCGCTCCTGCCTATCTTCATCGCCTTCATCGTCATGCATGCCTGGCTGGTCGGCTACGCGATCTTGAGCCGCGCGCCCGAACTGCCGTCAATCGTCGGCCACGCCGTGCGCGAGGTCCACGCCAGCTCACACAGCATCGGGATGCTCGCGCTCGCGGTGATTTTCTTCCGCGCCTACAGCCTCGGCGGCGGCACGTACACGGGAATCGAGGCTGTCAGCAACGGTCTGCCGATTTTGCGCGAGCCACGCGCCGAAACCGGCAAGCGCACGATGATCTACATGGCGATATCGCTCGCCTTCGTCGCCGGCGGAATCCTGCTCGGCTACCTGCTGCTCAACGTCGAGGCCGAGGCCGGCAAGACGCTCAACGCCGTTATGTTCGAGCGGCTCGCATCCAACTGGCAGCTATTCGGTCTGCACGTTGGACCGGAGATAATCACCTTCGCGCTGCTAACTGAGGGCGCGCTGCTGTTCGTCGCCGCGCAGACCGGTTTCGTGGATGGACCCCGCGTGCTCGCCACGATGGCGACCGACCGATGGCTGCCGCGGCGTTTCGCAAACCTTAGCGCGCGGCTGGTGACGCAGGACGGCGTCATCACGATCGGCCTCGCCGCGATCCTGCTGCTCATCGGCACCGAGGCGAAGGTCGATTTGCTGGTCGTCCTCTACGCGATCAACGTCTTCGTAACGTTCACGCTCTCGCAGCTCGGGATGACGACGCATTGGTGGCTCGAGCGCAAGAACGAAAAGCGATGGCTCCGCAAACTGATCATCAATGGAATCGGAACCTTCTTCACCGCGACCATCCTGATGATCACGCTGACCCTCAAGTTCCACGACGGCGGATGGGTAACCGTCGTTATCACCGGCGGACTGATCGCTCTGTGTTACACCGTGCGGCGTCATTACGAACGCGTCTCCAAGGCGATCGAGCAGCTCGAGGCCGACATCCTGCCGAAGCTCTACGCGGTCAAGAAACTCGAGCCGGCCAAGCGCGATCCCGACGCATCGACCGCCGCCATCCTGGTCAGCGGCTACAACGGCCTCGGGCTGGCGACGCTGATCGCGGTCACGCAATTGTTCAAGGGCGAGTTCCGCAACGTCGTCTTCATCGGAGTTGGCGAAGTTGACGCGGCGCTGCTCAAGGGTCCCGAAGAAGTGCACGAGCTCGAAACCCGCATGACCGAAGACTTGAACGAGTACTGCCAGTTCGCCGCGGACTTGGGCCTGCATCCGGAACTGCGCGCCGGTCTGGCGCCGGACGTCGTCGTCGAGCTGCGCCGTCTATGCCTGGAGGTCGCGCACGAATTTCCGCACGTCGTGTTCTTCGCCGGCAAGCTCATCTTCTCCGACGAAATCGAAGGCTTCATCGGCCGCTTCCTGCACAATCACACCTCGGTCGAAATCCAGAACTGGCTGCAGCTCTACGGCTACAGCCTCGTCATTCTGCCGATCCGCGTCGGCGCCGGCTCGATGGCGATTCCGCAAACCTCGCAAGCCGCGTAGATCACTTGACCGCCGGCGTGATCCGGTAGAACGCCAGATGGTCGCCGCGGAATTTCTCGACCACGATGAATCTCTTCGGATCGGGAAGTTCAGCAGTTACCGCGTCGCCATCTTTCCAGCTGACCAGCCATCCTCCGCCCGCCGATGACACGCGCTCCTCAATAGTCATTCGCGCGCTCGCACTATCAAATCCGGGAATAGCTATTCGAGGGTTGTCGCCCCTGAAGTAGTAGTCAAACGGAACTGAGTAATACCCAAATGGAAATCCACCATTAGGTACATTCGCGGTATTTCCGTTCGAAACGTATCCCGATTCAAAGAATATGGGCTCCGAGCGGCTGCCGCCGGCTACTTGCTCAACCAGATCTCGCCATGGCTGTGGCTTGGGTCGGTCAAACGGCAGCATGATCAGGCATGCCAGCGCGAAGCTCGCGGCCAGCAGATTGCGCCACTTGATGCTCCAGGCGCCGATTGACGCCGCAATCAACAACGACGCTGCGGCAAGCCCGGGCGAAAGGTAGCGCAGGTTGAACATCGGATGCAGGATCACCGACCCGACCAGGAAAGCGAGCGGCGGCAGCCCGATCCACAGCACAAAAAACCGAATCGGTTCCCCCTCGCTACTCTCCAGCGAGCGGCCGAGTAATAGCCATAGAGTTATTCCAGCCGCTGCCAGGCCCGCTGCTGCCTTGGCCGCGAGTGAGTAGTGTCGAGGTGGCCCCATGTAGTCCAGCGAATGTCCATAAATCAGGTCCTGACTTTGTTGCAGCGCGATGGGTAGGTAAGGGACGAATAAGATGATCGCGACGACAATCGCCATCCACGCCATCGTTTCGCGCCGGCCCCGCGCAAGATCGCGAAGCAGGATCGCTCCCTCCGCGCCGAGGATGAGAAGACCCGCCATGTGCGTGTAAGGCAGCGCAGCGCCGAGAATGCCGCAGGCGATCCCGTTCGCAACGCCGGGCCGCGCCCGTACTCGCCACAGCATCAAGAGCTGCGCGAGCGAGATCGATATGAACAGCGGATACATTCGCGCCGTTTGCGCGAACACTACCGCGAGCGGATTGAACGCCCACAAAGCAGACGCCGCCAGCGCGGTACTATCGTCGAAAATTTCGCAGCCGAGCGCGAATAACAGCGCGAGCGTCGTCAACGAAAAGACCACGGACATCGAACGCAGCGATATCTCGCTCAGCCCGAATATCCGCGCGTAGTAATGCAGCACGACATAGTAGAAGACCTGCTTTCCCGGATCATGCAGCACCGGTGTGCGAACGATCGCGCCAACTCCCGGCTTGGCCGCCGCCCACGCGCTGTACGCTTCGCTCGCGCCGAGCGCGTCGCTGCCGAGATGAAACGAATAGATGAATCCGGCGGCGACGAAGATCGCCGCAAAGATTTCGAGCGGCCGGCGCGACGCTCTATCGGCCATCGGGATTCTGTTGTCCGCCACCGCGCGAGATATACCGGATTTCACGCGCGCGATCTTCATCTGTTCGCGCGTGCTCGCGCGCAGTCCATTGACTATCATGCCTCGTGCTGGCGAACTGATCACAATCATGTCGGAATTTCTTGAAGCGGCCCCCGAGGTTGGTGCGCCCCGCCGGGTCGCGATGACCCTGCCGCCAATCTCACGCATCCGCTTCGAGGTGTGGGCGCTCGCGTGGCCGGTGATCCTCTCGTTCGGACTCGATTCCATTCTCGGCCTCGCCTCGATGCTGATGGTGGGACGGCTCGGCGCGAACGCGGTCGGCGCGGTTGGACTCGCCACGCAGATCCTCGGCGCGGTGCGCGCCGGAATCGCGGCGGTCGGTACCGGCACGGTCGCACTGGTCGCGCGCTATATGGGCGCCAACGATCGCGACAGCGCCGAGGAGGTCCTGAAGCAGTCGGTCGTCTTCGGAGTTCTGGTTTCGACCATCATCGCGATCCCCGTAATAGTATTCGCGCGACCGCTGATGGGACTGTTCCAGGTACACGGCCAGATGGCCGACATGGGCGCGCGGTACCTGCAAGTCGTGATGTTGTCGGAGCCGTTCCAGGGAATCTTCCTGATGTGCGCATCCGCGCTGCGCGGGGCCGGCGACACCCGCACCCCGCTCTGGATCGGCGGCATCATCGACGTGCTCGCAATCTTCCTCAACTACGTGCTGATTTTCGGCAAGTTCGGATTTCCCGCGCTCGGCGTTGACGGTTCGGCCGTCGCGACTTTGCTCGCAATCGCAATCGGTGGAATTCTGTTCTTCTATGCGCTGTCGATCGACGGGATGGTGCTCAACTTCCGATGGCACCGGCTGTGGCCCGACTTCGGCCTCGGCCGCCGCATCCTGAGCGTCGGCAATCCCGCCGCTATCGAACAGTTGCTGATCCAGTTCGGCTTCGTCGCCTATGTCGGATTCGTCGCGCGCTACGGCGCAAAGGAAATCGCCGCATATTTCATCGGCGTGCGCATCCTCGCGCTGTCATTCCTGCCCGGTTTCGGGTTCTCCGCCGCTTCCGCAACGCTCGTTGGCCAGGGCCTCGGCGCCGGCGACCCGACCTTCTCGCGCAAAGCCGGATGGGAAGCGACCAGGATGTCCATCGTGCTGATGACCGCGATGGGCGTGGTGTTCATCACGTTCGCGCATTTCATCGCGGCGCTCTTCATCGACGACAAAACCGTCATCGAGTACACGGTGCAGTTCATGTACGCACTCGCCGCCGCGCAACCGCTGATGGCCATCGACTGGACGATCACCGGCGCACTGCGCGGCGCGGGCGACTCACAGTTCCCGCTCTACGGCTCGCTCGCAGGCTTTTACGGGATGCGCCTCTTCCTCACGATCCTGATCTGGCACCACGGCGGCAGCATCAACTACATCTGGTGGTCCCTGCTCGCCGACTACGTAGTTCGCTCGACAGTAAAAGTCTGGCGCTTCCAAACCGGCAAGTGGGAAACAATCGAAGTTTAAGCCAGTATTCCCACTATTCGCTCCTTACGACTGTCGAGGCCATCTTCAACCTGGCCACCCCGATGTCGGACCTGTTCAAAGGCGGAATCGCTTAGGACTTCGTTTTCTTCGCAGCCTTCGACTTGCCAGAAGTGTTGAGAGCGACCGCCTGGCGAATGAGCGCCCTGAAGGCGGTCTCGTCAACTTCTTCTCCTTCGTGGATGTCGATCGCGCGGCGTACGTTTCCGTCGAGACTCGAGTTGAAGAGACGGGCCGGATCTTTAAGAGCCGCGCCCTTGGCGAAGGTAAGCTTCACGACCTTCTTATAGGATTCGCCAGTACAGATGATGCCGTCGCGCGACCAAACCGGAGTGCCCATCCACTTCCACTCCTCGACGACGGCCGGGTCTGCTTCCTTGATGAGCTTGCGCATTCTGCTGAGGGTTTCCCCGCGCCAGTCCCCGAGTTCGGCGATTCTTTTCGAGATCAGTTCCGAAGCAGACTCGCCTTGGCTCACGCCCAACTTTTTCATTTTCTCATCCTGGACATCGTCTGAAATGTCGATGCCGTTTATCTCTCCCGCGAGAGAGACCTGCCCTGAGCGTAGCGGATCTGAACGCTCCGCTGGCTTAGGCTGACGTTTCCTCCGCGCGCGCGACCTGCGATCGCGCAAGCGCAACGTAACAGCCGATGCTCGTCATGGACAGCGCGCCGGCGAACCGCCAGGTCGCGGCGGTCCCGAACGCATCAACCATCTTGCCCTGCACCGGCAATCCGATGATTGCGCCCAGCGTCGACATGGTGGTGCCGAATGAAAGCAGCGTCGCGCGATTTTCGCCCGCGATCATTTCGTTGTACCACGCGAATGCCATCGGTCCCGCGACGCCTTGGGCGAACATCGCCGTCATCACCGCGCCGAGCGCGAACCACATCCTCCCGCCCGCGACTCCCGCCGCGATCACCGACGCGCTGGACACCGCGCTCATCGCCGCGACAAACCACGCGCGCTGCTTCCACGCCCCAGGCATCCGCGCGGATACCTCCAGCCCGGCCACCTGCGCCAGGATGAGCGCGACCGAGACCCAGCCGACTCTGCCGATTCCCGCATGCAGGCCGCGATTGAAGTAGTGCTGCCACTCTTGTCCCCATCCGTACCACAACGAAGCCCCGATCAGCCCGGCGATCGAGAGCAGCCGCACGCCGCGATTGGCGAATCCGAGCACCGTAGAGTCGATACTGCGGCGTCGAATATCTTCGGCAATCTTTCTCGCCGAGACGGGCCGGCTCGCGCTGCGTCCCATCAGGCCCAACGCCACCAGCCCTGCTGCCAACCATACAAACGTGTTCAACAGGAAAGGCGCCGCGATGTTCGCTTGCCCGATGTACGCGCCCGCCAATGAACCGCACACGCCGGTGATTTCGCCCAATTGGAACTTGCGCGAGAAGACCGCATCCTTCGGGCCTTCGAATCCGGCCGCGTCCAGCGCATCGATCGCCCACGCATCGATCGGTCCGTTGCCGAAGGTGGTGCCGAGCCCATCCGCCGCCGCGGCAACGATGAAGTACCAATAGTGATGCGAAAGGAAGTAGGTTAGAAACGCAGCGGCGTGGAGCGTACATCCGACTACTACCGCCGCGCGCCTCCCGACCGCATCCGCGAATGCCCCCGTCGGCACGTCGGTCAGAAACGTCATCAACACGTATGCCGCCACGACCACGTTGATCTGGAACTGGTCGAGTCCGCGCGCGCGCAGGAACAGCGGATAGACCGCGAAGATGAACAGCGGACCGAATACATAGCAGGCTGACACCACGTAGTAGCGCCGTATGATCGAGGAAATCGCGCTATCTCGCAGCGGCTCGTTGTCCAGCACTGGCGGTTCGGTGCCTCCCCAGCGAAAGGTAACAGCCGGCCTGCGCCATGAACACCCGCCGTCGATTTGCCCCTTTGTTCCCCTCTCCAGAAGGGGAGGCCAGTGGGGTTACGGGTGAGGTCGCGCGCAACTAAGATTCTGCTTCTGTTCCGCAAGCGTGGGAATCCTTTTCAGCCCTCTACTCAGCCGAAGCGTCTCCGAATACCTCGCCCGTTATTTTCACGGGAGGGGAGGCCTGCGGCGACGCCGCGGGTAGGTGAGGTGCAGCCGACTCACGCTAGCTGCCTATTTCCGCAACCGGGCATCATCAAACTGACCAACGGCCTAGCGATGGGTAGTGGGTCAGTTTGATTTCGGCTCGAACACGTGGGGGTAGTACTGCTTGTCCCACTCATCGGGTCGGAACAGCACCTTGCCATATTCTAAAATCTTGTCGTCAGGTCGATAGGGACGTGTGGAGAGCTGTATATCCCATCCACTTTCGTCCGGTCCTAAATGAAAATGTTCGTTTCCCTTGTTAAGACGCTGTAATTCTTGAACCAAGAGGTCGCGTCCTTCCTCATTAATGTAAATCTCAAATTCGCCACCAGCATTTAGACTGATGGTAATCCTTGGCTTCATGATCCCTCCGGTGCGGAATGACTTGATTGCGCTGCTATCTGGCGATGGTGGTAAGCACAATCATTAAACTACAATATGTGGCGCAAAGTGCGACTTTCCCCGAATCGACCAATCGGAATTCAGCCACAAATCGCCCGCCCGCTCAAAAATCCCGCCAGGATGATCCTCATGTCCGCTCTTAAAACGCATGCCGCCGAGATAGACACCGACGCCTCACTCGTCCGGCGCTTGCTCGCGGCGCAGTTTCCTCCCTTACTACCTGGACACCAACCCCGCAATCGTCGCTATGGCCCGGCGCCAAATCGACGAAGTCCTCGCCGATCGCAAGCGCACCTGTTGATGCTTGCGAGGGCGGCCAACTGGACGCCGCCCCCCTCGCGCGTAATCCTGTTGCCGTGGCACAAGTGGTTCAAGCGACCGAGACGCTCGAAGGCATTCTCGATCAGGTCCTGTTCGTTAACGACAAGAACGGCTACTCGGTCGCAGTCGTGGTCGTGCCTCAGGAGCATGGCGACCATCGACGCGTCACAGTCGTTGGCAATCTCGCCGGCCTCGAAGTCGGCTCGACCATCCGCGCGCTCGGCGGCTTCGAGCAGCATCAGCGTTTCGGCGAGCAGTTTCACGTCGTCGATTTCGAAACGCTGCGTCCGGCGGGAGCAGTCGCGATAGAGCGCTACCTAGCTTCGGAAATAAAAGGCATCGGCCCCGTGCGCGCACGCCGGATAGCCGAATACTTCGGCGACGCGCTCGGTGAAGTGCTCGACAACAGTCCGGACCGGATGCGCGAAGTTCCCGGCGTCGGCGCCGCGGCCGCACGAATGATCGCGGCTGCGTGGCGCGACGCGTCAGGCCTGCGCGAGCTCACCGTCTTCCTGCGCGGGCACGGGCTGGCGGCGTCGCATGCGCGGCGCATCCACAAGTTCTACGGCAAAGACGCACTCGAGGTCGTCAAGCGCGATCCATACGTTCTCGCGCGCACCATTCACGGCATCGGATTTCGCACCGCCGACGCAATCGCGGAGAAACTCGGCATCCCGCGCAACTCGATCCAGCGCGCCCGCGCCGCCGTCCTGTACATTCTCGAACGCATGTCCGACGAGGGACACGTCTATTCGCCCTTCGAATATCTCGAAGGCCAGTTCCGCACCGCACTCGAGATGGACCCCGACCTCGTGCACGACGCCGTCAACGAGCTCGCCGCCAGCGGCGAAGTGATTGCCGAAGATGCGGACGATCAAATCGCGATTTATCTCGCCCGCCTGCACGCGGCCGAAGTGAACGTCGCCGCGCGCATCGCGGAGCTGAACGCCGGCCGCGCGATGAACAAGGATCTGATCGATCGCGCGGTCGCGGCCGCGATTAAATCGTCGGAACTCGAGCTCTCAGCTGAACAAAAGAGCGCGCTGCGATGCAGTCTCGCGAGCCGCGTCACCGTCATCACCGGCGGTCCCGGCACTGGCAAGACCACCTTGCTGCGCTCGCTGCTGGTCGCGCTTGCCGACGTGGGTTTGAAGCCGACGCTGGCCGCACCGACCGGACGCGCCGCTCGACGGCTCCAGGAGGCCTCGGGCCGCGATGCGAAAACTATCCATCGGCTGCTCGAATACGATCCGCAGAGCGGCGGCTTCATCCGCGGCAAGAATTTTCCGCTCCGCACCAACTATCTGATCATCGACGAAGCCTCGATGATGGACGTCGAGCTCGCCTCCAGCCTGCTGTCCGCGTTGATGCCCAACTGCTCGCTGCTGCTGGTCGGCGATCGCGATCAACTGCCGTCGGTCGGCCCCGGCAGCGTGCTCAAGGACGTGATCGCATCCGACTTCGTGCCGGTCGTGCAGTTGAAAGAAGTCTATCGGCAGGCGCGCCGGAGCCTGATTGTTGCCAACGCGCATCGCTTGAATCGGGGCGAGTTTCCACAACTCTCCAACGACGCCGATGGCGACTTCTTTTTCTTCGAGCGCAACGCCGCCGAAGACGTGGTCGCGACGATCAAGCAGCTCGTGCAGCAGCGGTTGATCGGACGCTTCGGAATCAGCGACCCGCGCGAAATCCAGGTGCTGACGCCGATGAATCGCGGCCCGCTCGGCACGCACACTCTTAATCGCGAGCTGCAAGCCTTGCTGAATCCCGCGGGACGCGAAATCCGCTCCGGCGATCGGACTTTTCGCGAAGGCGATCGCGTGATCCAGTTGCGCAACAACTACGACAAGGGCGTCTTCAACGGCTCGATCGGCCGGATTCTTGCGATCAACACCGACAAAGCGCGCGTGAGTGTCGCGTTCGAGGAGACGCACGCCGAGTACGATCTGTCGGAGCTCGACGAGTTGGCCCTCGCCTACGCGATTTCAGTGCACAAGAGCCAGGGCAGCCAGTATCCCGCGATCGTGATGCCGATACACTCGAGCCACTACCTGATGCTGCGCCGCAATCTGCTCTACACCGCGATCACGCGCGCCGAGCGGGTATGCGTGCTGGTCGGGACGAAGAGCGCTTTGCAGCAGGCGGTGCGCAATCAAGACGAGCGCCGCCGCTTTTCGCGCCTGGCTGCACGATTGCACGTGGATTGATCGATCAGTGATGTCCGAATAGTGCGTAAAATACAAAGACGACGAGTCCGAGGATGACTATCGCGATGAAGGCCGGGATAAGCGTCGAGCAAAACGCGCGCCACGCCGAGAATCGATGCACCTCGGCAAGACAGTACACCCCGACGATTCCGCCCCACAGGCCCAGCACCACTTCGATGACGAGGACTTTGTAAAATGCAGGATCGATGTGCGGCAGTGCGCCCCCGGTCGGTTGCGGCATCGGCACTCCGGTCAGGACCGCTATCAGCAGGACCAGCTCGAATGCGATTCCCGGTATCTGTGACCACGCCATCGCGGCTCGCACTTCGACGCGACTCGCGACGCCGCTTAGCAGTCCTCCCGACCATCTTAAAATCACGGCGCCGATGTACAGCCCGACGACTCCGAGTGCCGCGTGAATTGCGACGCTGAACGCGACCCACAGCGGCCACAGCACAGAGAGGTTGCCGGTATCGGTTATCGCCTTCGACCACTGGCTCGCCAGCGCGCCGATCGCCGGCCCGACCGCCACGAGCGCGATTACGTTGCGGGTCGGATCGGTATCGACGATGCGCCGGATCGTCGCGCGCGGTTCAGTCCAGATTGTGAAGAAAGGTGTGATCGAGCCGCCCGCCACGTTCGCCATCGAAGCCCCCGTCCCGTCGCGAATTTCATCACGCTAGCATCTCGACCGATCGCGCAATAGGGCGATTGACTCTATTTCACGATGCGAATTACCATCGCCACGATGAAATCCCTCAACTCGATCATTCTCGCAGCGTTGCTTGCCGGATGCGCGCAGGCCTACGGCTGCGTCTTTGTCCAGTCGAGCGCGATCGCCGATCGCTCCGGCGCCGGCAATCCAATCACCGCGAACGCGAGCGATCTCGGCTACCTTCACCTGGTCGCCCCGCAAGGACTTACCCAGACCGCGCTGGCAAATCTGCTGAGCAGTTGCGCGACCGGCAAAGTCTCGGGCGTGACGACCGAACTCAGCGTGCGTGATTTCTTTTTCGTGCAGTCGTACAACGTGTCGGTCAGCGGTACCTGCAGCTAACGAATCTTGACGGCGGCCTTTTCCGACGGAGGCCGGCTGCGCTTGCCACGCACCGGCTCCAGCGCGCGAAGAAAGGTCAGCACCGCTTCAGCTTCCGATCGCACCGCGTCGGGATCGTGCCCGGCCTGGTCGAGCTCCTTCTCGACATCGGCGATCGTCTTCGCCCAGTCGTTCTTGTACTTCCGATTGAGTTCCTTCCATGGCACTCCCGCAAGCGCGTCGGTGACGTTGGCCGGTGGACGATAAAATCCGCGCGCGATCAGCACCGCGATTGCCGGATAGCCCACGTAGCCCTGCCAGTACGACGCATTGTCGTTCGACGCGATCTCGCGCCCGTCGGCCGACGTCTCGACCTCGTAAGTCTTCGACCCGTCCGATGATATGACCGTCGCGTGGCGGTCGTCCTCGATTCGCACGCGCCCATCGCCAATCGCCCCGAGCGCTTCATACGCTTTGACGATCGGCGGTATTTTCCATGGTGTCGCTGGCATAGCCATCTCTATTCGATCATATTCGACATCACGTCAATCAATCCGGAGACAGTGATAAGGATGGCAAATCCACCAATCGGCAAACTCGATCACATTGGAATCGCGGTCAAGAGCGTCGCCGACGCGCGCAAGTTTTTCGAAGGCGTTCTCGGTGCCACATTTGTATTTGAGTCTGCTAACGAAGCGGCCGGCTTTACACTTGCCGCGTTCGATCTGAATGGACTCTCAATCGAGCTCCTGGAGCCACTCGGCGCGAATTCGTTCCTGCACAAATTTCTCGAAAAGCGCGGCGAAGGGATGCATCATCTGACGTTCAACGTCCCCGACTGCAAATCCAAAACCGCTGAGCTGAAAGACCAGGGCGTAAGAATCGTCGACGAGCACGAATGGTCGCCAACCAGCTTCGAGTCCTTCATCTCCCCGCGCTCATCCCACGGCGTATTGATTCAGCTGGGCTCCGCCTACCCAACCCTAAACAGCGACCCCACCTGGACCAGAAAGAAGGACTAACCCTCCGACCCCAAAAACTTCCTAACAGGGACGAAAGTCCCGCATCTTCTCTTATTACTGGGTGCAGGGGTCACCCCTGCCGAAGGAAGCGTGAAACCCACCGCGGGTTTCACATTAAATAAAGTGACCTACCCGATCAGCCCCGGATTCGCGCCGCCATCGATCGTGATATTCGCGCCGTGAATGAACGCCGCCCGCTCCGACGCGAGGAACATCACGAGATCCGCAACTTCCTCGGCCTTCCCGGGACGCCCCAACGGCGTCATTCGCTTCAGCACTTCACTCAGGTCGCGCCCTTGTGCGCGCCGCTCGGTAAACAAGCGCAGCCGGTCGGTGAAAATCGGCCCGGGATTCACCCCCACGACGCGCACGCCATGCTTCGATCCTTCGTTCGCCAGCGCCTTGGTAAAATGGTTGAGCGCCGCGTTCGCCGATCCGCCGATCATGTACCCGCCGGTCGGAATCAGACCGCCGGTGCCGATCACGTTCACGATCACGCCGCCACCCTGTCGCTGCATTTGCGACAAAGCCTCGCGTGCCATCCGCACATAGCCGAAAAACTTCAGATTCCAGTCCTCGAGCCACTCGTCGTCGGTGAGTTTTTGAAAATCGCCCGGCCGCGCGCTACCCGCATTGTTCACCAGGATATCGATTTTGCCGAACGCCTCGACGCATCGCGAGGCCACGCGCTTCACGTCTTCTGGTTTGTTGAGGTCGGCCTGCACCGCTTCGACGCGCGCGCCATCTCGCCCACGCGCGAGCGAGACGGTTTCATCCAATGCCTCGCGCCCGCGCGCGCACACCAGCACCGACGCGCCTTCCGCCGCGAAGCCGATCGCAGTCGCGCGCCCGATTCCCTTGCTGCCGCCGGTGACGATTGCTGCCTTGCCGCCAAGTCCGAGTTCCATTGTGGATAACCTCTCTCGCCGTCAAAGCTCGCATCGCACCACCGCGAGCGTCAACCCGCCTTAACATCGCGCTGTCCATCTGACACGATTGCTGCACGCAGCTGCGGCTTTGCCAGTGAAAGAATGAAAGAACTGATCGTTTCCATCCTTCGCGACGCGATCGAGCGGGCGCGCGCCGCGGGTGCGCTGACCGCCGAAATTCCCTC
>NZ_DATDGQ010000131.1:0-11739 GCF_036522015.1 Binatus sp. (SeqCode)
ACTATAGCGGCGTAACCGAACACGACGTGAGACAGTGCGGTGGCCGCAACCAGGCAAGCGGCCAGAATTCTCCGGTTGCCCGTGTTGAGCGAATAGTTGGCGAGTCCTAGCGCCGGCATCAGCAGGTTGTAGGACATCAGCTGCGTGTAGAGTCCGGAACCGCGCCGAACATAGGCGCCGTAAGAAAGCCCGTAACGGCTAAGGTCGCCTATCTCGCTGACACCTATGATGAGAATCGACGCAAAACCGGCGGCTAGAGGTTCCAGCCCGAACAATCGCGCACCCACATAGGTGGACGCCGGCAGCGCTACCATCAAGAGATAGTAGAGCACTGCGAATGACGCCGGCGCAGACGCGAAATGACTGGTTATCGCCAACCACAATCCCGCCACCATGTGCGGGAGCGGTTGATAATAGTGCCATAGGGGATATCCCAGCGCCCACTGCGACATCCATGGGTCGAGAAATGAGTCGCCTGTGAAAAGGCTTTCTGTAAGGCGCTGCGACGCGGCGATGTGGAAGCTCAGATCGTTGACCGGAACGCGCTCGATGCGAATTTCCGGCCAGAGCAATAGTGCATTTACCAGGAGCGCCAGCCCTAGCAGTATCAGCCCGCTGGCTTCTGCCCTGAACCTGGCCGAATCAAAAATCCTCCACCACCCTATGACCGCGTGCGGTATAGCAGGTGGCGCTTCAACACGAAGTTTTGCTTTCGCTGCTGCCGGCATTCCTTCGCTGGTTGAATTCGCGAAGATCTCGACCCTAAGGAATGAGGAGAACTCGGCCTACTGCCTGTCGACTCTCGATGTAAGCGTGCGCTGCTCCAGCCTCGGATAACGGGAAGGTTCGATCGATCACGACCTTCAATTCGCCTCGCGCGGCCTCGTCGATCAGGCGCTGGATCATGTTATGTGCGCGGTCGGTGCCTATCTCGGCTCCCAGGAAAACTCCTGTCAAAGAACGGTTGCCAGCCATCAGTGACGAAACGTCGACCGTCATTGCTTCGCGTCCTGCCGCACCAACCATCGAAACGCGTCCGCGATATGCCAGCGATAACAGGCTGCTTTGCAATGTGGCGCCACCGACAGGGTCAACGACAAGGTCGACACCCCGGTTGTGGGTTATCTTCATCACCGACTTTGCGACGTCATCGGTCTTATAGTTGATGCCGTGATCGAGACCTAGCGGCTTAAGCCGTTCCAGCCGCTCGTTGCTCGACGCTGTCGCCAGCACAGTCGCCCCCACACGTTTGGCCAGCTGTATCGTTGCAACACCTACGCCGCTGGCACCCGCTTGAACCAGCACCGTCTCTCCCGCTTTCAGATGCCCAAACTCGAACAGGCAATCGTCCGCGGTGCCAAAAGGAACTGGTATAGCGGCGGCCAGCTTGATATCGAATCCTTTCGGGACCGGCCACGCGTTGCGCGCCGGTACTGAGCGCAACGCCGCATGCGAGCCCATAGCGTTAACGGTGGTGACCTTCTGCCCTACTTTCAGGTCCGTCACCTCAGCGCCAACCTGTACGATCTCACCGCCGGCCTGGTAGCCAACGACGTGAGGCTTGCTGAATAAGGCACCATGCCAGCGATTGAGCGTATCGCCGCCTTCGATGCTTACCGCCTCGACGCGAATCACGACACCCTTGGGATGACACTCGGGATCGGGAACGTCCTCGTACTTGAGGACTTCAGGACCGCCGTTCTGATAATAGACCGCCGCCTTCATCGTGCGTCTCCTTTACTCGACGATCGCCGAATATATGATGTTCCTGAGTTGTCCGCGGAAGTTGAAGGTGGCCGACGGCATTAGCTGAGTCATGAAAATCACGACTAAGTCTTCTTTAGGGTCCACCCAGAAAATAGTCGAGGCCGCGCCGCCCCAGTAGTAGTCGCCGCCACCAAGCGCGCCCGCTTCGACTTGTCCAAGAGTCATTGCGAAGCCGAGTCCGAAGCCGACGCCTTCGTAAGCGGTCTCCGAGAATGCACCAATCGCCATCTGGCTGAGATCCTTGCCGCCGGCAAGATGGTTAAGATGCATCAATTCGATGGTGCGAGGTCCCAGGATGCGCACGCCGTCCAACTCGCCGCCGCGCCGCAGCATTTCGCAGAAGCGCCAGTAGTCTGCAGTCGTGCCGGTTAGTCCTCCGCCGCCCGAATAGAACGTGGGCTGTTTCAGATAGCTACTACGCTCCGGATCGTCGATCAACTTAAGAGTCTTATCGGCCTGCCGTTCATAGTTAGCCGCAAAGCGATCGGCGTTGCGCGGCGCAACCATAAATGAAGTGTCCTTCATGTTGAGTGGATCGAAAATAGTTTCCTGCAGATATTGATCGAAGCGCTTTCCCGAAATGGCCTCGACCAGGTAACCGCAGACGTCGGTCGAAAGCGAGTACATCCATCGCTCTCCCGGCTGATAGCGCCGCGGCACTTTCGCCAGCTTGTCCGCAAACCCGCTAAGTGTCTCGCCCGCGCCACGTCCTACTCCCGCCTCGCGATAGGCGCGGTCAACAGGATGATTGGTAGCCCCATAGGTGAGGCCTCCTGTGTGACCAAGCACGTGACGCATCGTCATCGGCCGGGCCGGCGCCGCGGTTTCCATGGTCGCGCCTTCGCCAGAGACCCACACCTTGTGATCGCGCCAGGCCGGAATGAATCGCGACACCGGATCGTTGAGCTGGAAATGGCCTTGCTCGAAAAGCATCATCAACGCCACCGACGTGATCGGCTTGGTCATCGAGTAGAGCCGGAAGATGGTGTCATCGGTCAACGGCCTGCGCCGCTCTCGATCCATCACGCCTTGCGATTTGAAATAGGCGACGTGGCCATGCCGCGCGACCAGCGTCTGACACCCGGCGATCTTGCCGGGCCCGATATAATTTTTGTTGAGATGTTCCGTGATGCGATTGATTCGTTCCGGCGCGAATCCAGCCCGCTTGGGTGCCAGTTCCATCTGTCCTCTCCTTCAGCAGCGTCGATAGTCGAATGATCCTAAAAGTAAATCGGACCCGCGTACAAGCGGCGAGTTGTGGCGCCTGACGGGACTGTCGCGAATTTCGGGAAATGGCATCAGCGGCGGCACGATGATGATCTAGTACGAATTCGCGCAATTGTCGCGCGCCGACACGTATGCCGCGAGTGCGTACGGAGATCAGGGTCGCCGACTCTTTATGGCTTCAGATGTCGTATTCGGTCAGCAGGGCGCGTCGTAGTTTTGCAAAATGAATCACCCCGGCCAGATACTGAAGCTTCTTGGCGGAGGGAAGCCGCCTCCCGAAGCTAAGGCCGAATCGACCTTTGAAGTACTTGAGCACCGACGTCGAGACTGAATCCGGGAGTTCCGCTGACGCGACGGATTTAGACCGATTCGCCTTCCGGGGTTTCAGAAAGATCTTCCGCGCGATTGTCCCGGGGAATACGCCGAGGCTCACGAGAACGTCGGGCGCCAACTCCTCTGGATCGTGCAAATGTTCTCCATAGGCGGTGTAGGTCAATAACTGCGCGTGTGGTTTAAACGAATCAAAGAGCCGGCCGACCAGGTGATGGCCCATTTCGTGAGAAAATGCCGCCCCGATCGCCGCAGGGTGATGTGCGGTGTTCACGCAGATTAACGGCAGCCGTGAGCTGCCCATCTCCCGCACGTAGAATCCCAACAGCGCGAGACCCTCCGCTCCCTGCAGCTTTGCCAACTGGAACTGAACTCCCAGTCCCGACCAGAGTCGTGTGAACTCGGTCGGCGAAACCAGTTTCACGGATTCTTCATTCAAGCGCGGCCAGACGGTACCCCTGGCCTCCGCAATAATATTTCGAACCTCGGAGCGTCCCAGCGATTTCCTCAGCGCGCGCGAGTAATCCTGTTGTTCGAGAGCCTGAATTTCCTCGCTGGCGGTGCGAGAGGCCGATGAAACCTACGGACCCTTGCTTGCTTTCACCACTTCCGACGCTAGCTCGTCGAAAAACGACATGCTCCCAGTTGCTGCGATTGTCACATTCTCCCCCCAAGCTGAGTTCGAGTTCATAAAGACTTCAAACCGCCAGTTAAGGCCGCCTAACGCTAGTTTACCTATCACAACATCAGTCGAAAAAGAATCAAATTTGATCGTGTTTCTCCACCGACGATGACGCCGCCGTATTTCGCACCGCCGTCAATTGTTGACTGCTTGTCATCGATTGGAGTTAACCAGTGACTGAATGTCTCGTTTCTAATGATTGTATTGCTCCATCGCAAGCGACTGGAACGCCAAACTTTTGCTATCCAGCGTCGCCGTCCGATTCGTCCGATACAATCGGCCAATGTCCGCGGTCCGCCGCGGCTCGGGCGTGACGAAACCCACCCTGCCATTCGCAATCTCATCCCACAAACAGAAGGAGTCATCCAATGGAAATGCGCCTCTTAACCACAGAGAGCGAACGAAACGCTTTCGCGCAACGACTCGCGGACGCGCGCGCTCGATATGGCGCCACCTTCCGAGATGAAGGCCGCTCGCGGGCGCGGAATATGGTCCGTCTCGCTGCCGCGGACATCTACGGCCTGTTCGAAACGGAACGCGACCATGCGGAACGCATGACAGCCGGCGTCGCACTTCACGATCTCGCGATCTATCCGCAAAGCTGTCAGCAGCCTGACCTCTCCCGTTACGCGCCTGAATCGGTGCTGGAATGCAGTGACCACTGGTCGCTGTCGCTCGGCGCCGGCATGCATGCGTGGCGCGGTATCGCCGTCCAGGTCGTTCGCAGAAACCCGCGTGCGGTCCTGGTGTACCTCGCCGTCGGGAGATCCGATCACGGCGGCTTTTACTCGGCGATGGGTTTCGTCAATGCCGGAACGCCCGTTGAATATCCGTATCTCGAAGGACCCGACGAGGGCCGACTGTGGGTTCAGCCAATGATCCTCGAGGGAGACGCGCTCGCACGACTGACCTCCAACGTTCATCGGCTGAAGATCGAAAGTCCGGACAATTTTCTGACTATCCGGTTCGACAACTCCAACCGATTGAGGCCTGCGCCGAATCGCTATCCGCTCGGAGCGGGCGAGATGCCCGCCGTATCCGCTCACGTCTGAATTCCTCCGCGACGATCCGGGGGATCCACCACAACATTCTTTCGAATCCGCTCTCATCAATCGGGTTCACTCAAACCAGGGGAAATTTATGAACATCGACCTGTCAAAAGACCGCCGCGCGCAGGAGCGCCCGTCGGACGATCTCGACGGCAACATTCCGATCAAGCTCTCCAAGGAGGAGCTGCGCGATCTGTCGGCGCTGAGCCCGCTCCGGAGCACTTTTCATATTGTTGGCGAATGGACGCTGATATTTACTGCGATCTTTCTCTGCCAGCGCCACTTCAATTTCGCCGCGTACCTGCTGACCGTTGCGTTCATAGGAGCGCGCCAGCACGCGCTGCTGATTCTGATGCACGACGGCGTCCACTACCGGTTGTTTCGAGGTCGGCGGCTCAACGATTGGACCGCCGAAGTGATCCTGGCCTGGCCGAATCTCATTTCCGCGCGCGCATACCGCAGGAACCACTTCGCGCATCATCGCTATTTGAATACCGGCCAGGATCCTGATTGGGCCCGCCGCCAGGGCGACGCGACGTGGGTGTTTCCGAAGCACTGGGGCAGGCTCGGGCTATTGATGCTCCGCGATTTGTCCGGGCTCGGCGCAATTTACTATCTCAAGTTGGCGCTGATGCTGCTGTCGAGGGACACCGGTGTCAGCCGCGGATTTCTCGTCGCTCGATACGGATTCTATGCAGTCGTCATCGCAGTGCTCGCCTGGTTCGGCGCGCTTCATCTGCTGTTGATGTACTGGTTCGTGCCCTTGTTCACCTGGATGACGGTGATCTTCCGCGTCCGCAGCATCGCCGAGCATTCCGCTATAGAAGGCCGCGTCAACGCGTACGCGCAGACCAGGTCCACCGGCGCGTCTGTACTCGAACACATTTTCGTCGCGCCGAAGAACGTCAACTATCACATCGAGCATCACTTCTATCCGAGCGTTCCGTTCTACCGGTTGCCTGAGCTCCATCGCGTGCTGATGTCGAGGTCGGACTTCAAGGATTCCGTTCACGTGACGCGTAGCTATCTCGGCGTTCTCCGCGAATGCGTCCGCGGCTCGCGTTCGATTGTCAACTTGCGCCCGAGCCGCGCCGAGGTCTGATCGGGTCCAATGGAAAGCGGCGGCGGACTGTTGGGTCCGCCGCCGCTGAAGAGAGACAATCGTCTCGCGCGCGAGCTAGGCCGCGCGGGCTTCGGGGAAGATGCGCAGGAAATTTTGCGAGTAGAATCTGTCACGGATTTGTTCGGAACGATTACCGAGCGCCGTCTCGAAGCGCGCGATCGGATTTCGCCCGCCCTCGGTGTGCGGGTAGTCGGTCGAGAACAGGTACAGGTCCGGATTTGACTGGTCGATCAAGGCGCCGATGTCCTCGAACACGAAAGGCGTGAACGCGACCTGTTGCGTCAGCTGCTCGGACGGCTTGCGGGTGAAGCGCGCGAGGTTCGCGTCCGTTCTGCCCCAAATCTTTGCCACCCAGTCGAGCCGCACCAGCATCGACGGCACCCATCCAGCGCCCAGCTCGATGCATCCGCCGCGCAGTTTGGGGAAGCGCTCGAAGACGCCGTCGATCAACATCATCGAGAGAAACGTCTCCGGTCCCTCGTGCAGCACGGCGACGTCCTTGGTGCGGAGATTCTCGCCGCCGCCCATCCAGTCTTTGGTTGGGGGCCGGCCGTTGTTCGCCCACGCTTTGTCGAGTTGCAGCGGCGAGCCGCCGACGTGCATCACGAACGGAGTGTTCGACTCGACCAGCCGCGCCCAGAAAGGATCGAGCTCGACGTGTCCCGGAGAGCGGCCGCCGGCCGGCCGATGCGCGACCCAAATGGCTTTCGCGCCGCTCTTCAGCGCGAACTCGAGTTCCTCGAGCGCGAGCGGCGGCTCGTCCAAAGGCACGACCGCGACGCCCATCAGGCGCGAGTCGTGCGCGCAGAAATCCGCCATGTGCCGGTTATGCGCGCGCGCCGCGCCGTAGCGCAGCTTCGGCGAAATCTTCGTGCTCGGTGAAAACGGCATCGTGACGCTATGGGTCGCGAATACGAGTTGTTTCTTGAAACCGAGCATATCGACGGCTTTCGAGCGTTCGCGGCCGTCAAACGCGCCCAACGCCTGGATCTCTTTCGATCGCTCGATCAGATTGTCGCCCCACGCGATCATTTCGGCGACATGCTCCTCGGTATGCCGCCCGCCGCGCGCCATGATCTCCGCCACTTCCTCATCGGTGACGAGCGACGCGCTGTAGCTGACTGCGGGAATGTCGCTGCGCAGATCCGGATCCGCGTACTTCTGCAGAAAGTCCGGAAGCTCCATGATATGGCTATCGGCGTCATACATAGGCCGGTTGTCAGGTGCGTACGCCATGGCGGTACCTCTATTTTGCTGAATGCGTTTTGCGGGACGTCCGCCAGCGATTAAAGCACCAACGTAAGCGTCCGCTCAAGGAACCGAACCTTAACATTGGGTGCAGGGGTCACCCCTGCCCAAGGAAGCATGAAACCCACGGTGGGTTTCGTTACAATCAAGTTTCTGAGTTTCGCCGGAGACGCCATGCCTGAACAAGATTTCTACTTCAACCCATTCGATCCCGACTTTCGCGCGAATCCCTATCCGCACTTTCCTGCGCTGCTCGATGGTCCTCCGCGACAGCTTCAGCTCTTCATGCCGACGACGCTCATTGCTCGCTATGACGACGTGGTCACGGTTCTGCACGACCATGAGCGCTTCACCGTTCGGCGCCCGGAAATTCCGTTTCGCCAGCGGATCGATCCTTTTGGCGGAGCGCCGACTATCCTCACCGCGGATCCTCCGGTGCATTCGCGCCTCCGGCGGCTCGTGAGCAAGGCCTTCACTCCACGACGCGTGCGCGAGCTCGAGCCGCGAGTCCGCGAGATTACAACCGACCTGCTGAGCCGTGCGGCGGCCTCATCTGAAATCGAAGCGATGGCCGCGTTGGCCAATCCGTTGCCGGTGATTGTTATCGCGGAGATGCTCGGGGTCTCGGCCAACGATCACGCTCAATTCAAGCAGTGGTCCAACGATCTGATCAGCTCATTCGGCCAGGAGATGGCGACCGGTCCCTCTGCCGCCGGTCTCGCCGCCAAAGACGAGCTGCGCCGCTACCTCGCCGAGGCGATCAAGCAACGCAGCGCGAATCCCGCCGACGATTTGATCAGCGCGCTGGTCACTGCTCGGGACGAATCCGACGCGCTCCGCGAAAATGAATTGCTCGCGTTCGTCGTGTTGCTGCTGCTGGCAGGCAACGAAACGACCACCAATCTGATCGGTAACGGTCTGCTCGCGCTATGCCGCAATCCCGAACAGCAGGATCGCTTGCGCGAGAACCGCGAGCTTATCCCCAAGGCGATCGAGGAGATGCTGCGTTACGACCCGCCCGTCCAGATGACAGTGCGGATGCCGACGGCGGCGACCAGTGTTGGCGGCACCGAGATTCCTGCCGGCAGCCTCGCCTTCATCCTGCTGGCGGCGGCCAATCGCGACCCTGCGCATTTCCCGAATCCGGAAAGCTTCGACGTTGCGCGCGATCCGAACGAGCACGTTTCATTCGGCGAGGGAATTCACTTCTGTCTCGGCGCACCGCTGGCGCGGCTGGAGGGCGCCATCGCGATCGAATCGATGCTGAACAAATTCCCCCGCCTACAGCTCGCTGACGCACAAGCCAAACTGGAGTATCGCGGCTCAATGGCCTTGCGAGGCCTGAGCGAACTGCGGCTGTCAGTGGGTTAGCCGGTGACCTTCTGAACGCCACTGCGATTGCGCTCGTACCTTTCATCCGTTGGCGAGGGCTGTTAGTAAAGCCCTGATGTTTACGCCTCGCTGGATTCAACTTTTCGCCGCCAGTTCGCGCGCGATGGTGGTCGCACTCGCCATCGCGCTCGCGATGTTCGTTGCGCCAGTCTCCTATGCGGACCCTGCCGCCCCCGAGACCTCCGCGAGCGGCGTCCATGGAATGGTAGTGTCGGAAAGCGACGACGCCGCGCACGCCGGCGTCGAGATCCTCAAGCAGGGCGGCAACGCGGTCGACGCAGCTGTGGCTACCGCGTTGGCAGTGGGCGTCACCAATCCTGCGGCGTGCGGAATTGGCGGCGGCGGCTTCATGCTCATCTATATGGCCAAAGCCCGCGCCTTCTACGCGCTCGACTATCGCGAAACCGCGCCGCTTCAGGCCCGTCCCGACATGTACATGCGCAACGGCAAGCCCGACGAGGACCTTGCGCGCGACGGAATTCTGGGCGTGGGAGTGCCGGGCGAAATCGCGGGCATCGACGCGGCGCTCAGGCGCTTCGGCACGATGAAGTTCCAGCAAATCGCGGCGCCCGCCGAGAAACTAGCCGGCGAAGGTTATGCCGCAAGTCCGCACCTGGCGAAAGAAATCGGTATGCTCGCGCCGAAGCTGAAAAACGATCCCGGACTCGCCCAGGTTTTCCTGAAGCCCGACGGCTCCGCGCCCCAAGCTGGCGACACGATCATCGCGAAGAATCTTGCCGCGACGCTGAAGAGCCTTGGTGACGATCCGGTCGCGAACTTTTATCACGGCGAAGTCGCAGCCGCGCTCGTCGAGTTCATGAAAGCGCACGGCGGGATCGTCAGCGCCGCCGATCTCGCCAACTATCGGCCCGAGTGGCGCGATCCGATTCACCATCGCTACGAGGGTTACGATGTCTATGCGATGCCGCCGCCTTCGTCGGGTGGTGTGGTTCTCGAGATGCTCGGCGCGCTCGACTCTGGCCATTTGGCCGGCCTCGGCGTCAACTCGCCGCCGTACCTCGCGCGTCTGATCGAAGTGATGCGCCAGGGCTTCGTCGATCGCGAGCAATACGCCGACCCGTCATTTGTAGGCGTGGAGATTCAGAAGCTTCTGACCGACAGCAACATTCTGCAGCTGCGCGAGCGCGCGCTGCATCCGAAAAAGTCGCCGCCACCGCCTGCGGCGCACGATCACGGCACCTCCAATCTGCTGGTCGCGGACAAAGCCGGCAACGTCGTCGCGCTGACCACCACCATCAACACCGTGTTCGGCGCCAAGGTGAGCGTGCCCGCGCTCGGCCTGATCCTCAACGATGAGATGGATGATTTCGCCGTCGCGCCCGGCGTGCCCAACGCGTATCGACTCGAAGGCGAGCGCGCTAACGAGGTGCGGGGGGGCAAGCGTCCGCTCTCGTCGATGAGCCCGATAATCGTCACGAAAAACGGCGCGCCCGTGATGACCAGCGGAGGCTCGGGCGGTCCGACGATCATCAGCGGGGTGTTGCAGGTCGTGCTTAACATTCTCGCGTTCCATCTCGACGCGACCAGCGCTGTCAATGAGCCGCGAATTCATGAGCAGGCCGCGCCGGACGTCGTGATCGTCGAGCAAGCGATGCCGGCGGCGACGCGCAGCGCGCTCGAGCAGATGGGTTACAAGCTCAAAGTCGTGCCCGAGCTCGGCGCGGTCGGCGCGATCACGATTGCGCCGGCGAAATTCCGCGGCGCCGCCGACCCGCGCAAAGGCGGCGGCGCCGTTGGCTATTAGCAGTCGCCGTGGCGCGTTAGACTCCACCCTCGTGTCCGGGATCGTTCGCAACGAACCTTCTTCGCCCGCCCTCGCCGCGCCATCCGCACGCACGAGGCCCGGCGCGTACGACGTCGCCGCAATCGTCGCGCTATCGCTCGCAGTCTGCCTGTTTCATCTGGGCTCGTTCGGACTGTGGGAGCCCGACGAGGCGCGTTACGCCGAAATTGCGCGCGAGATGCTGCAAAGCGGCAACCTGCTCGTGCCGCACCTCAACTACGTGGCGTACGTCGAGAAGCCACCGCTGCTCTACTGGCTGACGACGCTGTCTTTCTGGATCTTCGGCGTCTCGGAATTTGCCGCGCGCCTTCCCGTCGCGCTCTCGGCAATCACCGGAATACTCGCGACCTACTTCTTCGCGCTGCGCGCGTTCGGCCGCCGTCACGCGATTCTAGCCGCCGCGATCCTCGCCACGACTCCGCTGTACGCGTTGATGGCGCAAGTGCTGACGACCGACATGACGCTCACGGCGCTGCTGACGATCGCGACGTTCTCGCTTTATCTGCACTGGCGCGAAGGCGGCCGCTGGTGCTGGATCGCGTATGTCGCGATGGGTCTGGCAGTGATGACCAAGGGGCCCGTCGGGGCTGCGCTGCCAATTCTGTCGATGCTGATTTGGCTGGCGTGGAATCGCGAACTGCGCGGCGCGATCGCGAAATTCCGCGCGGTGCCGGGCCTCCTGCTCACGACTCTGATCGCGGCGCCCTGGTTTGTGGCGATGACGATACGCGAGCCGGGCTTCGCTGACTTCTACTTCATCGGCGAGCATCTGCGACGCGTATTCGATTCCGACTACAGCCACAGCGAAGCCTTCTACTTTTACCTTCCGGTGCTCGCGATCGGAATGCTGCCATGGACGTTGCTGGTGCCGTTCCTCACCTGGCGCGAGGCCACCGGCAATCCGGCGCGAAGCTTCTGCCTCGTCGCGGCGGGCGTCACGGTGGTCGCTTTCTCATGCGCGACTGCCAAGCTGATCCCGTATGTCCTGCCGGCGATTCCTCCGCTGGCCGTGCTGATTGCCGACGGCCTTGTGTCATGCGGATGGCCCGCCGCGGACTCACGAGCTGCGCGGCGACCGCCGGACTCCCGGATTCTCATCGAGAGCGGGCCGATGCTT
>NZ_DATDGQ010000132.1:0-13080 GCF_036522015.1 Binatus sp. (SeqCode)
GGGACATCCGGTGATGCTGCCGGCGGCGATTCGGATTCGCGATGTCACCGTCGAAGGAATCGGCACCTTCAATCGGGGCACCATCGCGACCAACTTCTATCCCGAGGGTTACGTCGATGCGACCGTGGTGCATCTCGAGGACGCGTCGGGCGACGTGATGACGCTCGAATTTTCTCCGCTTACCGGCCAGGTCGCGATCGTCAGCGGCGACGTGATGCCGGAGGGCATGAGGATGTCGCGATGAATCTTCTTCGCCGCCGCGCGCGCGCATTTACGTTGCTCGAAGTGATGGTCGCGATTGCGATCCTCGGCATCGCGCTGCTCGGTCTGCTCAGCCTGCAACATCAGAGCATGCAATCCGTCATTCGCGCGCAGCAGTCGACGCGAGCCTCGATGCTGGCGCAGGCGGTGATGACGGAAGCGGAGCTCGAGCGATATCCCGATCTCGGCGTCACCAGCGGCAATTTCGAGGCATCGTTTCCCGGCGAGTTCCCGGACTTTCGATGGGAGCGCGCGGTCGAGGCGTCGGGCACGTTTCCCGACGTTCGGGTGGTCAAGGTTCTGATTCGCTACGGTCCCACGCTTTCGCAAAACTTCGCGCTCATCGAGTTTCTGCATTCACCGATCCCGCCCGAGGAGGAACAGGTACAGGCTGCGCCATGACCAACCGCCGTATTCTGACCCGCAGCGCGCCGCGCGGCTTCACGCTGATCGAGATGATGCTCGCGATTGGAGTGCTGGCGTTGATCCTCACGATGCTGGCGAGCGCGTTCAGCACGATCGCGCATAGCAAGGTACACGCCGAAGGGCGGCTCATGGTGGATCGCGAAGGCCGTTCCTTGTTGTGGCAACTGACCAAGGAGCTGCGCAATGCGGTCCAGACGCCGTACACCGTGAGTAACGTTGCGCTCTTCGGCAGCGGACATATGGGCAACGGCGCGCCGATCGATACGATCACGCTGTCCACGTTCAGCGGAGGGCATCGCCGTGCGCTTACCGGTCTGACGCCGGAGACAATTGTCACTTACAACTTGATAGCGAATCCTGACCAGCAGGGCTGGTACCTGCTGCAGCGCTCTCAGCAGAGTGGCTTGTTGACCACTGCGGTCACGCCGCAAACGACAACTCTCGCGAACAATATACTCTCGCTTCACTTCCGCTATTTCGATGGCCAGCGGTGGGGAGAGAGCTGGGAGTCGTCGAGTCTGCCGCAAGGACGCCAGTTGCCGGTCGCGGTGGCGATCCAGATTCAGATGGCGGCGCCGGGCGGCCGCGTGATGGATTTTGCGACCCAGGTCACCGTGCCGATGGCGATAGAGCAATGGTAAAGCGGCTGCGAAAGAGCGAGCGCGGCGTCGCGCTGCTGGCGGTTCTGCTGGGAGTCGCGCTGATGACCCTGGTCGTCGTGGATTTCGCGATGACCTCGGGACTCGGATTCGTGTCGGCGGCCAACCAGGCCAACGAGCTTCGCGCCACCTACCTCGCGCGGTCCGCGGTCAATATCGGCCTCGCGCTGCTGGCGGCCGACGCACGCGCGGACCTTAAATCGCCGACCCCGATCGACACCCTGGGCGACGTGTGGGCGGTGCCGTTTCCGCCGATGTCGCTGGCGGGCGGCACGGTTTCATTGTCGATCGTTGACGAAGGCCGGAAAATCAATCTCAACTCGATGGTTCAAAACGGCGCTCCGAACCTGGCTGCGATTCAAAAGGTGCAGCGGCTGTTCACGGTACTCGACGTGAGCCCTGACTTGGTTCAAGGTATCATCGACTGGATTACGCCGAACAACGGCACCGGGCTCGGCGGCGGCATCGGGGATTACTATTCGGGACTGAAGCCGCCATATCAGCCGCGCTACGGCGCGATGCCTACGATGGGTGATTTGCAGATGGTAAAAGGGTTCAACGAGGCGATTGTCAACCGCGTGAGCCCATTTTTAACGGTGATGGCTGAGACCGCGGTGAACGCCAACACCGCGTCGCCCCAAGTGCTGGCGGCGTTGGAACCGGAGTTGACCGAGGACCAGAAAATAGTGCTGTCATTAATCGACGCGCGCACGATTCGGCCGTTCACCCAGCCCACCGACATCGGCAACCTTCCCGACCTCGGCGAAATCGGCCAGCGCCTGATGAAGGACGTCGACATGAAGAGCCAATTTTTCACGATCACGGGAACCGGCACTTATGCAGGCGCGCGCAAAATTATTACAGCAACGTTCCATCGCGAGACCACCGGCATCGGCACGCTCGCGGCGTGGCGCGAGGACTAGGGTCAAGGTCGCCTGATGGCTCAACGAATACTTGCGCTCGAGCTCGGCGCCGACCGCGTGCGCGCGGCGGTTGCGGAGCGCGCGTGGAATTCGTTTACGCTTGCCGGCGTTTACGACAAGGTTCGCGCCGACGACGAGGCCGACTTGAGCGGCGCCCTCTCGCGCCTGGTCGTCGAAGCCGGGCAGCCCGACATCGTGATCTCGGCGCTGCCCGCAAACCTGACCGTGAAGCGACTGCTCGAGCTGCCGTTCAAGGATGCGCGCCGCCTGCACCAGGTCGTTCCCTTCGCACTCGAAGAGCATCTGCCGTGTCCGGTTGACAACGGTGCCGTCGCATTTACCCGCGTCGGCCACGAGGGTGACCACACCCTCGTCATGGCCGCGATGGTGCGCAAGACCGATCTCCAGAGTCATCTCGGTTTGCTGCAAAAGGCGGGACTCGATCCCAAGACCGTGACGCTCGCGCCGCTCGCGCTGGCCGCGATGTTCACGCGCGCCAAAAACGGAAACGGCGCCAAGCCGATGGCGCACCTGGTCGTCGACGGCGACGAGTCGTCCACTTCGGTCGTGCTCGTTGACCTGGACGGAACGCCACGCGCGCTGCGCTCGATGCCCGGCGGCCTTATGCTGTCCGACGGATCGGTGGTCTCGGCGGACGCGGCCGCGCCGATCCTCAACTCGGTGCGTCAGACCCTGCTGGCCAATGGCGAGGAAACCGATCAGACCGAGGTGATCGTTGCGGGCGCGGCCGCCGCCTATCCCAAGGTGCGCGGAATGCTGTCCGAATCGCTGGCGATGTCGGTGCGCGATGGCGGCGCGTTCGACTACACCGGAATCTTCGAGGGCAGTGTTCCCAACAACAGCAAGTTTTCATCGTGCATCGCGATGCTGCTCGGCGAGTTGCCAACCAAGCCACTCGATCTGATCAACTTCCGCCAGGGCGAATTCATGTTTCGCGGCCGCGTCCGCGGCGATCTCAGCCCGTTCTACACGTCGGGGATGCTCGCGGCCGCCGTGGTGGCAGTGGTCATTTTTCATTTCGCGCTCGGCGTCTCCGCCAATCTCCATCGGCTTAGCCAGCTCAACGCGGAAATCGCCGCCGTCGCCGGACCGGTTCTCGGCGAAACCGATCCCGACAACGCCAAGGAACAGTTGCAGACGGGGATCGCGAAGATGAACAAGCGGCTCAACCTGATCGGCGGCAACCTGACTCATTCGCCGCTCGACACGCTGGTCGCGGTGTCGCGCGCATTGCCGCCGCGCTTTCCAGTGCAGATGGCCGACGTTCAGATTGATTCGCAGGGCTTGCGCGTGACCGGGCAGGCAGATTCGTTCTCGACCGTCGATCAAGCGAAAAGAGCACTCGACAAGAGCGGATACTTCGGCTCGATCGAAGTGGCGCATGCCAAGGCCGGCTCGGATCCGAGCAAAGTGGACTTTCGAATGGACGCAAATTTCAAGGACGCCGTGCCGTCGAATGAGCGGGACATCGAAGAATAGCTGCGATGCTTAGAGAATGGATCGACAATTTGCGCGCGCGAGTCATGGAGCTGCTCCGTCCATTGCTCAAGCAAGCTGCCACCGGCGTCGATCCGCTGATCGCGCAGGCGCGCGCCCGCTACCAGAAGCTCGAACCCCGCGAACGCATCCTGGTGCAAATCGCCGGCGGCCTTCTCGGAATTTTTCTCATCTACAACCTCGTCTACATGCCCATCGTGGATCTTGGCTCCGGGCTGGAGAGCAAGATCGCGCAGCGCCAGCAGGATCTCACCGACGTTCGCCAACTGGCCGGTACCTACGCGCAGCTCAAAGCAAACCTCGCCAAGGCCGAGCAGCGCACCGTTCCAATCGGCAGGGATTTCTCGCTGTTCTCCGTCGTCGAAAGCTCGATGACCAAAAGTGTCGGTCGAGACAAGATCGGATCGATCACGCCCGGCTCCGATCGCAAGCTCGCCGACGGCTTTACCGAGTACAGTGTGCAGTTGAAGCTCGCCAACGTGAATCTCGCGCAGTTGGTTGACGCGCTCTATGGCATCAATTCGCTGGCGATGCCGATTGGAGTGTCCACTATTCGCATCCAGCGCCGCACCCAGGACACGCATTCCTACGACGTGGACCTCACCTGTGTCGCGCTCGCGAAGAACACCTGACGTGCGCGAGACCCCGTCGGCGCAATTCCAGCGACCCCGCTTCATTCGAACAGCTTACGCGGCAGTAGGGTTGACGCTCTTCGCCGCGTACCTGATTTCCACCTTTCCCTACTCCACCACGCTTTCTAATGTCCTCGCACCGATGGGCCTCCAGGTTTCCAGCGAGAGGCAGAGCGCGAGCTTCCCCTTCGGCGCGCAGTTGTCGGGCGTGCGCCTGATTTCGACCCGTCCCACTTCCGCCCACCTGCTGGTCGAGAGCCCCGCCGTCACCATCGCGCCGGCATTTCTCTCGATGCTAACGACGCATCCCGGCGTCCGCGTGAAAGCCGCGCTCTACGACGGCGTCGTGAACGTCACGATCCGTCCGAGCGGCGGCGGCACAGCAATCAGCTACGACCTCGACTCGATCGAGTTGGCGCGTCAGCAGTTATGGACGATCCCCGGCGCGAGTGCGGCCGGCGCGCTTTCCGGGAGCGGCAATCTGTTGCTCTCTCCCGCTGACATCGCGGAAACCGGCGCCGGCGAGTTGAGCGCAGCGAGACTGACGTTGACCTCGGCGCTCGCTAGTTCGCCGATCCGTCTTGGCGACGGCCATTCAAAATTCAAATTGGATCAAGGCACGCTGACGATCGAAGAACTCACAACCAGCGGCGGCGATTTGATCCTCACCGGCGAAGGAACAATCCAACTTGCGCCCGACCCCGGCGAAAGCGAACTCGCGATCCAATTCACTCTCTCGACCTCTCCAACCGCCGCTTCGCAACTCGGGATGCTGCTCGCGATGTTGCCGCATCCCCCGGGTCCCCTGCCCTATCATCTGACCGGCACCCTCAACAATCCGCGAATCAGCTAGCGGTCCGATACTCCATGACAGAAGCCAACTCCGAGGATAGGATTCTTTCCTATTCCAGTTCCCCTTCCACTTGGGAAGGGTTAGGGGTTAGGTTGCCTGACACTGACTTTAGTCTTCGGGCTCTCTACGAGGCACTTGACGCGCAGCGGCAAGCGCGTGGACTTTCATGGTCACAAGTGACGCGGGAAATGCATCAGAACCCAAATCGCCCTTCAGCTCGTCGTCTCAGCGCGTCGACGGTGTCGGGCACGCGGTTTAGAGCAGCAGCCGAGGGTGACGGTGTACTGGCGATGCTCCGATGGCTGAATCGAACGCCAGAAAGTTTCGTGCCCGGCCATCAGCAGTCTGAAAGCATCAGCGAGCGGCTGCCGGACATTCCGGTGGGAAAGATTTTGCGGTTCGACGCGAAGAAGCTCTACGCAGCACTCGACGCTCGACGCATCGAAAGACAAATGACATGGGCACAGGTCGCTAAAGAAGTCGGTACTAGCCCCGCGGGCCTGACGCACCTGTCAGAAGGAAAGCGAGTCGTCTTCCCCGGCGTGATGCGGATTTTCAGATGGCTGGGCCGGCCAGCCGCCGACTTCACACGGGCGTCGGATTTTTGAATTTTCTCACGCAGGCGCGGACTTGAAGAACTCCAGCACCGCTTCCTTGTAATGCTTATCGCTCGGCGCGCTCAGATGATCGTGTCCCTCGAGCATCACAAGCTTACTGCCGGGAATTGAGTCATGCAGCAGCTTTGGATTACCGACCAGCAGGTCTTTGGTCCCGATTACGATCATGACCGGCACGCGAATTTTCTGCGCCGCGATATGCTCGGCGTTAAAATCCTCGCGATTCGATGCCATCACCGCCGCCAGTGCCTTCAAGTCGTTGCCGGTGGCCTCCGCAAACTGGCGAAATTCCCGCGCGCGCTGCTCCTTCACAGTTGAAATATTTTCTGCGAGCAGCGCATCGACGATCGGCTTGCGGTTGAAACTTGGCGCGGTCGCTGTCGTCGCGCCTATTCCGCCGAGCACTGCCGCGCGCAAGCGCTTCGGATGCAACATCAGCAGGCCCGTCACGATTCGCCCGCCCATCGAGTAGCCCATGATCAGCGTGCGCTTGATTCCAAGATGATCCATCAGCCGGATGACGTCCTCGCCCATCGTTTCGCCGCCGTACGCCGCGGAATCGTGCGGCTTGCCGCTCTTGCCGTGACCGCGGCAATCGAGCGCGACAACGCGATAATGCGCCGCGAGCGTGGTGAACCAGTTCATCGCGCCCCAGTTATGATCCGCGCGCGACGCAAAGCCGTGCACCAGCACCACCGGCTCGCCCTTGCTGTATTCCTCGAAATAAATCTGCACGCCATTGGAATCGAAGTAGGCCATCGTTCAACACTCCCGCGTAGAATCTGTCATCGTGTCTTGCAGCCATAGTCGAATAGCCGCACAATCTGCGCAAATCAAACTCGCACGGACTTATCAATGCCATCAACCCAGAAACTCGGACTTCAGACCAACGTCGGCGTCGGCGCCGACGCGCTTGCCGGCCGCCTCGCACTCATCCGCGAGGCCGAGGACCTCGGCTACACCTCATTGTGGATTGCGGAGGTCAGCGGCCCCGACGCGTTCGTCAGCCTCGCCGCGCTCGCAGTCAACACGCGCAAAGCCGAACTCTCCACGGGCGTCATTCCGATTCAGATTCGCACGCCGGGTGCGATGGCGATGGGCTTCCTTACCATCAACGAACTGTCCGGCGGACGCGCGATTGCGGGGCTGGGCGTATCGAGTCCGATCATCGTCGAGCGATGGCACGGCGCCTCGTATCGCAAGCCGGTCACGGCGATGCGCGAATGCGTGACGATCATGCGCCAGTTGTTCACCGAAGGCCGCTCGAAATTCCAGGGCGAAGTGTACAAGTCCGACTTCAAGCTGAGCATGCGCATCACCGCGCCGCATCCGCCGAAGATTTATCTTGCAGGTCTCAACGCTCCAATGCTCCGACTCGCCGGCGAAGTTGCTGACGGCGTCCTGATGAACTACTCGCCGCCCGAAGCGATCGCACCGATGGTGCAGCATATCGCCGAGGGCGCCAAAGCCGCGGGACGCGATCCGTCAGCAGTAGATGTCGGCATCTACATCCGCATGTGCATCACCGAGGACGAGGACAAAGCCGTCGATTCGTTCCGGCGCGAGCTGGCCGGCTACGCGTTCGTGGACAGCTACAACAAGATGTTCGCGCGCTACGGACTCGCCGCCGAGTTCGACGAGGTGCGCCGCCTGTGGAAAGAAGGCAAGCGCGCCGAGGCTCCCAGAGCCATCTCGGAAGTGTCATGTCGGAAGATCGCGGTGTTCGGTAAGGCTCAAGCAGGCCGCGATTTCGTCGCGCGATTCCGCGCCGCGGGCGTCACGCATCCCGTAGTGTTTCCGATCGGTCCCGCTGCAACCACAGCGCGCGACTATCCAAATACGATGCGCGCTTTGGCGGGGGTTTGAGCGATCCCTGACGAAAGCACAGAATCTTGAATCGCGCGCGAAAAACACGCACGCTGCAATCGGACCCTCACCTTCATCCTCTCCCTAACAGGGAGAGGGGAAGAGAAAACTCGGAGGCTAACGACCCTTGTAATTCGGTTTGCGCTTTTCCATGAACGAGCGCGGGCCTTCTTTCGCGTCCTCGGACTTCATCACTTCGCGGGCGATTTCGTTTTCGATTTTGAACGCCTCTTCGTATGGACGTCCTGACGTTCGCCGCACTGCCTCCTTGATCTTGCGCACCGCGAGCGGCCCGTTCTGCGCGATCGTTGTCGCCAGTTCTTCCGCCTTCGCGATCAGTTGATCCTGCGGCACGACGTAGTTCACGAGGCCCAGTCGCCACGCTTCCTGCGCATCGATCCGGTTGCCGGTCAGCAGAATCTCCATCGCCTTGCAGTACGGAATCTGGCCTTGCAATCGCGCCAGCGAGCCGGCCGCCGGGATGATCGCCCACTTCACTTCCTGCAAACCGAAGCTCGCGTTCTCCGACGCGACTCGAAGATCGGTGCCCTGGATGAATTCCATTCCGCCCGCGATGCAAAAGCCGTTGACCGCCGAAATTACAGGCTTGTCCATGTCGTAGCCGCGCAGCAGCGCGATGTCGCCGATCTTCCGATCCGCGAGCAGCTTGCTGTCCCATTCGTCCTCGGGCTTGCGCGCGCCGGTGAACAGCGGAATCAGCTTGCCCAGGTCGGCGCCCGCCGAGAACGCGACCTTGCCCGCCCCGGTCACGATCGTCGCACGAACCGAGTCGTCGCTCTCGATCTCCTTCCACGCCGCCGCGAGGCTGACGAGCATCTCCGGGTTCAGCGAATTGTGAACCTCGGGCCGGTTCAGCGTGAGATATGCGACGTGAGTCCGTTTTTCGAAAATCAACGCGGACATAGTGTCTCCTTTTCCTTTCCCGGGGCGAAGTTACCATCAAACGGTCTTCGCGGACCACGCCCCTTTACGCGCCATTTCGCGGGCCGTTATGATCTTCGGAGACTCACAACCTCACACCCTTCAACGGAGGAGTCATGAGACTAGTCAGCGTATCGATCATCGTGTTCACCTCGTTTTCCATCCTGACCCCCGCCTTCGCAATCGAATCGCCGCGCGTCGTGCCGCGCATGGATGAAATTCACAAGCCGGTCGGAGAGGTCTTCGCCACCCTCAAGAAGTATTTTACCGACTCGTCAATGAGCACTTTCCAGCTCGTCAGCGCCGACGAGCGAACGCATACCCTCGTCGCCCGGCAGACAATCGTAGACGACGTGACGTGGCGCAGTTGGGCCTTCTGCCAGGCTGGCCCGGTTGAGATGATCTACAAGTTGCAAGACGGCGCGGTAACAGTGACGGTCAAGCTCGAGAAAACGACGGCACGTTCGACGCTCGCTTCCGTGTCGGCGGATTTCCAGGGCCGTTATGCGCTCGGCGCCGATCAATACAAAGCAGATTGCACATCGAAATTCGTTCTTGAAGACCGCATACTGGCTGGAGCCGGCACCGCTCCCGCAAAGTGAGCCGCCGCGATTCGATTGAACGCTGAACCTACCATCATCACCGCGCCCCCAATCCCGAGCGAGTTGGCGTTCCCCGACGCTCGCCGGCTGCGTTCGCGCGACGTGTTCCGGCTGCTCGCGCGCGTGTGGCCCTTCATCCGCCCCTACCGCCGTCACCTCGTGTACCTGTTCCTGCTGACGCTGCCGCTGATGCTCGGTGGACTCGTCGGACTCAGGCTGGTGCGCGTTTTCTTCGACGTCGTGGGTCACGGCGCAGCCCTGAAACCCGGGGAGGCATCGATACTCCACGTTCCGCTGCATGCCGATCGGCGCACCGTGCTGATTCACGCATGCGTTGTCGGCGGCATCGTAGCGGTGGTTGGTTTGGTCGCGGTCGGATTTATTCTCGGTTACGCGGTTTGGATTCTGCAGCGCATCAGCAACCTGTTCCGGGTCAATCTCTACACCCGGATGCAGGAACTGAGCGTCCGCTTTCATTCCGAGGAGAAAATCGGCGACGCGATTTTCCGCATGTTCCAGGACTCCGCCGCGATTCCTAATGTCATCGACGGGTTGATCGTTCAGCCGGTGATTTTCTTCCCGGTCGCCATCGGCGCGCTACTCTACCTGCTCTGGTTCGACACCCGGATGGCGCTAATCGTGGCGATGCTGATGCCCGCGAACTTCATACTGGCGTGGATCTACGCCAATTCGTTGCGCGCCGCTTTCATCGGTGAGCGTGAAGCCACAGCGCTCGCTACCACGCGCATCGAAGAGACTCTCGCGTCGATTAGAACCGTGAAAGCCTTCGGCACCGAGGCGCGCGAAGCAGGAAATTACGCGCGCGATAACTGGGACGCGTTCATTGCCGGGCGCCGTGCACGCTTGATGCTCGCGCGATACCGCGTCATCACCAATACGGTTCGCGGTCTGGCTTATGTCGCCGCGATGTACCTCGGCGTGACGGAAGTGCTGGCGGGCGGAACTGCCGGCCTCGGGCACGTTGCCGTTTCGCTGGGACTGTTCCAGGGTTCGCTCGCGCTTGTTTCCAACGTCAGCAAGCGCACCAGAGATATCACTGACCAGTGGGGCAGCATGCAGGATGTCGTCGTCGCAATCTCGCGCGTGCTCGAGATGCTCGGACAAACGCCTGAGCAAAGCGTCACCAGCGGTCATGCGATCCCGCCACAGACCGCGACCACTCTGGCCTTCGAGGACGTGACCTTCGGCTACGACCCGCGCATGCCTGTCCTTGCCGGCGTGAATCTCGAGGCGCGCGCCGGTCAAATCACCGCGATTGCCGGTCCCAGCGGCTCGGGCAAAAGTACGATTATTTCGCTCATCGTGAGATTCTTCGATCCGGCGGCGGGACGCATTCTGCTCGACGCCGCCTCGATTGCCGGCTTCGATCTTACGGCGTGGCGCGGGATGCTTTCGGTTGCGCTGCAGGAGAATCCGCTCTTCAGCGCGAGCATTCGCGACAACGTCGCGTACGGGCGCCCGAACGCATCGACGCTCGAAGTCAGCCAGGCGATTCACCGCGCCGGCCTCGGCGACTTCCTCCGTTCCATACCGGCCGGCCTCGACACGATGCTCGGCGAGAAGGGCTCGAAGCTTTCGGTCGGTCAGGCACAACGGCTCGGACTCGCCCGCGCGATTCTGCGCGACGCGCCGATTCTTCTGCTCGACGAACCGACCTCCTCGCTCGATGTGGCTACCGAAGAGGCCGTGATGCGCGGCTTGCGCGATTGGGTGAACGAGGCGCCGCAACGCCGCATGGTGATTCTCGCGACGCATCGCCGCACTACCGCGGCGCGCGCGGATAGAGTTTACCATCTTGCGGCCGGCCGCCTGGTTGACGCCGACGGATCTGCGCTCGACGACTTGCCGGTTCGCGAGGTGAGCAATGCCTGACGCGGTTGCGGAGCGCGACTCGCGCGCGAATCTTCTTTATGCCGACGAGCAAGCTCCGCTCACGTGGCGCGAGTCCTGGCGCCTGCTGGTCAAGAGCTGGCCATTCGTCAGCCGCTATCGCCGGCTGGTTGCGATCAAATGTGCGCTGGTTTTCATCTCACTGACCTTTTTCCTGATGACGCCGTGGCCGCTGAAAATCGTCATCGATAATGTGATCGACGGCCATCCGCTGACCGGTATTCCTGGCGTCATTTTGACCCCGATGGTTGGCGCGAGCCGCAGCGGGCTGCTCCTTGCCGTCACACTGTTCCTGGTGTTGACCGTGATCCTCATAGGGATGGTCCACGGCGAGGCTCAGCCGCTCGGCACCAACGTGAACAGCGGCGGTCTCGACCAGGCGGGCATCACCGCCAACGACGCCAACGACGGCGGCAGCCTGTGGAACGGCCTGTTTGGCTACCTCGAGTCGCGCGTTACGATCGATCTCACGCAGCGGATGAACCAATCGCTGCGCACCGCGATCTACGAACGATTCCTAAGATCGCCGCTGGCGCTATACGCCGACCAGAAAATCGGCGACGCCGTTTTCCGCGTGATGTACGACAGCGCGTCGATCGGCCCGGTGTTTTATCGCGGCGTGCTCGCGCCAATCATGTCAGTGTTCATGTTCGTGATGGCGATCATCGTGCTCTCGGTGCAATTCAGCAACGAGCCGGTGATCATCGTCGTCGCGACTCTGTTTCTTCCGGTGGTCGCAATCGGCAGCGGTCTTTTCGGACGCGCGATCCGCGGTCAGAGCCAATCGATGCGCGAAAGCGGCAGCGACGTGATGGCCGCGTTCGAGGAGCGAGTCGCGCAGGTCCAGCTGATCAAGGCGTTCGGACAGGAGTCGCGCGAGACCGCAGTCGTGGACGCTGCGAGCTGGCAGTCTTTCCGATCGACACTGCGGATGTTCGCGATCTTGCTCGTGATGGTGATCGTGATCGCGCCGGTTGGCTGGGCGCTGGTCGGCTACGGCCTCTACTACCTGATGATGCAAGTGATCGCGGGCCGCATGACGCTCGGCGACATCGTGCTGCTCGCGGGTTACGGCGCGATGCTGGCGAGTCCGATGGCAACTATCGGCGGTACGTGGGCGTCGGTGCAGGCGTCGGTCGCGGGGCTGAGGCGCGTGCATAGCGTGCTCGACAACCTGGCAGAGCCGGTAGCCAACGGGCTTGGCGAGGGACTCAGCGCTCGCATCAGCCGCCTGGAATTCAGCGGCGTCGCGATCGGCTACGGCGCCACCATGGTGCTGAGCGGCGTCACGATGTCGATGCGCACAGGCGAGATGGTTGCGCTGGCAGGACCCAGCGGATGCGGGAAGACGACGCTCATCCATTCGATCCCGCGCTTCATCGAACCGTCAGCGGGAACCATCGCCTTCGACGGCGTCGAATCGCATGCGGTCGCGCCCGACGCGATTCGCGCGCGCGTCGCATTCGTATTCCAGAATGAATCGCTGTTCTCGACCTCGATCGAAGACAACATCCGCTACGGCAGCGATAGCGCGTCGATTGCCCAGGTCCGCGAAGCGGCCGCGATGGCTGGCGCAGCGGAATTCATCGATCGCCTCCCCGACGGGTATGCGACGATGCTCGGACGACGCGGCGCGCGCTTGTCCGTCGGACAGAAACAGCGAATCGCAATCGCGCGTGCTCTTCTTCGACGCCCCGAAATTATCGTGCTCGACGAGCCGGCCGCACCGCTAGATCCAGCCTCCGAATCCGAACTACTGAATACGCTGATCGCACTCGCCCGCGACCGAATTGTGATCATCGTCGCCCATCGCGCCGGCACGCTGGCCGCATGCGACCGCGTCTTCTTCGTTCATGGCGGGACCGTTGGT
>NZ_DATDGQ010000133.1:0-1771 GCF_036522015.1 Binatus sp. (SeqCode)
GCCGCGGTCGCGCGGCGCACGCGCGAAGTGGGAGTGTTGCGCACGCTGGGCTTCGGCCGCGGCTCGGTGCTGACAAGCTTCCTAGTCGAGAGCGTGATTCTCGGCGTGGCGGGCGGCGTCGTGGGCGATCTGCTGGCTATATTCCTAGCGATGGCGGCCGGGCTCAACCAGCGGCTGATGAGCGTCGGCACCGTGGTTTTTTCGTCGGCCTTCTCGGTGAGTGCTCTCGCGGGCGGACTCGCCGCGGCTCTGCTCATTGGAGTTGCCGGCGGGCTGATGCCGGCCTGGCGCGCGGCACATCTTCCGATCGTCGAGTCGCTGCGCGAGGCGTAACCCGATGCAATCGTTTCGACTCGTTTTCCGCTACGTGATCAGACAGCCGCGGCGCGCCCTTCTGACGATGCTGACCTTCGCGGTCGCGACTTTCATCTTCACAGTGCTCGCGGCGATACCGGGTTCGATCGATATGATTCTGAAAAAAACCGCGGAGACGCTGCGCGTGTATTCGTACAATGCCGACGGGCGCTACCTGGGCATGCCGGCGCGCGATTGCCGGGAGATCGAAAAAATACCGGGCGTCGTCGCATGCACTCCGATGGTGGTGCTTCGCTCTTCGTATCAAAAAGCGTCGGAAATCGTGCAGACGTTCGCGCTGGATGCGGACAAAGTCGCGCTCATGTATCCCGACTACAATCTGCCGCCGCAAGTGCTCGAGCAGTTCTCGAACAATCGGAGCGCGGCGATCGCGGGACGCCTGCTGATGCGCAAGCATGGCTGGAAGGTCGGCGATGTGGTGACGCTGCGCGGCGATTCGAATCGGCTCGACATCAAGTTCACGATGGTGGGCGAGATTCCGGCCGACAATTATCCCAACTTTTTCATGTTTCGGCGCGACTACCTGGTCGAAGCGGAAAAAGCGATCGGAATCCCGGAAGAAAAGCATCCGGCGGGATTCCTGGTGACGCGGGTGGACTCAGCCGATCATGTTGCGTCGGTCATTCATGAAATCGACCGCACCTTTCACAACTCGGACTTCGAGACCGCGTCGATGACGGAAAGCGAGGCGGTGTCGGGCTTGATGTCGACGGTCGGCGACATCCGCGGCATCGTGTCCGCAGTGTCGGCGGTGATTGCGCTGACGATTTTTCTGATCGCCGCGAATGCGATGTCGATGATGGTGCGCGAGCGATTGCGCGATGTGGCGGTGCTGCGGGCGATCGGATTCACTCAGCCGTACATTGCGCGCATTCTATTCGGCGAGTGCGCGCTGATTGGCACCGTGGGCGGCGCGCTCGGATGTGCGTTGGCGGTGTGGCAATTCGGCAGCGGCACGACGCTGCGCGCAGTGCTGGAGAGTGCGGGCTACCTGACGGTGACCTACGGCGCAGCGCTCGAAGGGCTGCTCGCCGCGATCGTGATCAGCGTGCTGAGTGCCGCGATTCCCGTGATGGGCGCGATGCGGGTGACGCCGGCCGACGCCTTTCGCAAGACGATCTGAGCAGGCTACCTGCCGACGGCGTGACGAGGGGAGTTGAGTATACTGCGATGGCTCGGTAACGGGCCTTTTTTTTTGGATATGACCAAAACCGTCCAGACGCTGCATGCGCCGAGTCCATCGGCGCAACCGACTCCGCCTGCTTCGCGATCTGAATGAAGCAAGCTGTGCTGGCCAAAACCGTTTCAGCCGCGGACGGATAAACGATTTGGTCAATGCAGCGATTGCTATCTGAGCGAGCTACCTGCCGACGGCGTGACGAACCGTGTTCAATAT
>NZ_DATDGQ010000134.1:0-7133 GCF_036522015.1 Binatus sp. (SeqCode)
AGTTGGGCGGCGGCAGCGCGTCGAGCAGGGCCTTCGTTCGTGCCTCGATCCATTTCTTCATGACGCGATCGGTCAGGATATAGGGCCGGTTCGCCTTCACTCCCTCCAGAACCATCTCGCCGACCTCGTCGGGAGCGACGCCGCGAGCCAATCGGGCGGTGACTTGCTCCGTTACCGCTTCCCAGGTTTTGCTCTCTTCCGCGTTCTGCGCGGCGGGTTGCGTGATGCGGCTGTTCGCGACGATGTTCGTGCCGACGGGACCTGGGCACAAAACAGTCACGCCTATTTGCTTGGGCTCGAGGTCTCGGCGCAGGGCTTCAGACAGACCGACCACTGCGAATTTCGACGTGTTGTACATGATGCCGCTGCCCTCCGCTGCGAGTCCCGCGCCGGACGCCGTGTTGACGATGTGGCCGCCGCCGCCTCGCTCGAGCATCCGCGGCAGGAATGTCTGTATCCCGTTGATCACGCCGTTCAGATTGATTCCGAGCATCCAATCCCAAAATTCGTAAGTAAGACGGGTCGGAGCGGCCACGCCAGCGTTGTTGCACAGGATTGATACCGGCCCTAGCCGCGCCTCGGCTTCGTCGGCGACACGCGCATAGCCCTCGCGGTCCCGCACGTCGAGGTTGAATGTCTTGACCGCAGTGAGTCGCGCGAGTTCGGACTTGGCCGCCGCGAGGGAATCCGGATCGATATCCGCAATCGCAAGCTTCACGCCTGCGCGGGCGAACGCGCGACCGATACCCAGACCAATCCCACGCGCTCCGCCGGTAATGAAGGCTGTCCTGCCTTTAAAGTCTTCCATCGTCAGCTCCTGTTGTCCTTCGCCTAGAACGAATCGAGTTCGTCTTCCATCGGTTCTTGCTTGGTCATCGGCTGTGACGATTTGACGGTCAGCGCCGGCTTTGGTGATTTGTCGATTCGGTAATCGTCGAGCGTGTACTGATCGATAGCAAACGGCAGTCCCTCCGAGGCGGGGAACGACGGCGCGTCGCAGATTTGGAAATGCAAATGCGGCTCCGATGAATTGCCGGTATTGCCGAGATGCGCGAGCACGTCGCCGGCGTGGACCGTGTCGCCGACTTTCACTTTGATCGTGCCGGGCCGCAGATGCGCGTATGCGGCATAGTGCCCTTCGCTGAGTTCCTCGATGATGTGATTGCCCGGGAGCGTGTCGTACGTAATCGGCGTCGCCAGCTTGCCGCTGTTGGGGACGTTCTCGGGAATGCCGTCCTTCACCTCGACGATCTTGCCGTCCGCGACCGCATAAATTTCCTGATCCCAGGCGTGATAGCTCTTGTTGTCATGCTCGTCGCCGCTAAACGCCTTCCCATCGTCGCCGAGCTGAATCCAGTCGATCGCATAGCGCTGGCCGATGTGCGGCTGACCGTTAATCGGCAGCATCGCGCGACGATGCGCCGAGGTGTTCGAAGGAGCATTCGCCGCGAGCCAATTTTTTCCACGAAGCGGGGAATGAATCACGATCGGATCGTCCTGATTCAGATCGAGCGCGGCGGCGTGGATTGTTCCCGAGCCGCTGCGCTCGCCGTGCTGCTCGATCGTAATCGCAGTATTAAAATTGTCGGGATCGCCCTGGTCGGGAAGCCAATCGGTAAAGATAAAGAAGACGCCGGTCTCGCCCGGCTTGAGGCTCGGATCGTTGGGCTTGGTTCCGTCGCCGTTCACCGGCACGAACATCGCGGCTAGTTGATTGCCACTGACCGACTGGGTGACGACTACCTTGTCGTCGTCCTTTCCACTCACGTCGAGTTTGGTGATTTTGAGCGGCGTCTTACCCCAATTTGTGACGTACAATTCGTAAGCGGAATGGCGGTGACCATTGCCGTCGAGGATTTGCGCCTCGGGCGGATATGGCATCGCGACGACGCGCATGTAGAGCGGATCATTTTCGGGCGGCGCCGGCGGCGCCGCCTTTTCCTCAGCGCGCGAGAGTCCCGCGCACGCAAGCGAAGTCATGGCCACGAAAATCAGCAGCCGCAATCGATGCATCGTTGTGGTTCTCCGTTCAGTGCGAGGTCTTGTCGTCGTCAGAGGTCTCAGGCGCGGGTTCAGCCGGCTCTTCTGCGGACGAGGGCGCAGTCTCGGCGGAATCTTCGGGATGAGTCTCGATGCCTTCGACCGGTCCGGTGTTCGCCTGCTCGACGGCGCGCTCGATTTCGCGGAACTCCGACAAGTCGGGCAGGCCTTCGAGGTCCTTCAGCCCGAACAATTCAAGGAACTCGCTGGTGGTCTCATAGACCATCGGGCGTCCCGGCGCTTCCTTGCGGCCGGCAATTTTGACGAGTCGTTTTTCGAGCAGCGTTTCCAGCACGCCGCCGGTATCGACGCCGCGCAACTGCTCAATCTCGGGCCGCGTGATCGGCTGTCGATACGCAATTATCGCGACAGTCTCCATCAGCGGGCGGCTCAGTCGCGGCGGCCGCGCGGCGAGCAGCTTGCGCACATAGCCGGCGTAGTCCTTCGGCGTGCGCATCTGGTAGCCACCGGCGACTTCGTCGATCACGATGCCGCGGTTTTCGGCGGCGTACTGCGCGGCCATCTCGGCGAGCGCTTTTTGCACGGTCGGACGGGGCACGTCGTCAAAGACGGCGGCGAGCCGCGCAATCGAGACAGGCTCGCCGGCCGCGAACAGCAGGCTCGCGAGAATTGATTTCAATCGTTCCTCTTCCACTCAACCTCCGTCGTCGCCGCGGCGCCGCGCTCGAGAAAAATCGCGCCGAAGCGCTCTTCCTGAAATGCGCGAACCTCGCGCCGCCGTATCAATTCGAGCAGCGCCATGAAAGTCGCAATTACCAGCGATCGATCGTTTGCGTCCTCGAACAGGGCGGCGAACTGTACTCGTCCCGCGCCTTCTTCGAGCGCGTGCAGGATTCGCGGTATGCATTCCGCCACCGGGATGTCGCGCAGCTCGATTTTGCGCGGCGTCTTGTCGGCGACGCGCTTGAGTACTGCGCCAATCGCCTCGACCAGGTCGAAAATCGAAACCGTGTACCGCTTGGCGTTAGCGTCTTCAGGCGCGCTCTCACCGGGCGTGGTGAAAACGTCGCGGCCAAGCAGCGCGCGCTCGGAGAGCTTTTCCGCCGCCTCGCGATACCGCTGATATTCAAGCAAGCGCTCGACCAGGTCGCGCTTGAGCTCCTCGGCTTCCTCGGTGTCGGCCAGCTCCGGATGCGGCAGCATCGCGAACGACTTGATCAGGAGCAACGTCGCCGCCATCACCAGGTACTCGCCCGCGACGTCGAGGTTCAACTGGTCGAGTAGCTCGAGCCACGCCAGGTACTGCTCGGTGATGACGCTGGCGGTTACTTCGTGCGGGTCGAGCTCGGCGCGCTTGAGCAGATGCAGCAGCAGATCGAGCGGACCCTCGTAAATCGGGAGCCGGAAGCGGACGCCGGCGTCGGCCGCGAGCTTGGGCGCCGTGTTGGACTCGTCGCTCAAAGTTGCACCATCCAGGAAATCGCGCCCAGCGCCAAATTCATGACTGGGTAAATCGCGACATCCAGCCAATGCGTATACAGCAGAACCAGCAGTATAAGGAAGCCATACCGCTCGGTTTGCGCGTACACGCGCGCGGCAGCGATCGGCAGAATACTGAACAGCACGCGGCCACCGTCGAGCGGCAGCACGGGAAAAAGATTGAATACTCCCAGCTCGACGTTCACGATCACCGACGCTTGCAGCATCCGGGCAAGCGGTACGACCACGGTGGGGGCCAGCGAACCGTGCAGAAATGCGGGTATCGCGCGCAGCAGCAGTCCGCTCACGATCGCGAGCACAAAGTTGGTCAGCGGGCCGGCGGCCGCCACTTTCAGCATGCCAGTGCGTCCACCGCGCAGCACTCGGAAATCGACCGGCACGGGCTTCGCGTAGCCGAGCACGGGCAGACCGAAAAGATACAGCCCGAACGGCAGGATGATCGTCCCGAATAGATCGATGTGCGAAATCGGATTCAGCGTGAGGCGTCCGGCTCGCAGCGCGGTATCGTCGCCGAGGCGCAGGGCTACGACGCCGTGCATAACCTCGTGCGCGATGATCGCGAACATGATCGGCGGCGCGACGATACAGATGGTCGCGATGGTTCCGTTCAGATCGCCCAAGTCAGTCGGTACCCTCCGCCGCGCTCGCGCGAGTCGCGCGCGGATGAAACGTGCGATGCACCTTGCGCAGGTGGCTCTTGGAGAGATGCGTGTAGATTTGCGTGGTCGAAATGTCGCTATGGCCGAGCATCTCCTGCACGGCACGCAAGTCGGCGCCGCCTTCGAGCAGATGCGTCGCGAAGCAATGTCGCAAGGTGTGCGGGCTCATCCACGCGAGCCGCGGATCGTTGGCGGCCCATCCTTTCAGCGCCTTGAAAAATCCCTGGCGCGTCATCGCGCGGCCGAGCCGAGTAATGAACACCGCAGAAACGCGACGCGCAACTCTCTTCTTGTCGCGCTTGGCGTCGCCGGCTGGATTGAGAATTTCGTCGCGTCGATCGAGATATGCCTTCAGCGCGCGAATCGCTGCCCCGCCCATCGGCACCATTCGCTCCTTGCTGCCCTTGCCGAACACGACCACCGCGCCTGCGGCGAGATTCACCTGGTGCAATTGCAGGCCGACCAGCTCCGACACGCGCAGACCGCATCCGTAGGCCATCTCGAGCATCGCACGATCGCGGAGTCCGCGCGCATCGTGCGCGTCGATCGCGGCGATGAGATTTTCGACGTCGCCGGGCGACAGGGTGCGCGGCAGCTTGCGCGGATGCGGCCTCAGTTTGACTGCCGGCGCGGGATCGCGCTCGAGGATCTTCTCGTCCACCAGCTCGCGCGCGAGTCCGCGCAGGCTGGCGAGATGGCGGCGCTGCGAACTGACGGCGAAGCCCTGGTCGGCGAGCGCTTCGAGGTACGCGGTCAGCGCGGCGGCGTCGAGCTGCGCGGGCTCCAGGCCGGAATCGCGACACCATGATTGAAACAGGCGGAGGTCGTGCGCGTAGGCCTCCATCGAATGGCGGCTGAGGCCGCGCTCGACGGCCTGGCGCGCCAAATGCCGATCGATCAGCTCGTCCCAGCCGGTCATGTTCACGTGGATGCTCCGGCTTGGGGATTCTGCACGACTTTTTCGAGCAACGCCGCGCGCAGCTCGCGCATCCGCTCGAGATCCTCGATCTTTCCGCCGTCGCGATCGCTCACGTAGAAAACGTCCAGCGCCTGATCGGCGTTGGTCGAAATACGCGCGAGGTGAATCCGCAAGCCGAGCCGGAAAAGAGTGTGGGTGATCGCGAACAGCAGGCCGACGCGGTCCTGGGTGAACACGTCGATGACCGTGAATTGCTCGGAGGTGCGATTGTCGACGGTGACTTCGGTCGGCACGTGGCGCACGAACTTGCGGCCTGCGCTCTGCACGTGATGCGCCGCGGCGACCAGCCCCGCGATATCCTGCTGGCCGGTGATGACCCGCTCGAGGTCGTGCTCGACCCGCAGCCAGCGGTCGTCTTCCAGCGCCATCGAGGCTTCGCCCATCTGATGCGACACGCGAAACACGTCCATCGCGATACCGTTGGCGCGCGTGGTGATTCGGGCCGACAGGATGTTGAGATTGTTGGCGGTCAGCACGCCCGCGATCATTGCGAAGAGTCCCGGCCGATCGCCCGTCACGACAATGAACTCGCTGAACTCCAGCTCGGGGAAATGCCGGATGCGGCAGACCAGCGGGCGGTCGTCGAGCGAGCGCATCAGGTCGAAGTGCAGCGGAATGTCATTTTCGGGCACGGTGAAGAAGTAGCGGTCAGGCATCTCGTCCAGGAAAGCGTTGATGTCGGCTTCAGGAGCCGACGCCGCGAGTAGTGTCGCGCGCACGGCCTCCTTGACCGTTGCCAGCCGGCGCGCCGGATCGACCGCCTCGCGATCACCTTGCTCGAGCATCTTGAGCGCGCGCAGGTAGAGATCGCTCAGCAGCATGTCGCGCCAGTTGTTGTAGACCTTCGGCGCGACTGCGCGCATGTCGGCATAGGTCAGCAGGTAGAGCGCCTTCAGGCGATCGATCGAGCCGACGGTGCGCGCAAATTCCGCTACGGTGGTCTGATCGTCGAGGTCACCCTTCTGCGCAACCTGCGACATCATCAGATGGTTACGGACCAGGAACACGACGAGATCGATCTCCTCGCTGTCCAGCCCGAGCCGCTGCGATACTTCCGCGGTCAGACTCGCGCCGCGCTCGTGATGGTCATGGCCATGGCCCTTGCCGATGTCATGCAGCAGCAGCGCAAGGAACACGAGCGGCAGGTGAGGGAGCTCGCGCGCGACCTCGGTGAGCAGGGGCGTGGGATCCTTGAATTCTCCTGTGCGCAAGCGTTCGAGCTCGCGCACCGCAACCAGCGAATGCCGATCGACGGTGTAGATATGGTAGAGGTCGTGCAGCACGCGCGCGTAGAGGTTGCCGAATTCGGGGATGATCGCGCCGAGCACGCCCGACAGATGCATCGCCTCGAGCGTTTCGGCGACGCGTTGTCGCCCGGACAGAATCGTCATCAGCGCTCCCGCGACGCGCGGGTCCTTGCGCATCGCATCGTCGATCAAACCGAGATTGTCGCGCACCAGTTGGTAAGTGCTGCCTGAGAGGCTTACGTCCTGCGCCTGGCAGTCGGCGTAAATCGTGATCAGGTTGAGCGGATCGCGCTGGAAGAAATCAGATTGCGCGATACTCATCAGATTACCCATAACGATCACGCCGGGGCGAATCCTGCGGGTCGGCGTGCGATGAAAAAATCGGCCGCCGGAGCTGTTTTCCGTGACCCGCGCGATCAAGCCTTCGGCAAAGCGATGGATCGTCGACGCATGCTGATAGTACGCGCGCATCAGGGCTGAACCCGCCGCCTGTCCCTCTTCGGGCTTAAGGCCGAAGATCGGCTCGATCCTTTCCTGCAGCTCGAAGGTGATCTGATCGAAGTGGCGGCCGGTCAGAAAGTGCAGTGAGTTGCGCACCCGCCAGAGAAAGTCGCGCGCCTCGATCACTTCGGCCGCCTCCGGCTCGGTGATTACGGCCTTCTGCACCAGCTCTTCGAGCGAATGGACTTTGTACTTGACCTTGGCCAGCCACATCGCGGTGTGAAGATCGCGCAAGCCGCCTTCGCC
>NZ_DATDGQ010000135.1:0-3105 GCF_036522015.1 Binatus sp. (SeqCode)
AAGCATCGCCTGAAAAATTTCACCATCGCGAGCACCTTCAGGAGTGGTTTTGAATTCGAATCGAAGGCGGCGCATGCCATCTTTGCCGGCGGGATAGCCCGCTTGATTAAGAAGTTGACGCGCTTTTTCCGGATCATAGGAATAGGTAGTGACGTTGCCGTCGTATGCCCAACTCTCCGGCGCGAGCATGCCAGTTGCTATTCGGCCAGTACCTCGCAAAACCGAACTGACTATTGTATTGCGGTCTATTGCATAGGCGATCGCGCGCCGGACGCGAATATCGCGCAGCTGCGGAATGCGAAAATTGAAAGATAGGTAGCGATAGGTGGACCCCGGGGTGTTGCTGAGCTTCAGAAACTGATGTGCGGAGAGCCAGGGCAACACGTCGACCTGAATATTGTTTGGCGAGAAGTCGCAAACGCCTTCCGCGAGTTCGAGGGCGCGCACAGTGGGGTCGGGCACGATCTTGAACAGGATCGACTGCGGCGCGCCTGGCGGATGCGGATAGTAGGGATTGCGCTCAAGCCGCAAAAATTCGTCGCGCGAGTAAGCGACCATCCTGAAAGGTCCACTGCCCACCGGCGCGGCGCCGCTTCCTTGCGCGGGCAACGGAGTCCCAATAGGCACGATACCCTCAGTCGCAATCTCGACGGCAGGCGCATACGGATGCGCCACAGTTATGACAACCGTGTAGTCGTCGGGGGCTTCAATTGATTTCAACTCCTCAAGGCTGGTGCGTTTGGGCGACATCGATTCTGGAGCGAGTATCGAGTTGTACGTGAATAGCACATCGCGCGCTGTAAGTTCCCGGCCGTCGCTGAAACGCACTCCGTGATTGAGGTGGTACACGGTCCTCGTTGGGGAGGGGTGCTCGATGCTTTGGGCAAGGCGACCGACGAACTGGCCTTTGCGATCGTTCTTAACTAGAGAATCGAAAATGAGTTCATTGATACGCGAAGACATTGCGTCGGTGCCAAATCGCGGGTCGGTCGAGGTCGGCGAGGTTTCGATATCGACTTGAATTGTTCCGAAAGAACTATCGACGCGATAGTGACCGCATCCCGCGAGCGCGACGAGTGCCGCACCAATCTGCGCGACCAATCGCAGCCAGGCCGTTGTCTTTCTCATCTGCATAGTTGGCGCGATAATAACATGACGATGAGCAAAGATTGGCGCGCGAAAATCGAGTTGCGGCAGGGCGACCTGACGGAGGCCGACGTTGATGCGATTGTGAACGCCGCAAATAACGATCTGATGCTGGGCGGCGGCGTCGCGGGCGCGATTCGCATCAAGGGCGGCCCTACGATTCAGCAGGAGTGCGACCGAATCGGGCCGATTGCTCTGGGCGAGGCGGCGATCACGAGCGCGGGACGGCTGCGTGCGCGGCACGTCATTCATGCGGCCAGCACGCGGCTCGGAGAATCCACCTCGGAGGCGAATCTGCGCGCGGCGACGCGCAACTCGCTGATGCGCGCCAACGAGAATGCGCTCAAGACGATCGCATTTCCTGCGATCGGTACCGGCATCGCAGGTTTCCCGATCGAGCAGTGCGCTCAAGTGATGCTCGAGGAGGCGCGCAAGCATCTCAATGCTACGACGACGCTCGAGCGGGTGGAATTCGTGTTGTTCGATCGCCACTCGCTTGAAGTCTTCGAGCGGGCGCTGGCGGAAATGAATGACTAGTGGGCGGCCATGCCGCCGCCGGGTTGCGCGCGACGCAATAGTAAGAAGGTCGGTATCAGTATTATCATTACAATAGCCAGTGTGCGGTAGATATCGTTGAACGACAGCATCATCGCCTGCCGCTGAATCATCCCGTACACCATGCCGAGTCCTTGCTTTTGGCCAGTGAGTATTTGCGGCATATAGTCAAAGCTGCGTCCTCCGGGCGCGAGGCGCGCCGCGTCGCTCATTTTCCACGCGTCGAAGACGGTGAAATGTCCTACCAGGTAGGACTGATGCGTCTGCTCATGATTGACGAGCACGGTCGTCATGTATGAGATGCCGATCGCGGCTCCGGTGTTGCGCATCATGTTGTAGAGGCTCGCAGCGTAGCCGACGCGCTCGCGGCTGACGCACGACAGCGTGGTGGCTGAAAGCGTTGGAAAGATCATGCCCATCCCAACTCCCATGACGAGGCTCGGCCACGTGACCGTCCACGTGCCGACCTGTGTGTTCCAGCCCGACATCTGCCACAGCGCGATTGCCATGATTACGAAGCCGACGCCGATCAGCGGACGCGTGTCGTAGCGGTAGCGCGCGAGTTGCCCGACGATCAGCATCGCAGCCATCGTGCCGAGTCCTCGTGGCGCGAGCACCAGGCCGGCCTTCCACGCGCTGTAGCCCATCAGCTCTTGCAGAAAAATTGGATTCAACAGTCCGGTGCCGAACAGCGCGAAACTCATCGCGACCATCAGCATCACGGACATCGTGAAAACCGGAATGCCGAGGATTTTAAGATCGAGAATCGGCTCCGGCGTGCGCAATTCGTTGATCGTCAGTCCCACGATGCAGATCGCGGCGAAAATCGTGCACCAAACTACCCACGGCGAATTGAACCAGTCGGCGCGCTGGCCGCGATCGAGCACGAGTTGCGCCAGCCCGAGCCCGACGACCAGCAGGATGATGCCGGTGTAGTCGGTCTTGCCGCCTTTTGCGCGACGAACTCGCAGGTAGGCGGGGTCGTGTACGAAGGTCCAGACCATCAGGAACGCCGCTGCTCCGATCGGCAGGTTGATGTAAAAGTTCCAGCGCCAGTTCCAATTGTCTGTGATCCATCCGCCGAGCGTAGGCCCCATGATCGGAGCGACCATCAGGCCCATCCCCCAGGTCGCCATCGCGAGTTGCTGCTCGTTGGGCGGGAAGGTCTCCATCAGGATCGCCTGCGACGACGGGACCATCGCGGCGCCCGCCGCGCCCTGTATCAATCGGAACACGACCATCTGATCCAGCGACTGAGCCGCTCCGCACAGCCCCGAAGCCGCGACGAACACCGCGACCGACATCAAGAAGTAGCGCTTGCGGCCGAAGCGCGACGAGATCCATCCGGTAAGCGGAATCATGATCCCGTTTGCGACCAGGTAGCTCGTCAGCACCCAGGTGATT
>NZ_DATDGQ010000136.1:0-9891 GCF_036522015.1 Binatus sp. (SeqCode)
GTAAGCGCAGTCGATGCGGTGCTGCGCGCCGACAGCGACTTCGGCGCGATGGATTTTGCCACCCGCGACCGTTACCGGCATGCGATCGAAAAACTTGCGCTCGGTTCGGGGCACACCGAAGTCGAAGTTGCACAAAGTGCGATCGATTCGGCCAAGAGTGCGGCGACCGAAACGGCCAATGACGGAGTGGTGGCGTGTCGCGAGCATCATCCGGGTTACTACCTGGTTTCAGAAGGACGTCACGCGCTCGAGGCGACGCTGGGATTTCGCGCTCCGGTTCGCGATTGGATAGCACGCGCCAACAAGGCTGCCGGGATCAAAGGATACCTCGGCACGATCGCGGTGGTCACCGCGGTAATCGTCGCCGTCGGCCTGGCCGGGATCGCGGACGCGCCCGCCACTGGATGGACCCGGTTCATTCTCGCGATGCTCGCGATAATTCCGGCGATGGACGCGGCCGTCGCGCTGGTCAATCGCGCCGTCACGACCGTCGTTGGTCCCGCCACGATTCCCGCGCTCGAGCTGCACGACGGGGTGCCGCCGAGCCTCCGCACGATCGTCGTGATGCCGACAATGTTGACTACCCGCGCCGAGATCGACGAGCAGATCGAGCGGCTCGAGGTTCATTACCTCGCGAGTCCGGACGGCGAGCTGTATTTCGCGATCCTGTCGGATTGGATCGACTCGGCGACGGAAACTGCGCCCGGCGACGGTGACCTGCTGGCGGCAGCCAGCAAGGGAATCGCGCTTCTGAATCAACGTCATGGACCGGGTCCCGCCGGCCCCAGATTTTTGCTGCTCCATCGCAAGCGGGTGTGGGACGAAGCCGAAGGCGTGTGGATGGGCTGGGAGCGCAAGCGCGGCAAGCTGCACGAGTTGAATCGGCTGCTGCGCGGCATGACGGACACCACGTTCGTCGCGTCGGACGGGCATCCGCCGACAGGGCCGGCGGGTGTGCACTACGTGATCACGCTCGATGCCGATACGCGCCTGCCGCGCGGCGCCGCCAAGCGGATGGTCGGCAAAATGGCCCATCCGCTGAATGCGCCCCGCTTCGACAAGGAACTCGGCCGCGTGGTCGAAGGTCACGGTGTGCTTCAGCCGCGAATCACGGCTTCGCTGCCGACCGGGCGCGACGGATCGGTTTTCCAGCGCGTCTTCTCGAGCGCCGCCGGAATAGATCCGTACGCGTTCGCCGTATCTGACGTTTACCAGGATCTCCTCGATGAAGGCTCTTACAGCGGCAAAGGGATCTACGATGTGGACGTGTTCGAGGCGGCGCTCGCGGGCCGCGTTCCCGACGACACGCTGCTGAGTCACGATCTTTTCGAGGGAACTTTCGCGCGCTCCGGATTGGTCTCTGACATCGAACTGGTCGAGGAGTTTCCGTCGCGCTACGACGTTGCCGCCGGCCGACAGCATCGATGGGCCCGCGGCGACTGGCAATTGTTGCCGTGGATTCTCGGCCGCGCGCATTTCGATCCCGACGCGGCACGATCGTCGATACCGCCGCTCGGACGCTGGAAAATGATCGACAACCTGCGTCGCACGCTGTCGGCGCCAATGACGATGGCAGCGCTGGTAGCGGGATGGCGGCTTCCGCTGGCGGCGGCAGCGATGTGGACCGCGTTCATCGTGGCGACGATCGCGACCGCGCCGATGCTTCCATTTGTGACCGGAATCATTCCGCGGCGCCTCGACATTTCCAAGCGCAGCCATATCCGTGCGGTCGCCACCGACTTTGTGGTGGGAATATCGCAGCTTGCGATGATGCTGACGCTGCTGGCGCATCAGGCGTGGCTGATGGCAGATGCAATTTCGCGGACGCTCTACCGCTTGTACGTGAGTCATCGGCTGATGCTCGAATGGACGACTGCGGCGCAGGCCAAACGGGCAGCGCGCCCGGACGTGCGCGGGTTTTACGGCATGATCGCGGGAGCATGGGCGCTCGCGGTCATCTCCGCGGTAGTTGTCGCATCGGCAGGCCGGGGTGGCGCGTCGATCGCAGTTCCCTTCGTGATTTTGTGGATGCTGTCACCGGACATTGCGCGATGGGCAAGTCTGCCGCCCGCAATCGAGGGCACCAGGGCGCTCTCGATCGCTGACACGACGGCGCTGCGACTGACTGCGCGGCGCACGTGGCGTTTTTTCGAGAAGTTTGTGACGGCGGAAGACAACATGATCCCGCCGGACAATTTTCAGGAAGACCCGAAGCCCGCGCTGGCGCATCGGACGTCGCCGACCAACATCGGGCTGTACCTGCTGTCGACGGTCGCCGCGCACGACTTCGGCTGGATCGGAACGCATGAGACCGTCGAACGGCTGGGCGCGACACTGGACACGATGAAGCGGATGGAGCAGTTCCGCGGGCATTTTTACAACTGGTACGGCACGCGCGACCTGCGCCCGCTGGATCCCAAGTACGTTTCGTCGGTGGACAGCGGCAACCTGGCGGGACATCTAATCGCGCTCGGCAACGCATGCCGCGAAATGATCGCGCGGCCGGTGGTGGACCGCCAGTGGATGCGCGGCGTCGCAGACTCGATCGCGCTGATTCGCGAGTCGCTGGGCGCGCTGCGCGCCGACCGGCGCAGGCACACCGTCACGCCCAAGCAGCTCGAGGAAGTGCTCGACACCATGGCGCCGTTGATCCCGTCGAATCCGAAGAGCGTGAAGGAACTGACCGCCTGGCTGGAGGAACTCGCGGCTGACAGCGATTCAATCGCCGACATCGCGCGAACGCTGACACTGGAGCGCACCGACCCTGCCGCCGCCGACGTGCTCGCATGGGCGGAGGCGCTGCAAGCGTGCGTCCGCGGGCATCGGCGCGACCTCGAATTGCTCGGGCCGCTGGCATTAGGAGGTGCGCGCGAGAAGACGTCCGATTCGATGCCGGCGCTGGGCGATCTGGCGGACGTATACAACGATATGGAGGGCCGGGACTCGACGCTCGATCAGGTTGCGAGTGCGCGGGCAGGCGACGCGGCCAAAGCGCTGGAGCGGCGCCTGACGGAACTCGCCGCGACCGCGGGCAAGATGCTCGACGCGATGAAGTTCGGCTTCCTGCTCGATCCTGCGCGCCAACTGCTTTCGATTGGTTACCGCGTAACTGACGGGAGCCTCGATCCCAACTGCTACGATCTGCTGGCTTCCGAGGCGCGGCTGGCGAGTTTCGTCGCGATCGCGAAGGGAGAAATTCCGGCGCGGCACTGGTTCCGGCTCGGGCGCGCGATGACGCCGGTCGATCGCGGCTCGGCGCTGATCTCGTGGTCGGGCTCGATGTTCGAGTACCTGATGCCGTCGCTGGTGATGCGTGCGCCGGGCGGCAGCCTGCTCGAGCAGACCAATCGGCTGGTGGTCCGCCGCCAGATGAAGTACGGCGCCGAACTTGGGATGCCGTGGGGAATTTCCGAGTCCGCGTACAACGCGCGCGACCTCGAGCTCACCTATCAATACTCGAACTTCGGAGTGCCCGGGCTCGGGCTGAAGCGCGGGCTCAGCGAGAACGCGGTGATCGCTCCGTACGCCACGGCGCTGGCGGCGATGGTCAATCCGGAGGCTGCGGCGCAGAACTTCTCGGCGCTGCTGAAGGCAGGCGGCCTCGGCCATTTCGGCTGGTATGAGGCGCTCGACTACACGCCGTCGCGGGTGCCCGAAGGCGAGACCGTCGCCGTGGTCCGCGCATATATGGCGCATCACCAGGGGATGACGCTGGTTGCGCTGGCCGACGCGCTTAACGACGGCGCGATGCGCGCGAGGTTTCATGCCGAGCCGATCATCCAGGCGACCGAACTTTTGCTGCAGGAACGAACGCCGCGCGACGTAGCGGTGGCGCGTCCGCGCGCGGAGGAGGTCAAGGCGGAAGCCAACGTTCGCGAGAGTGCGCCGCCGACTATTCGCCGGTTCCATTCGCCGCACGATCTGATCCCGCGCACGCATCTGTTATCCAACGGCAACTACACCGTGATGATCACAGCGGCCGGCTCCGGCTTCAGCCGATGGCGCGACATGGCGATCACGCGATGGCACGAGGACGTGACCTGCGATTCGTGGGGGACGTACATCTTCATCCGCGACGTGCAGACCGGCAAGGTCTGGTCGGCGGGTTTTCAGCCGGCGGGCGTCGAGGCGGACAATTACGAAGTCGAATTCTCCGAGGACCGCGCGGAAATCGTGCGGCGCGATGGCACCACGACGACAACGCTCGAAGTGGCCGTGTCGCCCGAAGACGACGCCGAAGTTCGCCGCGTGTCGATCACGAATCTCGGCAGCCGCGTGCGCGAAGTCGAGGTCACCTCGTACGCGGAAATCGTGCTGGCGACCGAGGCGTCCGATACCGCGCATCCGGCGTTCTCCAAGATGTTCGTGCAGACGGAGTTCGACGCCGAGGTCGGCGCGATTCTGGCGACGCGGCGGCTCCGCTCGCCCACCGATGTGCCGGTCTGGGCGGCGCATCTGGCGGTGGCGGAAGGAGAGTCGATCGGCGAGATCCAGTTCGAGACCGACCGCGCGCAATTTCTCGGGCGCGGTCGCGACGTCCGCGACGCTGTTTCAGCGATCGACGGACGACCGCTGTCAGATACTGTCGGCACCGTTCTCGATCCGATCTTCAGCGTTCGCCGGCGGCTTCGCATACCGGCCGGCGGCACGGCTCGCGTCGCGTTCTGGACCATCGTCGCGCCGACCCGGGCCGAAGTAATCGATCTCGTGGATAAGCATCACGACTCGAGCGCGTTTGAGCGCGCAGTGACGCTCGCCTGGACGCAGGCGCAAGTGCAGTTGCATCACTTGCGGGTTGACGCCGACGAAGCACATCTTTTTCAGCGTATCGCCAATCGAGTGCTCTATTCGGATCCGACGCTGCGGCCTTCGTCCGAGCTGCTGCAGCGCGGCGAGGGTGGGCAGTCGAAGTTGTGGCCCGCCGGGATTTCCGGCGACTTGCCCATCGTGCTGGTTCGGATCGACGATGCCGACGATCTCGAAATAGTGCGTGAGCTGGTTCGCGCCCATGAATATTGGCGCATGAAACGGCTGTGCGTTGATTTGGTGATCGTCAACGAACGTCCGCCTTCGTACCATCAGGATTTGCAGGCCGCGCTCGAAGGGCTGGTTCGAACGACCCCGCGGCCGGCTGCCGACGGACAGGGCGCATGCGGAAATGTATTTTTGCTGCGCGCCGACCTGGTCACCGCCGAACTGCGAAGCGTTCTGCAGACTGCGGCGCGGGCGGTATTGCTGAGCCGTCGCGGGACGCTGGCGGAACAAGTCAAAAGGCTGGAGATGTTCGAGCCGGCGGCAGCGCCGCCGCCGCGGCGGACTCGCGCAATACAGCGGGCTGCGCCCTCGACGCCGAGGCGCGAGCTCGAATTTTTCAACGGCCTTGGCGGTTTTGCCGAGAACGGTTGTGAGTACCTGACGATTCTCGGCGACGGGCAATGGACGCCGGCGCCGTGGATCAACGTGATCGCGAATCCGTCGTTCGGATTCCAGGTCTCGGTCGAAGGCGCCGGGTACACGTGGGCCGTCAATAGCCAGCAGCATCAAATTACGCAGTGGTCCAACGACGCGGTGAGCGACCGTCCCGGCGAGGTGCTCTACGTTAAGGATCTCGACACCGGCGAGCTGTGGGGACCTACCGCGCTACCTATCCGCGAGGATGGCGGGCAGTACGTCGTTCGTCACGGCCACGGTTACAGCATCTTCGAGCACACCGCGCACGGAATTTCGCTGGAGCTGACGCAATACGTGCCGGTGGACGACTCGGTCAAAATTTCGCGGCTGAAGATTCGCAATCTCTCGCCGCGCGTGCGGCGTTTGTCGGTGACCGCGTACGTGGAATGGGTGCTCGGCACTTCGCGCGGCGCATCGGCGCCATACATCGTCACCGAGATCGAGCGCGAGACTCACGCGATACTCGCGCGCAACTCATTCAGCGTCGAATACGGAAACCGCGTCGCTTTCGCAGATTTGCGCGGCAATCCACTCTCATGGACCGCCGACCGGACCGAGTTTCTTGGCCGCAACGGCGCGCTCGACAATCCCGCGGCGCTCGCGTCGGGCAAACTGCTGGCCGCCAGATCGGGAGCCGCGATGGATCCATGCGCGGCGCTGCAAACCACAGTATCGCTCAAACCCAACGCCGCCGACGAGGTCGTCTTCTTTCTCGGCGAGGCGGCGAGCACGCCCGCGGCTATCGCTTCGATCAAGAAATATCGCGACGCTGACCTCGACTCGACTTTGGCTGCGGTCAAGCAGTACTGGGACGACCTGCTCGGCACGATTCAGGTCAAGACTCCCGACCGCTCGATGGACGTCATGCTCAATCGATGGCTGCTGTATCAGACGCTGGCGTGCCGCGTGTGGGCGCGCTCAGCGTTTTACCAGGCGGGTGGAGCGTACGGCTTTCGCGATCAGATCCAGGACGTGATGGCGTTGACGGTGGCGCGGCCGGCCCTGACGCGGGAGCACTTGATTCGCGCGGCGTCGCGCCAGTTTGCCGCCGGGGACGTGCAACATTGGTGGCTTCCGCCAGCGGGACAGGGAGTTCGCACGCGAATCGCCGACGATCGCGTCTGGCTGGCGTATGCGGTCGCTCACTATATAGAGGTGACGGGAGACGCCGGCATCCTCGACGAAACGGTCGCCTTCCTTGACGGCCCGGAGCTGCACGCGGGCGAGGTTGAATCGTTTTTTCAGCCTACGGTCTCCGCGCGGCGCGGCACCGTCTTCGAACATTGCGCGCTGGCGCTCGATCAAAGCCTCGAGGTTGGCGTTCACGGAATCCCGCTGTTCGGATCGGGCGACTGGAACGACGGCATGAACCGCGTGGGTGAGGCGGGCAAGGGCGAGAGCATCTGGCTCGGATGGTTCCTCTACGCGACGCTGCAAGCTTTTGCACCGTTGGCGGATATTCGTCGCGACGACGCGCACGCCGCGACCTGGCGGAGTCACGCGACCGCGCTTGCGGCATCACTCGAGCGCGACGGATGGGACGGCAACTGGTATCGACGCGGTTATTTCGATGACGGCACACCGCTCGGATCGGCCGGCAATGTCGAATGCCGAATCGATTCGATCGCGCAATCATGGAGCGTAATCTCCGGCGCCGCGAGTCCAGACCGTGGCGCAGCCGCGATGGCCGCTGTTGAGCAATACCTGGTAAAGGGCGACGACGGACTGGTGCTGCTATTTGCGCCGCCCTTCGATCACACTCCGCTCGACCCCGGTTATATCAAGGGCTATCCGCCCGGCCTTCGGGAGAACGGCGGACAGTACACGCACGGGGCGCTATGGTCGGTCGTCGCGTTTGCGATGCTCGGGGACGGCAACAAGGCGGGCGAACTGTTCTCGATTCTGAATCCGATTAATCACGCGAACACTCGCGCCGGGATCCATCGCTACAAAGTCGATCCTTACGTCGCATGCGCCGACGTTTACTCGACGCCGCCTCACGTCGGACGCGGTGGATGGACGTGGTACACGGGATCGGCGGGATGGATGTATCGTGCGGGCCTCGAATGGATACTGGGCTTTCGTCTCCGCGGCAAAACGTTGCTGATCGATCCATGCATCCCGGGCAAATGGCCTGGTTTCGAGATTGTTTATCGATACGGCTCGACGCGCTACGAAATCGCGGTCGAAAATCCACACAGCGTCAGCCGCGGAGTAAGCAGTGTCGAGCTGGACGGCAAGGCCCTCGCAGAACGTCCGGCGCAAATCGCGCTCGCCGACGACCAAGCTGCGCATCGAGTGCGAATTGTGCTCGGCTGACCAGGATGTCGAGACCTTCGACTCGCACGAATCGGGAACGTGGCGGTATCGAATGATCTCATGCTAGGTTTTCTCCCGCTCAGGTAATGTCGGCCGGAGGTTGGGCGCCTTGGAACCCGAGATCAAGTACGCCAAGAACGGCGACGTTCACATCGCATACCGGATTTTAGGCGACGGCCCAGGGGACCTCGTGCTGGTCCCGGGAACGATCTCGCACGCCGAACTTCTTTGGGAACTGCCGACCTACAAATACCTGCTGCAGAGGCTTACCTCCTTTGCCCGCGTAATTGTTTTCGACAAGCGTGGGCAGGGGCTCTCCGATCGGGTGGCCGCTCAGACCCTCGAAGAACGGACCGCCGACGTGGGCGCAGTGATGGACGCGGCAGGCTCGAGGAACGCGATCGTCTATGGTTGGTCGGAAGGCGGCCTCTTGTCACTGACTTTCGCCGCCACCCGGCCCGAGCGAACCTCGGCCCTCGTATTGTACGGCACTTTTGTGTCGATGAAGGCTGAGCCGTGGGCGCTGACCGAATCGCAATTCGATGGATTTCTGGCCACGCTGGAAAAACATTGGGGGACAGGCGTGCTGCTCCGGCTCAATGCTCCGAGCAGGTTGAAAGACAAAGCCTTCATGCAATGGTTTGGCCGAATCGAGCGGGAATCATCCAGTCCCTCATCGATTCTCGCTCTGATGCGAGCTGACTACCAGATCGATGTCCGTCACCTGCTGCCCTCGATCCGAGTACCCACCATGATCCTTCATCGTGCGGATGATGCGCTGATCCCGGTAGCGTCGGGGCGGTACATCGCTGAGAAGATTCCAGGCGCCGTATATCACGAGCTGCCCGGCATGGACCATTTAGTGCTCGACCACGAGACGCAGGATCGCATCGCCGATCTGATTGAGGAGTTCGTCGCGCGCCTGCCCGAATCATCCAGTGCGGCTGTACGAAATGGCCCTTCGACGAAGGCGTTCGCGCGCGGCTTCGGCATCGGCAAGCCGGCTCCCAACGGTACGAAGCCCGCCAACATGTTCCGGAGCGAGGGCGAGTATTGGACCGTCTCATATGAAGGACGCGTGCTCCGATTCAAGGGCTCGAAGGGTCTGCCTTATATCGCGCACCTTTTGGCTCATCCGAATAGCGAGTTTCGAGCGACAACGCTCGCAGGAGGATCGCGACCAGGAGAGTCAGTCGATCGAGGGGACGCCGGCGAGGTCCTTGATGGGCAAGCGAAGGCGGCCTACCGCCTGCGTATCAAAGAACTCCAGGAGGAGCTCAAAGAAACCAAGAGGACTGGCGATGAGAAGCGCGGACTCAAGGTTGAGCACGAGCTTGAGGCGCTATCCGCTGAGCTGGCACGCGCCGTAGGACTGCGTGGCCGCGACCGCCGCGCGGCTTCCAGCGCCGAACGCGCACGCGTGAACGTCACTCGCACGATCAGGATCGCGATCGGGCGCATCAAGGAGCATCATTCGGGACTCGCGAACTACCTTGATAAGACAATCCGCACTGGCACGTTCTGTTCCTACCAACCCGATCCCATACGGCACATATTCTGGAACCTCTGATTTAACTGCTTGCACCCGATTCGGATGCCGGCAGCTCGCTCGGGCTACTTCACGTCTACTTCCATGCGCATCCAGGGATGGATGCAGCACTGGAACAGATGCTTGCCCTTGGACAGACCGGTGATGTCGAGATGGCTGCCTTGAACAACTCGCGTCCGGGCCACCGCGAGGTTCTTAAAGCCGCCATTGCACTCTGGAATAACGCTCGTCGCGCTGCCGGGGTTGAGCGATGGAAGGAATCCGTTGCCGAATGCTTTCGCCTCGGTGAAGGTGTGCGGCTCACCGCCCTGGTCAACCACGGAAACGACGGTTCCCTCCTTTATCGTCATTTGGTCGGGTTCGAAGTCCCAGCCCGGGTCCGGGGAACCATTCTCGGCTCCCATGAGAAGATCACTCAGGCTGGTCGCATAACCGAACGTTGCTAGCGCGACATTGTGACAAAAACCAGTCCCGCTTTCTCCCAGCGCAGCGTTGAACGTGGCCGGATCGCATTCGTCCAGCGCCACCACCTGAGCCAAGCCGCCATTGGGTTGCGCCGCTGCTGGTATAGA
>NZ_DATDGQ010000137.1:0-1883 GCF_036522015.1 Binatus sp. (SeqCode)
GCCGTGATCCGCCGTGATAAGTGCTACACCGCCGCGCTTCTCCAGCGCGCCGATCACGACGCCGAGTGCCGCGTCCGTCACCTCGACCGCAGCAACTGTCGCCTCGAACTTGCCGGTGTGGCCGACCATGTCGGGATTGGCGAAGTTCATCACGACGACGTCGAACTTGCCGCCCTCGATCTCCACGGCGACGCGCGTTGCGATCGCCGCCGCCTTCATCGCCGGCTCGAGGTCATAGGTCGCCACTTTCGACGACGGAATCAGCGCGCGCTCTTCGAGCGGAAACGCCTTCTCGACGCCGCCGTTCAGAAAATATGTGACGTGCGCATATTTCTCGGTCTCGGCGACGCGCAAGTTTTTGAGTCCTGCATGCGCCAGCACTTCGGCCAGCGTGTTGCGCACATCTTCGGGGCCGAACGCCAACGGCAGCGCGAACGAACGATCGTACTCGGTCATGCACACGTAGCCGACCCTTGGGATGCGCGGACGCCGGAACTCGGAAAACCCGTCGAGCGCGATTGCAGCAGTCAATTCGCGCGCCCGGTCCGCGCGGAAGTTGAAGCAGATCACCTGGTCGCCGTCCGCCATCGGCGTAGGTTCTCCGATCACATGTGGTTCAACGAATTCGTCGCTTTTGCCCGCGGCGTACGATTTCTCGACCGCCTCGCGCGCGCTCGACGCCGCGATTCCTGTTGCCTCGACGACCGCGCGCCACGCCCGCTCGACTCGCTCCCATCGCTTGTCGCGATCCATCGCATTGTAGCGCCCGATCACCGTCGCGATTCGATAGTGGGGCGGGTCGCCGTGCCCGCCATCGTGTCCGATCTTCTTCAGCTTCGCTTCGAGCCGATCGATAAACGCGAGCGCCGAGCGCGGCGGCTTGTCGCGCCCGTCGAGCACCGCATGAACCGCTATCCGGGTCGCGCCATTCGCGGCCGCGACATCGAGGATCGCCATCAGATGATCGATATGACTGTGCACGCTGCCGTCGGAAAGAAGTCCCCAGATATGCAGCGTCGTGCCGTCGGTGACGGTCTTTTTGATGGCATCGACAATCGTTGGATTGCACGCGAAAGCGCCGCTCTCGATCGCCTTCGTGATTCGCATCAGGTCCTGGAAGATGACACGCCCCGCGCCGATCGTGAGGTGCCCGACTTCGGAATTGCCCATCACGCCCGGCGGCAATCCTACCGCTTCGCCCGACGCATCGAGTTCGGTATGCGCCTGCGTGGCGTACACGCGATCCATCACCGGAGTCTTCGCGGCGGCGATCGCATTCGACGCGCCGCTCTTGCTGACTCCCCATCCGTCGAAAATTATCAGCGCTGCAACCGGCGGGCGCGTGGGCATCAGGATTTCCTGCGCTTGAAGACGGCAGCGCCGGGATACGTCGCCTTGGCGCCCAGCTCTTCGGCGATTCTGAGCAGCCGATTGTATTTCGCGTTGCGCTCGCTTCGGCTCATCGAGCCGGTTTTGATTTGGCCCGCGCCGGTGGCGACCACCAGGTCTGCGATAGTGGTGTCCTCGGTCTCGCCCGAGCGATGAGAAATCACGCTGTTGTAGCCCGCCGCGCTCGCCATCTCGATCGTGGCGAGCGTCTCGGTCAGCGTGCCTATCTGGTTGAGCTTGATCAGAATGGAATTCGCGACTTGCTCGTCGATTCCGCGTTTCAGAAATTTCGGATTGGTGACAAAGATGTCGTCGCCGACCAGTTGCGTCTTCGCGCCGAGTTCGCGCGTCAAAATTTTCCATCCCGCCCAATCGTCTTCAGCCAGCGGGTCTTCGAGCGAGACGATCGGATATTTCTTGAGCCACGCGCCATAGAACTCGACCATCTGCTCTGCGCTGCGCGAGCTTTTGTCGCCGCGCGCGAATACGTACCT
>NZ_DATDGQ010000138.1:0-12055 GCF_036522015.1 Binatus sp. (SeqCode)
GAGGTTTTCCGGCGCTGCGCAGGGTTCTACGCTCGCCCGAGCGTTGGGCGAGAATAGTAGAGCTGGCGAGGGACGAGGGCGGGCATCTTCCGCCGCGTCCGGATTCCGCAGCGCTCCAGGAGTTCCTCGAGGAGCGGCGACAAGCCGATCCCGCGCACTTTCCAGACCTGTCGCTTTCAGTGGTCAAGCTGCTGGGCCGCGGCGAGTACGTGCTCGACTTCCCCGGCCAGCCAGTGGCGGGACACTTCGGGCTTGCGGTGAACGATTACACTCATTCGACGGCGCCGAACCGGCGTTTCCCCGACCTGATCACGCAGCGCCTGTTGAAGGCTGCGCTCTCCGGGGTACCCAGCCCGCACAGCTCCGACGACCTTAACGATCTGGCTGGGCACTGCACGGACCAGGAAGACAACGCGACCAAGGTCGAGCGCCAGGTACGAAAGTCGGCGGCCGCGCTGTTACTCGAGTCCCGCGTGCACGAACGGTTTGACGGGATTGTCACGGGAGCTTCGGCGAAAGGGACCTGGGTGCGAATCGACCATCCCGCGGCGGAAGGGCGAGTGATGCGAGGGTTTAAGGGCTTTGATGTTGGCGACCATGTCACAGTCGAGCTGGTCGACACCGACGTCGAGCGCGGATTCGTAGATTTCGCGGGGGTCCGGAAATTATGAAGGTGCGCAAATCGGATTCACCAGCCAATCCACCGCTCGCTTACAAGAACGAGAAGTTTCTCGACAGCGAAGAAGCCCGTCCAATCCGGATTCTTGCGGAGTATCTCGAGCCGTTTCGGATTTTTTGCCGCGAGCAGGTACACGAGACGATCGTGTTCTTCGGCTCGGCGAGGATTGCGCCGGACGGTCCGCTCGGGCGTTACTACGAAGAAGCGCGCGAACTTGCGCGACTGATCACTGTCTGGTCGAAGGGTCTTCGGTCGGATGTTCACCGCTACGTGGTCTGCTCGGGAGGCGGCCCCGGCATCATGGAGGCAGCCAATCGCGGCGCGTCCGAAGCGGGTGGACGGACGATAGGACTGAACATCGGGTTGCCGCATGAGCAGCGGCCCAATCCGTACATCACGCGCGAGCTATCTTTCCAGTTTCACTACTTTTTCATGCGCAAGTTGTGGTTCGCGCATCTCGCACGAGCGCTGGTAGTTTTTCCGGGAGGCTTCGGCACGCTCGACGAAATGATGGAGATACTGACCCTGCAGCAAACGGAAAAGCTTGATCGTCCGATCACGGTGCTTCTCTACGGCTCGAAATACTGGAAGGAGATCATCAACTTCGACGCGTTGGTGCGGCACGGTACGATCAGTCGCGAAGATCTCGACCTGTTCAGCTTTGCCGACAATCCAGCCGCGGCGCTTCGCCTGCTGCAGAAGGGGATCAGGACGCAACCAGAGGAGAAGCCACCGGCCTTTGCGCATTCGTGCACGCCGCCGCAACGCCAAGGCGCATGATCAACTGGAGATCGCAGGCGTCAGGGGAGGGCGCACGCCTGCCGCACATTCCTATTCGTTAGTCGCCGAGGCAGACGGCCCTTTTCCCGCGAGCTCCGAGTCAATCACGAAATCCAGCACCTTGCCGTCAGGCAATCCCACGACCGGAATTCCGTTGACGAAGAACGTCGGCGTCGACGAGACGTGAATCGTGTTACCGTCGAGCTGATCCGCCTTGACGCGAGCTTCGGTCTGCGGGCTGTCCATGCACGCCTTCAGTGAAGGTTCGTCGAGCTTCTGCGCCTTCGCCAGTTTGTCCACCTTGTCCTGAATATTGGAGGCGTTGATCGTTCCCTGGTTCGTATAGAAGTAGCGCGCGAAGTCCCAGAACGCCGCCGGATTCTGCATCCGCGCGCATTCGGCAGCCTCAGCCGCTTTCATCGCCCACGGATGCACGTTCAGCGGGTAGGCTTTAAAAATTACCTTCACCTTGCCCTTGTAGGTCGTGTTGACCATCGTTTCGATCGCGCTGAACGCATGCGCGCAAAACGGACACTCGAAGTCGGCAAACTCGACGATCGTCACGGGTGCATCCGCCGGACCCTGCGTCGGCCGGTCGTCAAGGTTCACGCTGCCCATGTTGACCCGTCCCCACGGCTCCGCGCTGACGTCGAGAAATTGACCGACGATCGCCTTGCTCTCGTTTTTGTCGAAGAACAGCGTGGTGACCACGTTCTGTCCCTGTTCATTGCCAACGATCAACTGGCGCGCGAGCAGCCCCTCGATCGGCGTCTTGAAGGCAGGGCCCATCTTGATCAGGTCGGCGCTAGGGATCTTGAAGTGTTTCTGCAGATAGGTTTTCAACGCCGCGTCTTTCGCAGGATCAGTCGCGACAGCGCCGGCAGGGGAGGCGCCGGCCGCATCCTGCGCGAGGGCAGCGGCTGAGGCTCCCAAAACGAAAACGAATGCGCAGAAAGATGCTATTCTTGCAGCATAGTTCAACTTCGCATAAGAAGTATTATGTAAACTACGCGGGGGATTAGGTGACTGTTGACACTCACGCATAATTTCGCTAATGTACCAGACATGCAGACACTTAGCGAATTCGATAGAGAGTTCGGGACCGACGAGCAATGCCGCGCGTTCCTCGCCAGGATGCGCTTCCAGAACGGCGCGCAATGCCCTCGTTGCAAGAGCAAAGAGAAAGTCTATGCCCTCGCCGCACGTCCCTATCACTGGGTATGCAAGTCCGGCCTTGAGACTGTGGACAAACAGACTGGCGAGGTCCACATCTGCCACAAGCGCAACGGCTATCGCTTCAGCGTCATCACCGGAACGATTTTTCAGGATACCAAGGTCGCACTGAACATCTGGTTCAAGATCGGATACATGATGCTGACCAGCAAGAAAGGCGTCAGCGCGCTACAGATTCATCGCGTGATGTTCGGCGAGAAATCGACGCACGACTATCACACAAGCTGGTATATCTGCATGAGATGGCGCGCGGCGATGGCTGGCGACATGTTCCAGCCGCTCTCCGGTGTCGTGGAAGCCGACGAAACCTATATCGGCGGGAAGGATCGCAATCGCCACGCGAACACGCGTTCTGCGCGTCAGCGCGAGCTTGGCATCGGCGGCCATCGCTACGGGAAGATCGGAGTCATCGGCGCAATTGAGCGCAAGGGCAACGTTGTGGCGCGAGTCATCGGAAGTCAGGATGCGCCGACACTCGCGGGCTTCGTCCGCAAGGTCGTGGACAAGAACGTTTCGCTGGTCGTTACCGACGAGCACAAAGACTACAACTACGTTGACCGCAACATGCCGCACGCATCGGTCAAGCACTCGGTTGGCGAGTATGTCCGCGGCGAGGTCCACACCAATTCAATCGAATCGTTCTGGTCGCTGTTGAAACGCGGCGTAGTCGGCACCTACCACAACGTGAGCGCCAAGTATCTGCCGTTCTACTTGAACGAGTTTTCGTTCAGGTTCAACAATCGCAACAATGCGGAGATGTTTGCCGATCTGATTACGACGTGCAGCCAGTAGTGGAAGCGTCGATCTGAACGCGCTACACTTTCGGCGTGCGGAAAAAGAGATCGCAGACGCCAAAGCCTATCAGCGAGAAGACGCGCGCCAGCGACGAAGCCTTAAAGCGCGAGTTGGAGCAGGCCGATCCCGAAAAGTTCAAGCGGCTGGTCAAACCGCTTTTCCGTTCCTCAAAAACTTAGACCGGGACAAGCCTTCGTAAGATGCCCAAGCATACTAAGCTGATGATCGTGCCCCGGTTGCGACCAGGCGAAGGTAGAGAAATCGAAGTTCTCAGGCGAACTGTTCCGGGAGCGGACGGCAGCTCTACGCTTGAATTACAGATCGATATTTCGCACGCGCCAGTTCCTGACCGCAGGTATTTAGCTGACGCCGCCGCCGTGCTGTTCGAGAGCGATACACTGAGAATTGTCCTCGGGCAAAAGGGATTAGTCGGAAGCAAAATTAGATCGGCGGTGATACTTTTCTTGAGTCCACATGCGGCGATCCAGTTTCTGAAAAGTTGTGAACAGTTTCTGCCCGAGATTCGGAAGTACGCCGACGAGCATAAAATTCATGAAGCGTTAGTGGAGATTCAAGACGAACCGGCGCACATAACCTCGGTCGCGGCCAACATCATCCTCGCCGCCTTCTCCGGCCGGGAAGGATGCTTAGATTTATATAACTCCTCACCTTTTGTTATGGGAATCGTCCAAAAAGGCGGGAAGATGGCTCTAGACCCAATTTTGCGAGTTGACTTAACCACTGGTTTGCTGGTAGCGGTTCTTGATAAATTAGAAGAGCTGAAGGAGCATCTTCCTCCGTCGTAAATGGAGGGAACCGTATGGAATCTCTAGACCGATTTGAACCGGAAACTTGGTCCTCTGACGAAGGCGTTGTCGTGAGCATCCCGCCGATGCGCAGAGCGCGGCAGTTCGCATCGCGAACGAAGGAGCGCTGGATCGCCCGGACCGCGACCGCGACTTTGTTTACGCTCGCGCTAGCGGTAGTCCCGAACATTGGCTCGATAACCGTTCCGGAGTCTGACGCAATTCAGCAAACGGCTGTATCTGACTCGCTGCCGAAGCCAAGAGTCGCTTCGGCGCTGCGGGAGGTCGAACCCGGTCATTGGGGCAAGTTGATGAGCTTTTTGAATACCTTCCCCAGAGACGAAACCCGGGAAAGCAATCACGATCCAGATCCCTTTACCTGATCGTTAAGGCGTCAACCGAAAAATTGTCATGGCCGGTTGGTGGCTGCCCCAACTCAATCCGAAAGGACTGTCGCAGGGCGACATTATCCGGCCACTGATTTCGGGGACGGCGGCAGTTCCGTGGCGACCGCTACGGCCACAAGCGCTGAAGGGTAACAAACCAGGATGGGCCGAGACTGCTTGGACACCGGAGAACAGCGGTGACGGGCATTACCTCGCTCGCGGTAAGGTACTGCCTTGCCTAGTTGTGTCGTACAGCTGCGACTTGGACAAGGACAAAAGTAATGCGCGAGTACTGGTGGTGCCGATGCAGCCGTTGACAGCGTTGACTGAAGAATCGAGGGAAGCTGTACTTCAACTGCTGTCGATCAATCTGTTCCCGCTGGTGCAGGTGCCGAACCTCGAAGACCATTGCGCGGACTTGCGTTGCATCTCGCACGTCAATCGGAAACTCGTTAACGACTGCGAACGCGTGGCGTCGATGACCGATCTAGGTATGCAGAATCTCGAAGCGCACTTGGTCTATTTCTTCACACGTTTACCGGTGCCGGCGAACCAGTTCACTAAAGTGGGTTGAGCCTCGTCACTTCGTTTTTGCCTTGTGCTTTTCGTAGAGAGCCAAGGCCTCCTTTATTTCTTTGCCCATCGCATCCGCTCTGCGGTTGAACTCGATGGCATCTTTTTTCATGCGCCCAATGATTTTCAATTCGGCGTTCAAAGTACTGTTTAGCTTCTCGAAATTTATCGGCTTCGCAGGGTAGGTCTCAGCTATCTTCACCGCATTCTCGATGTGCTTCGCCAATGTCTTGCGTGTTCGTCGCATTTGTCGCACCAAGTCCTTGAACTCGAAGATCGACTGGCGCAACGGTCGTAAGAAAGGCAGCGTCCGCACCGATTGAGGCATCTTCTTGGTCATGTGATCGAGGTGATGCTCTATCGTCCCAAAACTCTGAAGCTGCTCTGCCAATTCCTTTGATCCCGCCATTGCGATCCGAGTCTTGATCATTATTTCTCGAATTTTGCCACTCTGACTGCGCTTCATTTCGGCGGCCCTCGCTTTAGCTCTCGCTCACGGTGAGTAGATGCGCTACTACTGTTCGGATTCCCCGATTGGAGGTCCGACAGGGTGCGATTCTGGAAAACATCCCGTGATTCTATGGCAATTTCTGATGGGTGTCGATACTCACCTAATCCCCACTACGCGAGGTGGTCCGAAATCGAACAAGGCCTGAAATCATTGATGCTCCAACGCTCCCCGCTTCAAGTTGTGATTGCCGCCGGCGTGGATTGAGAGGAACCCGCCAACCAATTCCGCACAGTTCTAGCTAATCGCGGCGAGTCCGTACAGCGCTTGATTCCTTGGGGGCCGCTACCGGTTTGTGACCCAGCGCTGCCAACGCTCGCCGCGCGATGAAATTCCGCGGCTCGAGGTTGAGTGCCTCTTCGTAGTACGCGATCGCGGTCGCCGCTCGATCCAGCCCACTCGCGCATCGACCCATCGCAACCAGCAGCTCGACGCCGCCGGCGCCGAACTCGCGGGCGTGCTTGAGCGCAGCTAACGCGTCCGCGAATTTCTCCTGCTCGGCAAGAGCCAGGCCGAGTCTCAACATCGCCTCCGCGTTCAAAGGGTCGAGGTCGAGCGCATCGCGATACATCGCCAACGCCGAGCGCCTGGCTCCCTTCTCGTACAAGTCGCGCGCGACCGCAGCCATCCTTGTTCCCTCCTCGGTCCATCCGCGCGATTCGACTTCCACCGTGATTTCGCCGTGCGAAACTTCCGCCTTGACCAGCCTCAGCTTGTTGCCCAGGTATTCGCGGATACGCTCGAGCAGAGCATCGCCGTTGGTCTCCGGCGACTCGAGAAACGCGAGCCCGACGGGATCGCCGACATGATCGACGCGCCGGATCACAAGCGTTCGCCGCGCGCGCGACCGCGTCGCCCTCGGTGGCGCCTGCTTGTCAGACGCGCTCATTGGGATCGAAGAGCTTGCGATACTCGTCGAGTGCGAAGCGGTCCGTCATCCCCGCGATGTAGTCCGCGACCGCCCGGGAAATCGGTTCGCCATGTTGCCCCGCGCGTATGACCACATGCTCGGGCATTTGGCGCGGCTCGGTCATGTAGGTTTCGAACAGCGCCGCCAACACCCTGCCCGCCTTCTCGGTCATCCGGCTGACGCGGTAGTGCCGATACAATCGATCGCGCATCACCTGCTTGATCTCGTCGACCTTCGGTCCCATCGCGGAACCGAAGCACGCCAGCGCCCTGCCCGCTTTGCGCACGTCGTCGACGCTGTGAATTTTATTGCGCTCCAGTTCGCCTGCGAGATTGGTCATCAGGTCGGTGGACATCGCGTCGATCATCCTGATGACGGTCTGGTAGCGAATCACGCGTATCTCGGCCGACGGGTACGCGTCGCGCGCCGCTGCGGCAGACTCTCTGAAGAGCGCCGACGCATTGAGCTCCTCGACCGACAGCATCTGCGCTTTCAGGCCGTCGTCAACGTCGTGCGCCAGGTACGCGATCTCGTCGGCCAGATCGACGATTTGCGCTTCCAGGCATGGGTATGTACTCGCGTCGAATTCCTGCGCCGCGGGACGATCCTGGAAATGCGAATGCTTGACGATTCCCTCGCGCACTTCGAAGCTCAGATTGAGGCCGCGAAAATTCGGGTAGCGAATCTCGATCCAATCGACGGTGCGCAGGCTCTGCGCGTTGTGATCGAAGCCGCCGTACGGCGTCATCAACTCGTTGAGCACCTTCTCGCCCGCGTGACCGAACGGCGTATGCCCCAGGTCGTGCGCCAGTGCGACCGCCTCTGCCAGCTCCTCGTTGAGGCCCAGCGCCCGCGCGACGGTGCGCGCGATTTGCGCGGCCTCGAGCGTATGCGTCAGCCGAGTGCGGTAGTAATCGCCCTCGTGATTTACAAAAACCTGGGTTTTGTATTCGAGGCGTCGAAACGCGGCCGAGTGAATGACCCGGTCGCGATCCCGCGCAAAGACGGTGCGAATCGGATGCTCGGGTTGGGGAAAGCGGCGCCCGCGACTGGCTCGCGACGCCATAGCGTAGGGCGCCAGCGTGCGCGCCTCGATTTCCTCCAGCTCCTGCCTCGTCCGCAGCATCGCAGCCTTATTCGGCGGTTCCGTTCAACACCCGAGATGGTACCATGCCGCCGACGGCTCTCGAAGCACCCGGCTCGACGTCGATGAACATGGTCCGGCCTTATGCCGCAGCGACGCGGTTCCTATAATTGATCGGCGTGGTTGGCATTCGAATCGATAGTGCGGTCCTGCAAATCGCATTGACGCTAACGTTAAGCGCGCTCTTCGCCGCGTGCGGCGCTAGCCATCCGACCCAGATCCAACAGCCACCTTCGGTGCTTGCGATGCCACAACCAACACCGACGCCTCAAGTAGTCGGCATGGCGTCGTGGTACGGCCCGGGCTTTCACGGCCATCATGCCGCAGCCGGCGGGATCTACGACGAAGAGGATCTCACTGCGGCGTCGATTGCGTTTCCCCTGGGCAGCCGCGTCATGGTCACCAATCTCGACAACGGGCGCTCCGTGGAAGTGACAATTACCGATCGCGGACCGTTTCTCAAAGGCCGCAAAATTGATCTATCGCACAAGGCTGCGCGCATGATCGGGATGCTCGACACGGGGACCGCGCGCGTCCGAATCACGCTCATCAGTAAGCCGACTGGCACTCGCGACGTCGGCGCGCCGCTACGCTACTGGGTTCAAGTCGGCTCATTTTCGAATCAGCAGAATGCAGAGCAAGTCCGCAGCAAACTGATCGCCTCCTACGCCGACGTCCACGTCGTTGACGTCCTTGATGCCGACCATCGTCGCTACTACCGTGTACGGATGGGCGCGTTTGCGACTCGCTCGGCAGCCGAGGCGCGCGCGTCCGATTCAGCAAGATTTGGATTTCCAGTTGTAATCATCACCGAATGAGCAGCCGCGCAATTTATTACGCACGACGGCTCTGGTGGCCGATCTGCGCTATCGCCGCGTTGATTCTTCTGCGCGGATGCGCCTACGCGCTGCTCAACGGAGACCGCGTCAATGCGCGGCAGGCCTCAACCATCGAGGCCGGCATCCAGGATCTTCGCCAGCTTCGGTTCAAGCAGCCGGTTCCGCTCGTCGTGAAAACTCCGGATGAAGCCGAATCGATGATGGAAGCCGACCTGATGCGCGACTACACCGACAACCAGCTCGAAGCCGACGCGGTAGCCGGCGCGCTCACCGGTCTCTACCCGGCCGGGCTCGATCTTAAGGCCGCGTCGCTCAAGCTGCTCAAGAGCCAGGTCGCGGGCTTCTACGATCCGCACGGCAAAGAAATGGTGCTGGTCGAAGGCGGCGGCGATCTTGGCATCTGGAACAGCGCGGCTCAGTTCATGATTCAGCGCGACGTCGTCGGCGAGATGCTGCTCGCGCACGAGCTCACGCACGCACTCCAGGATCAGAACTTCGACCTCGAATCGAGTCTCGACAAGGTGAAGGACGACGACGATCGCACGCTCGCGCTCAAGTCGGTCGCGGAGGGCGACGCCACCATCGCCGGCTTCGCGTACGCGGTCGGCCGGATGGACGACAGCACGGCAGACGCGCTCGCAAATAATCTCAAACAGCTCCCGCAGGCTCTGGCAGCCGAAGCGCCCAACACGCCCGAAGGCCTCAGCGTTCCGCTGCTGTTCCAATATTCCGACGGCGTCCGCTTCGTTGCCGAAGCTTATCGACGCGGTGGATGGCCCGCAGTCGATGCCCTATATCGCAATCCGCCGCAGTCGAGCCATCAGATTCTGCATCCCGCGCTCTATTTCGACCGCCCCGCGCCGCCGTCGCGAATCGAAGTCGCCGGCTACGACAGAATCATGAACGGCTGGAATAAGGTCGACGACGACACGTACGGCGAGTTGCTCCTGCGCGTCATCCTCGAGCGGAATCTCGGCAAACAGTCCAACGAAGTCGGACTCGCTTCGCGATGGATCGCCGACCGCATGATCATCCTACAGCAGAGCCGCGGCGTGAACGTCATCTGGATGCTCGTTTTCGACAACGCGCATACCGCCAGCCACTTCGCGGTCATTTACGAGACTTTGCTAGACCGGTTGCTCGGCGACTCGACTCCGCATCGCATCGACGCGCGCTCGAACGCGGTGCTGGTCGTGATCGGCGAGGGCGCTGACTATTTCGAGACCCTCGCGCCCGCCATCTGGAGCGCGAGCACGATCGAAACCGCCGGCGTCACCGCCCGCATCCAGCCATCTGACGGCTCCCTGATCCAATAACCATGCGCCCTCTACCCTACATCGCCGAGACTGAAACCGTGCGCCAGCATTTTTCTCACCGCTGCCCGCGCGCCTTCCGATTCGCGACTCGCCAACGAGGGGTCGCGGCCGAGCCACTCGTCAGCCAGCTTGCGTGCGCGTTCAATCGTGCGATGGTCGCGGATGAGGTGCACGAACTTCAGCGGCAGCGCGCCGGTTTGCCGCGCGCCGAGCAGATCGCCCGGGCCGCGCAGCCGCAAGTCGGCTTCGGCGACCGCAGCACCGGTCGTGCATTCGCGCATCGTTGCGAGCCGCGCCAACGCGGCTTCGTCCGCGTCGCTCGACGCCACGATACAGCATCGCGATGCCTTCTCGCCGCGGCCGACTCTGCCGCGCAGCTGATGCAACTGCGCCAGGCCGTAGCGCTCCGCCGCGACGATCACGATTATCGTCGCCTCCGGCACGTCGATCCCAACTTCCACCACCGTCGTGCAGACCAGCACGTCGATCGCGCCGTCGCGAAATTCACGCATCACGCGATCTTTTTCCGCGGGGCTCATTCTGCCGTGCATCGTGCCGATTCTGGTCCCGCGCAGGGCCCCCTTCTTGAGCCGCGCCGCCGTGGCAGACACCGACTTCGCCTCGTCGTCCTCGCCCATGATAAACGGCACGACGTAGTATGCACGCCCGCCGCCATGGATCTCTGCGCGCAACGAATCATGCACCCGCGCGAGCTCCTCCTCTGCGTAAATCTCGGTCGCAATCGGCGTGCGTCCGGCCGGCAGTTCGTCGAGAAACGACACGTCGAGATTCGCGAACAGGCTCATCGCCAGGCTTCGAGGAATCGGCGTCGCCGTCATCATCAGCAGATTCGCCTTCGGCCCCAACGCTTTCACCTTTGCGCGATCGAAAACGCCGAATCGATGCTGCTCGTCGATCACGCCGAGCGCGAGTCCGCGCATTCGGACACGTTCCTGTATCAGAGCATGGGTTCCGAACACCGCCGCGATTTCACCACTGGCGAGTCCGCGCAAAATCTGGCTGCGCGCCGCGCCCGTGACGCTTCCCGTGAGCAGCGCGTGCCTGACGCCCAGCCGTCCGCACACGCGCGCGAATCCGCGCCAATGCTGTTCGGCGAGCAGTTCGGTCGGCGCCATCATCGCAGCCTGATGCCCGCATTCGATCGCGCGAATCATCGCCCAGAACGCCACCACCGTCTTGCCGCTGCCGACATCACCCATCAACATCCGATTCATCTGGTTGGGCCGTGCGAGGTCTGCGGCGATCTCCTCGATAGCGCGCGATTGCGATCCGGTCAGCGAAAACGGCAACTCTTTCGTCATCTTCGCGCTAAGGCTTTGCGAGCCATCGAGCGCGATCCCCACACGTCTTGCACTGCGGAGACGTTCGATCGAGAGCGCCATTTCGAAGGCGAACAGCTCGTCGAATGCGAGTGCCAGATGCCCGCGTGACTCTCCGTCCGCCAACGCGTCGAAGTCTGCGTCAGCCGGAGGTTCGTGAAGGTAGCTGAGCGCCTCGCGAATCCTCGGCACTTCACCGCGGATTTCGTCCGGCAGTGCTCCGCTGATCGAGTTACCCGTCTCGACGAGGGCGCGCGCGACCAGTCCAGCGAACAGCCGCTGCCCAACAATCGAAGGCAGGCGGTAAACCGGGCGAATCCCCTTCGGCTCCCCCTCCGACATTTGATGCAACTCCGGTTGCACTATCTCGATTCCATCGTCCGCCCCCGCCGCAACGCGACCACGTACGAGAACGCGCTCGCCGCCCGGGAGATAGCCACGCATGTAGGCAGGCAGGTTGAACCACACGACGCGAATCTGCCTACCGCCAACGTTGAGCCATCCCGAAGCAAGCCGTCGCCACCGCGAGCCACGCATCGGCCGCTCCGTAATCTTGCCGAGGTCGCCTTCAAGGACCACGACGTTCCCAACGCGCAGATCTTTCGCAGAGGAGCGCACGCGCCAATCCTGGTAACGCACCGGCAAATGAAAAATGATATCCTCTGCCGTAACGATCCCGCGCGCTTCCAGAGCCGCCGCGCGCTTGGGCCCAATCCCCGGCATCGAGGCAATGGGGGAATCAATCC
>NZ_DATDGQ010000139.1:0-4420 GCF_036522015.1 Binatus sp. (SeqCode)
GGGCGTGCCGGCGAACAAGGTGGTGGTGGTTCCGGATTGGGTGGACTGCGGGCGAATCCATCCGCTCGACAGCAATCCGCTTCGCCGAAGTTTCGGCGACAAGTTTGTCGTGATGTATTCGGGGAACATCGGACTGTCACAGGAGCTCGAGGCCGTGCTCGAGGCAGCCGATAGGCTGCGCGACGACGATCGAATACTGTTCGCGATGATCGGTGAAGGCGCGCGCAAGAAGTGGCTCCAGGAGCGGGCGAGCGCGATGGGATTGACGAATGTGAAGTTCCTGCCATACCAACCGCTGGACAAGCTGGCCGAGTCGCTGGGGGCCGCCGATCTGCATCTCATTCCGCTCGCAGCGGGCGCGGCGGGATGCCTGGTGCCGAGCAAGATTTACGGAATCCTGGCCGCGGGGCGCCCGTTCATCGCGATGATGGAAGAAACCGCCGAGGTGGCGCTAATCGCGCGCGAAGACGCAGTTGGGTTCGTCGTGCGGCCGGGCAACGTCGAGGCTCTGGTCGCGGCGATTCGCGCGGCCGTCGATTCGCCGGAACATCTCAAGCAGATGGGAGCGCGGGCGCGCCGTCTGGCAGAGATGCGTTTCGATCGGCTCAAAGTCACCCGCATGTTTGGCTCGATGCTGGCCGGCGTCGCGACGTAAAATCAGCTGGAGAAAAGATGAATCGTGCAAGAAAGCCGGTGCGGATTGTGCCAAAGGGATGGGGGCGCGAGGTATGGATCGCTAACGGCGATCTTTACTGCGGGAAAATCCTGGAAATACGCAAGGGTAAGAAGTGCTCGCTGCATTACCACAAGCTCAAGACCGAATCGTTTTACCTGCGCAGCGGAAAGCTGCTCGTGCGGGTAAAGGAGTCGCCCGAGAGCGCCACGATCGAGGAGTTCGAACTGCTCGCGGGCGAATGCATGGACGTCCCGATCGGAATGGTGCATCAGATGGAAGCGATCGAAGACGCCGAACTGTTTGAATTTTCCACCCAGCACTTCGACAGCGATTCGCATCGGCTGGTGCCCGGCGACTGAATCCGTCACTCGCGCGAATCTGTCGATATCATGCATAGGCGCGGCGAAAATACGCCGCGCTTTTTTTTGGTGGCAGGAGGCTGGTTCTTTGCCGTCGCGAGGACGTGGTATATTTTTCCGTCACCCGCGACGCGGGATGTAGCTGGCACAGATGGCACAAGTAGCACTCATCACCGGCGTGACCGGACAGGACGGTTCGTATCTCGCCGAGTTTCTGCTTAAGAAGGGTTACGAAGTGCACGGCATGGTGCGCCGCACTTCGAGTTTCGCGACCGGACGAATCGATCATCTGCGCAAGGGCTTCGAGCCGGGTTCCGAAGGGCTGCAACTGCACTACGGCGACCTCGGTGACGGCACCGGCCTTCGACGAATCATCGAGCAGGTGCGTCCCGACGAGGTTTACAATCTCGCCGCGCAATCGCACGTGCGCATCTCGTTCGACCAACCCGAATATACCGCCGACGTGGTCGGCCTGGGGACGCTGCGATTGCTCGAGGCGTTGCGCGATCACAACAAGCGTCGCGGGCGTGCCTCGAAGCTGTACCAGGCGGGTTCGTCCGAGATGTTCGGTAAAGTTACCGAACAACCGCAACGCGAGACCACGCCGTTTCATCCGCGTAGTCCTTATGCGTGCGCCAAGGTTTACGCGCACTGGCAGACGGTAAATTATCGCGAGGCGTACGGGCTGTTCGCGTGCAATGGGATTCTTTTCAACCACGAGTCGCCCAGGCGCGGCGAAAATTTCGTGACGCGCAAGATCACGCGCAGCGCGACGCGAATCAAACTGGGCATCCAGGAAAAGCTGTCACTGGGGAACCTCGATGCGCGCCGCGACTGGGGATTTGCCGGCGACTATGTCGAAGCAATGTGGCTGATGTTGCAGCAGGAGCAGCCCGACGATTACGTAGTCGCGACCGGCGAGACTCATTCGGTGCAGGAATTCCTCGAGGTTGTGTTCGATCGCCTGAAACTGAAATGGCAGGATCACGTCGAGATCGACCAGCGGTTTTTCCGTCCAGCGGAAGTCGATTTGTTGATCGGCGACGCCTCCAAGGCAAAGCGCCAACTCGGTTGGACGCCGAAGGTGAAGTTCGAAAAGCTTGCTGAATTGATGATCGAAGGAGATCTCGAACTGGCCGAGCGCGAACTACGCAGCAAGACGCACTAAGATTCGCTCAAATAGCTAGCTGGCGGCGCGCTTGACCGCGGCCGCATCGAATTCGCGCTCGAGCCGCTCGATGTCGGCTGGTGAGAGGCTGAAATATTTTGCCTCGGGATGATGGAGGACGAACGCGCTGACGGCGCTTTCGGGGTCCATCATGAAGCCGTCGGTGAGCTGAACGCCAATCGCATTTTTCTCTACCTCGAGCAGCCGGAACAACTGCTCCTGATCCTCCATACGGGGACACGCAGGATAGCCGAACGAGAAACGCTTGCCGTGATAGTGCGCCTGCACGAGATCCTTGAGCGAGAGTCCCGGCGGATCGCCGATTCCCCACATCTGTCGAATCTTAAGATGCAGCAACTCGGCGAACGCCTCCGCGCCTTCGTTCGCGAGCACCTGCAGGATGTGCGAGCGGAGATAGTCGCCCTTGTTTTTCCAATCCTCAGCGAGAGCGCGCACGCCGCTGCCGATGGTCGTGACGAACATGCACAGATAGTCGGTGCGGCCGGAGTCGCGTGACGCGACGTAGTCGGCGAGACACAAATGCGGCGCGTCACTCTGGCGGCCGAAGGTGAAAGACTCGAGGACCGTTTTTCCGTCGGGCGAGTAAATCATGACGTTGCGGTCGCCGTCGGATTGCGCCGGAAAAAATCTGTAAACGGCGTTCGCAGAAATGTCGCTGCGCGCCAGCATCTGTTGCGCGACTTCCTCGACGCGGGCGTGAAGGTCGCGCGCTTTCGGGTCGCCGGCCTCGAACGCCTCGACGTAGTTCTGAAACCCGAGATGCTTGGAGTAGAGACTCTTGGGATTGATGTACTCGAAAATCTCGCCGAGATCGTAGTTGCGGATCACATGAGTCTTGAGGTCAGGCGGCTTCGGAATTTCGACGTCGCGCCGCACCGCTGAAGTGCGCAGCGTCGCATCCGCGGGCGCATCGACGACCTTCGGCGCGGTCTCGAGCATCTTTTTCGACTGCTCGGCGAGCACGTGCTTGAGCGATTCGCGCCGCTCGAAGTCCATTATTTGATTCGCGAGGTCCAGCCCGTTCATCGCGTCGTTGGCGTATGCGACGAGACCCGGATACTCGGGCGCGATCTTCATCCGCGTGAATCGGTTCGACAGCGCGGCGCCGCCGACCAGGATCGGACAATCGATGCCCGCGGTTTTCAGATCCTGTGCCGTCGCGACCATCATCTGCGCCGACTTCACGAGCAAGCCCGAGAGTCCGATCGCGTCGGGGCCGTGCTCGCGGAACGCCTTGATCAGTTCCTCGGGCGGCACCTTGATGCCGAGATTGACGACGCGGTAGCCGTTGTTGCTGAGAATGATCTCGACCAGGTTCTTGCCGATGTCGTGGACGTCGCCCTTGACGGTCGCGAGAATAATCTTGCCCTTGGTCGAGCTCTCGGACTTCTCCATGTGCGGTTCGAGATGAGTGACCGCGGCCTTCATCGCCTCGGCCGATTGCAGAACTTCAGCGACGATCATCTGATTTGCGTTGAACAGGCGTCCGACCTCGTCCATGCCCTTCATCAACGGGCCGTTGATGATCTCGAGCGCTCCGCGCGTGGTCAGCGCCTCGTTGAGGTCATCGACAAGTCCGTCCTTGGAACCTTCGAGGATGTAACGAGCGAGACGATCGTCGAGCGGCATCGACTTGCGATCCTCGGCAGTGACGGTGCTTTTGCGCTCCCGGAAATGCGCGGCGAAGGCGGCGATTGGATCGTCGCCACGCCACCAGATCAGATCCTCGGCGAGTTTGCGTTCCTCTTCAGGAATCGACGGGTAGCGATGAAGCTTTTCGGAGTTAACGATCGCGAGATCGAGACCCGCCTGCACGCAATGATAAAGCATCACGGCGTTCAGCACTTCGCGTCCCGCCTCAGGCAGTCCGAACGACACATTGGAGATGCCGAGACTGGTTTTGCATCGGGGCATCGCCTCTTTGATCAGCCGAATGCCTTCGATGGTTTCGATGCCGGCGCCGATATAGTTTTTGTCGCCGGTGCCGACCGGGAAGACCAGCGGATCGAAGATGATGTCTTCGGGCTCGATGCCGTACTTCTCAGTGAGCAGCTTGTACGAGCGCTCGGCGACTTGCAGCTTGCGCTGGCGAGTGACGGCCTGCGCCTGCTGCTTGTCCTCATCGATGCACATGACGATGATCGCCGCGCCATAGCGGTGCACCAGCTGGATCACGGCCTGGAAGCGCTCGGATTC
>NZ_DATDGQ010000140.1:0-14881 GCF_036522015.1 Binatus sp. (SeqCode)
GTGTGTCTCCTTCTGGCGGCGGCAAAGCAGGATTGTATTTTGCGCGACCGTCGTGGAAAGAAATAGTCACTTATGAATCCGAACTAATGAATCGCGAAACTGACTCCGAGCTACGTGCGTGAACGATAGATACTCGCTACTCGGAATGGATACTGCGTCGCGACGCTTTGAGTCGGCTCGCGGGGGCGGTCGTTCCGCTTTCGAAGCTCACTTGCGCGCGCTCGAAATTTCGGTCGCCGGGCTCAATCTGGCTCCTGAGACCGTTCACCTGGCAGCCGAGCTGGCCGCTCTTGAACCGGCTCTGGGCGCCGATGAGCGAATGGCGCTCATCGCGCTTATTCTCGTGTCTCTGGTGGCGCTCCAGGAAGGAAGCACGCGCTTTCCGGTAACTGGTCCGCTCTCCGACGCTCCAATGCGTCGCGTGCTGAGTGCGCTGTGCGCCGACGGTTTGGGCGCCGGCGCCATCGATGCGATGACCGCTGCGATCAGAGATCTTCTTCAATCGAATCGCGCGGCTGCCGTGGTCGGTCAGGGAGAGGATGAATACAAGCCTTTGCTGTATGTCGCGCCGTACATAGCGCATCAGAGTATCTATTGCTGCGAACGCGAACTGGCTATTCGACTGGCCGCGCTACTGAGTACTCGTCCGGAAGAGCAACCGAACGCGGAGCGACTTGCCCGCGCCCTTCATGATGTGATTGCTCGTCCCGTGATTGTGCAGGGCAAGCAGATCCTGCTCTCCGATGAACAGCGCAGCGTTGTTACGGCTTCAGCGCGCGCGGGACTGACGGTTGTTTCGGGCGGTCCGGGCACCGGCAAAACGTCGATCGTCGTTGCGATCATGCGCCTGATGGTGCGCCTTGGCGTCGATCCTTCGCAGATTGCACTCACAGCCCCAACAGGAAAAGCCGCATATCGGATGGGCGAGTGTGTCGGCGAATCGCTGATGCGAATTGACCAACGCGACACGGTGGACCAGGCGCTTCTCGATGCGCACATCGAGCCCGCGACGATTCACCGTCTGCTCGGTTACTCACCCGATTCGGGCCGCTTCCGGCATCATCGCAACAACCCACTTTCGGAAAAGGTGGTTATCGTCGATGAGGGATCGATGCTCGATGTCACTTTGATGGAACGGCTGACGAACGCGATTCAGCCAGGAGCGCGGTTGATCCTGCTCGGTGATGCGAACCAATTGCCGTCGGTCGCGGCGGGTTCTGTTTTCCGCGCGCTGGTCTCGTCTGCCGATGAGGGGCCCAATCCGCTTGCCGCGGCTTCGATGCGGCTCGAGCAGAATCATCGCATGAAGAGCGACGATGCGGCGGGTAGATCGATTTTGCTGGCTGCCCGGTCGATTAATGAAGGCGACACCAGTCTCCTGAGCTCGATTGACGACGCGAATGCTCCGATTGTTATGCGGCGCTCATCACCGAAGGAGCTGGCGTTGGCCGGCGCGGAATTTCTTGCGGCTGCTCCGCGAGAGATCGGCCTGTTCCTGGATCGTTGGTATGCCGATCGAGTGCAAGGGGGGACTGATATTGCGGAGTCAATCAGGCATCAGTACATCGAGCGCGACGGAGGTTTCGATGACGCCGACTGCGTGCGATTGCGCCGGCTGTTTGCGCATGCCGCAAAATCGCGAATCTTGTGCGTGACCCGGGTCTTCGAGACCGGCGCCGAGCGGATCAACGCGCGCCTTCATTCGCGCGCTGCTGAATCGGCCGACCTCGCGGCCGAACTCATTCCATTCGTGGTCGGCGAACCACTGATCGTACTGCGCAACGACTACGAACGCGGACTCTTCAACGGCGACAATGGAATCCTGCTGTGGATCCGGCGTAGCAACGGCTCGCAAGTCAGGATGGCGGTATTCCCGCGCGGCGACAACTTCGTCGCGTTCCGACTTGAAGCATTGCGCGAATTCATCGAGCTCAGCTACGCGATGACAGTGCACAAGGCGCAGGGCTCCGAGTTCGACTCGATCGCGATCGTGTTACCCGAAAAGCCGATCGCGGTGCTGACGCGGGAGTCGATCTACACGGCAGTCAGCCGCAGCAGAATGTCGGTCGTCATCGTCGGTCACGAATCGACGCTCAAGCAGGCGATCGCCACTCGCGCCGAGCGATTTTCCGGACTCGCCGATCGGCTGAAGATAGAGCTCGCCGGTTAACTCTTTGGCGTGTGCGATATCAGGAATTCGCGCACGCGCTTAACCGTCGCGCCAATCACGTCGGACGCCTTCCAGTGCTCGACAAGTTCGGCGTTCGGTGCGAGCGCGGCGATTTCCTTCGAGGTTTCCTTCGGATGATAGTCGTCGTTGCCGCAGAGAATCAGCATCGGCGTTTTGCACGAGCGCACGAATTCGCGCGAGACGTTGAACACGAAATCGGTACCGTACATCCGGTCGCGGAACTGTCGCAGCGAAGCGTCGTCAAGCTTTGGACGGTCTGCCTTCAACGACTGCGCCCAACCGTCGAACATCGCGAAGAACATTTCGCGATTTTTTGGACTGAGCCCGATTGGATTTTGCAGAACCGCAGCGCTGACTCGCCGCGGGGCGGCTTTGATCATTCCGAGGCCGTAAGAACCTCCGATACATCCGCCCATCAAATGGCACTGCTTGATCCCCAGATGATCGAGCAGTGCGATGTGATCGCCTGTATAAGTATCCCAACCATCTGAGGCGCTAATCGGCGCGGACGACTTCCCGGCGTTACGCTGGTCCATCGCGATCACGCGGAAGTTGGCCGCGAGTTCCTTAGTCGGGTCGAACGGGCTGTTGGCCCAGAACTGGATACTCGAGCGCATCCCGCCGGGTGCAAATAGTAGAATCGGATAGCCAGTTCCGTATTCTTCATAGTATATCGATATATCGTCGCGCTTGAACGTAGGCATTTTGATACTCCTTGCGAATACTTAGAATGATTTCCACGCACGACTCAGTCTTCCAGTAACGGCGGTCGCAGATGCAACCAGGGGCGGGCAGCTTCGAATGCTGCCGCCAGTGCGAGCAGATCGAACTCTCCATTTGGTCGTCCAACAATCTGACACCCAATAGGCAGTCCCGCGCTGCTGAATCCTGCGGGAATAGTAACTGCGGGTTGCCCAGTCGCGTTGAACGGATACTCAAATGCTATCCAAGTCCATAGCTCATCGAGATAGCAAGCTGGCGTCGATGGAAAGCTGTTATTTCTCACAGCAGGCCGCGTCATTGTAGGCGTTAGCAAGGCATCGTAAGGATCGAGCAGCTCGACTATCGCGCGCGCGATGTTGTGCATCGTCGCGACCAGGTTAACGTAGTCGGCGCCGCTCACCTTGCGTCCGACTTCGTACATTTCGCGCACCACCGGATCGATCCAATCCGTATTCGTGACCGGTATCGCCGCGATCCCCACGCAAATCAGGATTCGCGTGCACTCGACCAGCATCGCGCCGGGATCAAGACTGATTTCTTCGACGCGATGACCCAATTCGCGCATCGTAGCGCATGCCGACTCGAACGCGGCCGCGACTTCGGTATCGACTTCGCCTAGTTTCGAAGTTGCGATTGACCCGAGCCGCAGATTCTTGGGCGCGACTCGCACGGCTTCTTCGAACGGACGCGAGGGCGGGGGCGCATAGTACGGATCGCCTATTGCCGGACCCGCAATCGCGTCGAGCATCATCGCAACGCCGCGCACCGATCTCGCGATCGGGCCGCGCGTCGCGTACCCTCCCCATGCTTCTCCCCTATGCGGGGCATAGGTTATTCGTCCGCGCGACGGTTTCAGACCCACCACGCCGCAGTTCGAGGCGGGACCGCGGATCGATCCTCCTCCGTCGCTGCCCTCAGCTAACGGCCCGAGGCCCGCAGCGACAGCCGCGGCAGCGCCGCCGCTCGATCCACCGGCGTTGTAGTCGCGATTCCACGGGTTGCGCGCAGTCGGGCACAGGCCGCCTTCAGTCGTGGGGCGTCCCCCGAACTCCGGCGTGGCGGTTTTGCCGAGCAGTATCCCGCCGGCCTTCTGCAGTCGTTGCGCGATCACTGCATCCTGCGCCGGAAACGAATCCGCGTAGTTGCGCGATCCGAGCGTGGTGCGGATTCCCGCGGTCGGCGTGAGATCCTTTAGTGAGTACGCGATTCCGTACAACCCCATCGCCGCCGCGTCTGCGCGCGACGCCTCCAGGCGCGCGGCGTCGGCGAGCGCGCGGTCCGCGGTGACCGTCATGTAGGCTCCCAGTTCCGGATTGAGCCGCTCGATTCGCGTCAGGTAAAACTCCGCGACTTCGCGCGGCCGCAGCTCACCCTTCATTACCAAGTCGCGCAGTTGCCAGGCTTCGATGAAGGGGTCGAACACTGTAGTTACTTGAGTACCTACTACCTATTGCGCGGTTAGTCCGCCGTCCACCGACATTGAGCATCCCGTGACGAATGAGGCGGCATCTGAGCATAGCCATACGACGGCTTCGGCGATTTCTTCGGGGCGCGCCTTGCGGCCGATCGGTTCCACTTCGTCGAGTCGAGCCGCGAGCTTGGGCCGTCCGGCGACCATCCCTTCGACCAGCGGAGTATCGACGACGCCGGGGCAAACGTCGTTGATTCTGATTCCCGAGCGCGCGTATTCGAGCGCCGCGCATTTGGTGAGGCCGACGACGCCGTGTTTCGCCGCCGTGTATGCGGGCATCGAATGTGACGCGACCAGTCCGGCGGCCGATGCAGTGTTAACGATCGCACCGGGGCCCTTCTGTGCGATGAATTGACGGATTTCGGCGCGCATGCATAACCACACGCCCTTGAGATCGACGGCGATGATTTTATCAAACTCATCTTCATCGTAGTCCGCGGTTTTGCGTTGAGTGCCGGCGATGCCGGCGTTGTTGAACGCGCAGTCGAGTCGCCCGAATTCTCTAACTGCCGCTGCGACCAGCGCATCGACGTCTCCGGCGTTCGATACATCGCAGCGCACGAACCGCGCGTCACCGCCGGTCGCGCGAATCGTGCGGACGGTCTGTTCCCCGCCCTCTTCGGCCATATCGGCGACGATCACGCGCGCACCTTCGCGCGCAAAGACCAGCGCTGCGGCTCTGCCGATTCCCGACGCTGCACCGGTTATCAGTGCTCCCTTGCCTGCGAGTAATGGCATCTGACTGTCTCCCGCTTCGACGCGATTGTGGCGCCGTCGTTTGTGATCTACCAATATGTTGCGTCGCGAACCAGTGAACGAGCCGGGAGGTACTACGATGCTTCGCACCGAGAACCGCATTCTGACCACGCACGCCGGCAGCCTGCCGCGTCGGGAGAGTCTGACCGCGATGCTCGTGAAGAGCAGCCGCGGCGAAGCCGTGGATCGAGCCGCGATGCTCCGCGAGATCGAGGAATCCACCCGTTACGTCGTGCATAAACAACTCGAGGCGGGAGTCGGCGTCGGCAACAACGGCGAGCAATCGCGCGAAAGCTTCTTCACCTACGTGCAGCACCGAATGACCGGGTTTGGTGGACGAAGCGAGCGCCCCATCATGCGCGATATCGTTCGTTACCCGAGCTTTCGCAAGCTGATGGCGCCGATGTTTCAGCGCTCGATGGTCGATCTGCTGCACGCGCCGAAGGCAATCGGCGAAGTCCAGTACCGCGACCGCGCCGCCGTCGATCTCGAATGCGCCGATACCCTGCGCATCCTGGACGACCAGCAGACCAAATTCGCCGAACCGTTCATGACTGCGCCTTCGCCGGGAATCATCGCGTCGGCAATGCTCAATGAGTATTACGAAAACTATGAGAAGTATGTAATCGCAGTAGCTAAGGCATTGCATACTGAGTATGAGTACATAGTATCGCACGGATTCCTTCTGCAGGTCGATTGCCCGGACCTCGCGATGGAACGCCACACGTCATATGCGGACCGTCCGCTGACTGAGTTCCTCGATTACGTCGAGCTGAATATCGCCGCCATGAATCGCGCGTTGCACGGAATCGCGCCTGATCGCGTCCGAATGCACGTATGCTGGGGCAACTACGAGGCGCCGCACGATCTCGATGTACCGCTCGCGCAGATTCTGCCGCTGCCCTACCAAGCCAACGTCGGTGCGCTGGTGCTGGAAGCCGCCAACCCGCGGCATCAGCACGAGTATCGGTGCTTCAAGGAATTCCCGCCGCCCGATCATATGAGCCTGGTGACCGGCGTCATCGATACCAAGACCAACTATGTGGAACATCACGAGGTTGTCGCCGACCGGCTCGAACGCGCTGCCAATGCGATTGGCGATCCGCGCCGCGTGATGGCTGGGACCGACTGCGGTTTCGAGACTTCGGCCGGGCTTGGTGAAGTTGCAGAGGAAATAGTGTGGGCTAAGTTGCGCGCGATGCGCGCCGGCGCCGATCTCGCCTCGCACAGACTATTTCATTGAAGGATGTGGAACTCACTGGCTCAGCTATGCCACGGCTCCACGAGGATCTTCGCATGCGTTTCCGGTGACGCGAGGTCCTCGAAAGCCTTCGCGACTCCTTCCACTCCAACCTTGCCGGTTATGAGCGGGTCGGCGTTGACTTGCCCCTCCGCAAGATGGCTCAACGTCGCCGCGAACTCTTCGGGCGCGTAGCCAAGCACGAACTGAATATTCAGCTCCTTGCTGATGCCCGTCAGCGGCTCGATCTGGTCGCGCTCCATGCACACTCCCACCACCACGATCCGCGCTTGGCCGGGCGCCGCCGACATGATCCCTTCGATCACGCCCGGCACTCCAACGCATTCGAAAATCACCGCGGGCCTGACTGCGGGTCCGGGTATCCACGGCGGCAGCATCGGCGCCTTCGACGGATCGCTGTACACCGCCATCTCGCGCCAGCTTGCGTAGGGTGATTTTTCTTTTGGATCGACGACGAAATCCGCGCCCATCTGCAGTGCGAGGTCGCGCCGCCTTGGTGAAAAATCGGCCGCTACGATCGGATGCACTCCGTTGAGCTTGAGTGCTGCGATCACCGCCAGGCCCACCGGCCCGCATCCGATTACGAGAGGCGCGTCATCTTTGCCGAGCCGCGCCTTTTGTACTGCGTGATAACCGACTGCCATGGGTTCCGTCAGGGCGGCGCGCTCGGTGGATAGTCCGTTGGGTACTTCGAGCAGCAGCATCTCGGTCAACCGCATCAGCTCGCCGTAGCCGCCGGGATTTTCGTTCGAGTAGCCGACGGCCTCGACGCCGCGAGCGCTGATGAGCACCGGCATCGCGCATACGCGCGTCCCCACCTTCAATCGCTTCTGCGTCTGCGGTCCGTAGTCGACCACTTCGGCGCAGAACTCGTGGCCCATGACGATGTCGCGCTTGAGATCCATCACAAACGGCGCGCCAGCCTTGCGCGACCCCTCAACCATCTTCTCCGCATGCTTGAGCGCGTGCAGATCGGACCCGCAAATTCCGCACGCGAGTGTTTTGACGAGCACCTCGCCCGCTCCAGGAGCCGGTGTGGGAATGTTATCGACGACGAGCCTTTTGTCCCGCATTATTGCTGCGCGCATGATGGTTCTCCTTCCTGGCCACCAGTGTATCAGGGTTGATCGTCAGGGCGTCAAACTCAGCACTCGCAGCCCTCTTTCGGCTCTTGCGCCGCGAGACTAATTATATTAGTTAAACGTCTATGACGATTAGTAACACAATTAATCTCATTCTCGCGGCAGCAGCCCTGACCGTCGTCGTGGCACTCCCGGCGTGCGCCGATCAAGCGCCCCGAGGCGCTGCCCGGTCAACTCAATTCCTGAATCTGCCGGGCGGACGGATTGCCTATGACGACACCGGCGGCACCGGGCCGCTAGTCATCTGCGTCCCTGGCCTCGGCGACGTTCGGCAGCAATATCGATTTCTCGCGCCTCGACTCGTCGCTGCCGGCTTCCGCGTCGTCACGATGGACCTTCCGGGGCACGGTGATTCGAGCGCAGATTGGCCCGCCTATTCGCCCGCGATTGTCGGCGCCGATATCGTCGCGATGATTCGTCATCTGGGCGCCGGCAAGGCCTTCGTCGTCGGCAACTCGATGGCCGGGGGCTCGGCGGTTTGGGCTGCAGCCGAGATTCCCGACCGCGTCGCCGGTATCGTGCTGATCGATCCGTTCACCCGCGAAATGCCGACCTCATCATTACTGCTGGCGTTTCTAAAAGTCGCGATGATGCGTCCGTGGGGGCCGTCGTTCTGGTCGATGTACTATGGCTCGCTGTACAAGACCGCGCCGCCGGCCGACCTCGATTCATATCGCGCCGCGCTGGTCGCCAATCTCAAGCAACCCGGCCGCATCGAAGCCACCAAGGCGATGATTTTCGCGTCGCAGGGACCGTGCGAAGCGCGCATTCCTCAAGTGCATGCGCCGGTGCTGGTCGTGATGGGTACGCGCGACTCTGATTTCGACGATCCCGCCGCCGAAGCCGATTGGGTTGCGACTCATCTACATGGAGAAAAATTGATGGTGCAGGGCGCGGGACATTATCCGCACGTCGAGTATCCCGACGTCGTCGCGAATGCTGTGGTCGATTTCATGAAGGAGGCTCAGGATGGCGAAGCGCGTCGGAATTGACAAAGACGCGGTCATCCGCGCCGCCGTGAAGATCGCGGACGAGCACGGATGGGACGCGCTGACGCTTGCCCGGGTCGCGAAAAAACTGCGCATCCGTTCGCCGTCGCTTTACAACCACGTCGGCGGTCTCGAGGGCTTACGACGCGAACTCAAACTGGTCGCGCTGCACGATCTCAATACGGCCTTGAGCCACGCGACGATCGGCAAGTCACGCGACGACGCCGTCCGTGGTCTGGCCGCCGCGTATCGCGCCTTCGTCAAGCGTCATCCTGGAACTTACGCGGCCACGATGGTTGCCGCGCCCAAAAACGATCCAGCGCTCGAAGCGGCCGCCGCCCATATCGTCGAGACGATACTATCCGTGGTCAGCGGCTACGGGCTGGATCGCCGGGAAGGCCTGCACGCAATCCGCGCTCTTCGCAGCACCGTGCATGGCTTTGCGGCGATCGAAATCGCTGGCGGATTCGGGATTCCGCTCGACGTGGACAAAAGCTTCGAGTGGCTGGTTTCGACACTGCTCGCAGGCCTTTCGTCCACATGCTCGCAACGATCTTCCTGAACCAGAGTTTGCGGTAAATTTTCACGCCCGCGCTGTAGCATCCTGCTACACGAATTGCTAAAAGCTGCGTCCAATATGAGCCTGCGGTATTTCTACATCACGGCCATGGGGGATTATTTTGACTAAACATTTTTCCGGAAAGCACCAGTCTGGCGCGAACGCAGACCTCACCGACACAACTGTAAAATCGAGCGGAGCGCCGAAGTCGCCGGGACGCCGGCGCTTCATCGCGGGACTCGGCGCGGCGACCGCTGCTGCATCGACGGGAGTCCTCGCGCCGCTCGTCGCCGCATCGTCGGCCAGCGCGCGTGAAACCCCTGATTTACCGACGCAGTCCGACTTCGGCGCCGGCCGTTCCGGCAATGGACTGCCGGCAAGTGTTACCCACGACAGGTTGGTCCAGGCTTTCTCTCTCCGGGTCGGCGAAGCGACTCACGACGCACTCGTCGGGCCCGCGGTTAACGTCAACAACGGCGACCCGGCACGCTATGCCGACCAGGGTGGCACCTACACCAAGGGTCTTCCGCACGACGACTTTGGGCGGGTCGATCTTCAAGCCTTCGCATCCTTCACGGACGCGTTGAATAGCGGCGGGTTTTCGGATTTCCAAAAGATCGTCGTGGGTGGCACACGCACGCTCAACGGCCCACAAGGCGGCCTGGCCTTCGACCTGGCAGCGCTCGACAACGTGCAGTTCGGCCAGCCTCAGGTGCCTCCCGCGCCCAGGACGGCAAGCGATCAAAACGCGACCGAGCTGCTCGAACACTATTGGGCTTCGCTGCTTCGTGACGTTGCCTTCACCGACTATAGCTCGAGCGCGCTGGCCGTCGCAGCAGCAGCGGAATTGGGATCACAACCTGCCTATTTCGGGCCGAGAAGCGGCGGCAAAGTGACACCGAACTTGTTGTTCCGGGGCGCTTTCCCCGGCGAGGCGCTGGGACCGTACATTTCCCAGTTTTTTATTAAGCCGACGGCGCTAGGCGCTCAACCGATGAGTCAGCAGATGACGTGCTATCAGCCGGACATCGATTACATGTACAGCTTCGGCGACTGGCTCACGGCGCAGGATGGTAATGTGACCGGCCTTAAAAATCAGATCGACTCGCAGCTTCGGTATATGCGTAACGGTCGAGATCTCTCGGCGTTTACCCACGTGGACCTGCTTTACCAGGCCTACTTCACCGCGCTCCTCGTGCTCGGCACAATTGGCACGCCGTTAAATCCCGGCAACCCCTATATCGGCTCGAAGACGGAAAACGGCTTCGGCACCTTCGGTGCGCCCGATTTCGCGGGAACCCTAACCGAAGTGGCGACCAAGGCTCTGAATGCCGTCTGGTATCAGAAATGGTTTGTGCACCTCCGTCCTCGGCCAGAGGCCATTGGAGGCATCGTCCACCTGATCATGACTGGGCAAAGCAACAAGACCGATGTCACTCTGAGTAATGTGATCCTGAGCTCGATCGGACTTCAGCAGAGTTTCACCAAGTATGGGACGTGGCTGCTTTCGCAGGCGTTTCCTGAGGGCTCGCCGACGCATCCGTCCTATCCGACGGGACACGGTGTAGTCGGCGGCGCTTGCATCACCGTGCTGAAGTTCTTCTTCGACGGCAGCTTCGTGATTCCAAATCCGAAGGTGCCTTCGGACGATGGACTTTCGCTATTGGACTACCCAGGCCCGGATGTCTTGACCGTGAATGGTGAACTCAACAAGCTCGGACACAACGTCAGTTTCGGTCACGGGATCCATGCCGGCATCCACTGGCGCAGCGACACGGACACCTCCTTGTTGCTGGGAGAGGCAGTTGCGCTCAGTTTCCTCAAGGATAGGGCCCGGACCTACAACGAGCCGTTCACCATTCATCTCACCAAGTTCGACGGGACGACAGCGACTTTCTCCAATAGAGGTAACCCGTAGGCACGACAACTGCCTGGCACTCATTCCGACAGAGGTTCGTGCGCGGTTTCTTTAAGACTCAGCACGAAGATCGCCGATATGATTGCTGCGGCTATAAGATATAGCGGTGGCACCATCTCATTGTCGGTCTTATCGATAAGATAGGTCGCGACCATCGGTGCGGTCCCTCCCAGCAGTGCCATGCATAGGTTGTGGCTGAGTCCTACACCGGTGCATCGCACGTTGGCGGGGAATGCTTCGGCTGCAGTTACCGGCGCGACGCCGTCGAAAGTAGCTATCAGCAGTGCAAAACCTAACTGTCCTAGTAGTGGAACGTGAAAAACTGGATGCCAGAGCAGGTTGAATAGCGGCCACGCGAAAGTGATGATCGCGCCCGCCGACAGCAAGAGCATCGGCTTGCGCCCGAATCGATCCGACAGCGCGCCTGCCACCGGCAGCATCACCACAGCCGCTGCCATCCCGATAGTGTTGATCGCGAGCGCCCGGCTCTTGGCGATGCCAACGATCTCAGTCAGATAGGTCGCCGAGTAAACGAACATCAGGTAGAAGCCGACCGATTCGAGCACCTTGAAGCCCGCGATTTGCAAGACGCGGCGCCATTGCGTGCGCAGCACTTCGCCGATCGGCGGCGGCGCGATGCGCGGCACGTCGTCGGCACTCTGCAGCTCGCGCCGAATGTAGTAACCCGCAATCCCAATCGTAACGCCGGCCAGAAACGGTATCCGCCATCCCCATGAGGCGAGCGCTTCCGGCGCCATCATAGCCGCGACTATGGCTCCGACAGCCGATCCCAGCATCACGCCCGCAAACGCCGCCGCCGCGCCAAACGCGCCGAGCAATCCGCGCCGATTGCTGGCCGAGCCCTCGACCATGAAGACGACCGAAGTTGTGTACTCGCCGCCAACCGAAAGTCCCTGGATCAAACGCAGCACGACCAGCAGAATCGGCGCCATCACGCCGATTTGTGCGTGCGTGGGGAGCAACCCGATGAGCACGGTCGGCACCGCCATCGCGACGACCGAGATCGTCAGTGCCTGTTTGCGCCCCCATCGGTCGCCGATCTGGCCGAACAACAACGCGCCCACCGGCCGCATCAGGAAGCCTGCCGCAAACACGCCGAAGGCGTCTATGAGCGAAGTGGACTTGCTATGCGAGGGGAAAAAGTTCTCGCCGATCGCGTACGCGAAGAAACCGTAGATCGAAAAGTCGTACCACTCGAGGATATTGCCCGCCATGCCCGCAATCGCCAGCCGGCGTTGCGAGGTACCACCCCGCGCTTCCCCCACCCTGTCCTCCTGTGCCGTTTCGGCTGCTATTCGAGCGCGACCTGGTCGCCGAGCGCGATTGTTCCTCCGGCAGAGACTGTCGCATATGCGCCCAGGTTCTGCGCCGCGTCGCGTACGATAGTTCGCAGCACCGATGGATCCTTCTTCACCCCGGGCTGGTCGAGCGTCGGTATAATGCATCGCACCGTGGGCATCTCGATCTTGATTCGCGTCGCGCCAATTCGGAGCGTCCGCCCGGACCATTCTGCTTCGACCAATCCTTCGATTCCGCGGTTGGTCTCGACCAGCACGTTGGGACGAAAGCGGCGTGAGTCGAAATCTGCGGCAGGATTGCGGCTGGCAAGCGCGCCCAGCGACGCAGTGGTCAGAACGTTGAACGGAAACGCGTCGAAGAAAGTCCCGAACGGCGACGTGAATTGGAGAATCTGCGGCGGCAGCGTCGAGAGGTCTGGCAGCGGTTCACTTTCGAGCCGGCCGAAGACCTGGCGCAACTCGGCTATCATGTCGGGATTGTCGGGCGCCCCGCGCTTGAGGAAGTCGCGCTCGGATGCCGGCTGGATCGGCCAGATCGAGACGGTTCGTCCGAGCAAATCGGACAGGCGGGCGTTGGCCTCGGCGGAATCGGAGCGAAACGTGGTGCCGTCGGGAAGAGTGATTTGCGCCGGCGGCGCATCGTCGGCGTTTGGCTCGCGCAGATACACCGCGGTGCAATGGAGCAGCGCGGGGAGTTTGCGGGCGTTGCGGATTTCGCCGGCCTTTTCATCGCGAATCGCCCATCCGCGATCGCCGTAAATTCCACGCGCGCTTACGTTCGCGCGCTGCATGCGTTCGCCGGCCATCGACTTTACCGGGTAGCGCCAGATTTCCTTGACCGTGCCGATTATCTGCATTGAAAGTTCCTCAGTCTCAGATGCTACGCGCCGTGAGCTCTCCCGAACAGTTTGGACAGACGTGCTTCATTTCATCCGCACAGTCGGAACAGAAGGTGCATTGAAATGAACAACACTGGGCCGGGGCAGGAGGCACCAGCGCCTTGCCGCATTTCTCGCACTTGTCCTTGACGGCGGTCATCGTCCTGAGCAGCGCGGAGTTCTGCTCCTCGCGCGCTGCCCCCGCGAGCAAAGCGGCGCGCGCCTTCTCGTTGCGTTCGCTCGCTGCAAACGACTGGTAGATTCCGGCGCCGCCGTGCTCCAGCCGCGCGAGAATTACCATCATCTCGCGTCGCGACTTGCCTTCGAGCAGCGATGCGATCACCTGGTCGGGGGACAGATCTTTGTCGGCCATTCCGCTTCCTCATTGAGTCGATTACTTGACGGTGTGACGAGGTTTGGCACCATTTGCGATTGCCATCAAGCGGGGCGGTGCGAGGGGTTCGCCGGGCGAGGCGGCGGCGTATTATATTCGGGCATCGCGCTGGAATCGTGAAAGTAAAAGCCGCAATCGCGAACAAGGCCGGCGAACCGCTCGAAGTCGCAAGCGTCGACCTCGAAGGGCCCAAGGCCGGCGAAGTGCTGGTCGAAATCAAGGCCACCGGGGTCTGCCACACCGACGCGTACACTCTGTCCGGCGCCGATCCCGAGGGGCTCTTCCCGGCGATCCTCGGACACGAGGGCGCGGGCGTCGTGGTCGAAACCGGGTCCGGCGTGACCACGCTGCAACGCGGCGACCACGTCATCCCGCTCTACATTCCAGAGTGCAGGAGTTGCCCAGCTTGCCTCTCTGGAAAAACCAATCTGTGCACTGCGATTCGCGAGACGCAGGGCCGCGGCGTGATGCCCGACGGCACCAGCAGATTCGCGCGCGACGGAAAACCGCTGCGTCACTATATGGGAACGTCGACCTTCGCGAATTTTACCGTGGTGCCCGAGGTCGCGCTGGCGAAAGTCCGCGACGACGCGCCGTTCGAAAAGATTTGCTACGTCGGATGCGGCGTCACGACTGGAATCGGCGCCGTTCTGAACACCGCGAAGGTACAAGCCGGCGACCGGGTGGTCGTGTTCGGACTCGGGGGCATTGGTCTCAACGTGGTGCAGGGGGCAAGGATTGCGGGCGCGTCGATGATCATCGGCGTGGATATGAATCCCGGGCGCAAAGCGATCGCCGAGAAATTCGGCATGACTCATTTCGTGAATCCCGCGGAGGTCGAGGGCGAGCTCGTCCCGCATATCGTGAACCTGACGCGCGGCGGCGCGGATTTTTCGTTCGAATGCGTCGGCAACGTCAAGCTGATGCGCCAGGCGCTCGAGTGCTGTCAGCGCGGATGGGGCACCAGCGTGATCATTGGCGTCGCGGGCGCGGGGCAGGAGATTTCGACGCGGCCGTTTCAGCTCGTGACCGGACGCACGTGGAAGGGCACGGCGTTCGGCGGCGCGCGCGGCCGCCGCGATGTGCCGAAAATCGTCGATTGGTACATGGAAGGCAGGATCAATATCGACGATCTGATCACGCACGTGATGCCGCTCGGCAAGATCAACGACGCCTTCCACCTGATGCACGAAGGCAAGTCGATTCGAAGCGTGGTGACGTTTTAGGCTGCGATGCCGGCAAAAATACAACTTGCGGTCGTACTCTTGATAGTCGCGTGC
>NZ_DATDGQ010000141.1:0-11238 GCF_036522015.1 Binatus sp. (SeqCode)
GCCATAGATAAAGACCCGGCTGTGGATAACGTCATCGCATTCACCGGCGGCAACGGCGCAACCAACACCGCGAACATGTTCATCGCGCTGAAGCCCTTGAGCGAGCGCAAGATCAACGCCGACCTGGTCATCGGGCGCATCCGCAAGGAGGTCGCGCACATCGCCGGCGTCAATCTCTACCTGCAGGCGGTTCAGGATTTGCGAATCGGCGGCAGGAGCAGTAACGCGCAATATCAGTTCACGATCCAGAGCGACGATCTCAACGAGCTCAACCAATGGGCGCCGAAAGTGCTCAAGAAATTGCGCACCGTTAAAATTCTCACCGACGTCAGCAGCGATCAGCAGAACAGCGGCCTCGAGGCCAACGTCGTCGTCGATCGCGACACCGCGTCGCGGCTCGGACTTTCGCAGCAGGCGATTGACGACACCCTGTACGACGCGTTCGGCCAGCGGCAAGTGTCCACGATGTACACGCCGCTGAACCAGTACCACGTCGTGATGGAGGTCGCGCCGCAATTCTGGCAGAACCCCGAGTCGCTCGACCTGATTCACGTGCGCTCCAACACCGGAGGTCTCGTCAAGCTCAGCACCTTCACCCACTTCGCGCCGCAAACGACCGCGCTCGCAATCAATCACCAGGGGCAATTCCCGTCGATTACGATCTCGTTCAATCTGGCGCCGGGCGTCGCGCTGGGCGATGCGGTTGATGCGATTACGCAGGCCGAAGCGCAAATTAAAATGCCCGCCGGCATTCGCGGAACTTTCCAGGGAACCGCGCAGGCGTTTCAGGATTCGCTCAAGAACGAAGGCTTCCTCATCGCGTTCGCGCTGTTCGCCGTGTACATCGTGCTCGGCATTCTCTACGAGAGTTATATCCATCCGATCACGATTCTCTCGACGCTGCCCTCGGCCGGCGTCGGCGCAATCCTCGCGCTGCTCCTTTTCCACATCGAGCTGAGCGTGATCGCGCTGATCGGCATCATCTTGCTGATAGGCATCGTCAAGAAAAACGCCATCATGATGATCGATTTCGCACTCGAAGCTCAACGCGGCGAGGGCAAATCGCCGCACGACGCGATCTACCAGGCGTGCGTGCTGCGCTTCCGCCCAATCATGATGACCACGGCGGCCGCATTGCTCGGCGGCCTGCCACTCGCGCTCGGCAACGGCACCGGCTCCGAGATGCGCCGCCCGCTGGGCATCGCAATCGTCGGCGGCCTACTCGTAAGCCAGGTCCTGACGCTCTACACGACCCCGGTAATCTACCTATACATGGACCGCGTCAGCGCCGGATGGTCCCAACTATGGCGCCGAGCCCTCGGCCGCCCCGCACCGGCCCCAACCGAATCCCACGTCGCCGACTGACTATTCACATTCAAATAGCTGCGAAGGGTGGGAGATAGCACAAAGGTGGCACCTGCCTTCAAAGAACTCGGCAGGGTCCATAGGACTGGGTCTTTAGCTCCGTAGTTCTAGCCAACTACGGGCCAATCGGGAAACCCAACATCACTACCTATGCCTCAGTACGCCAAACCTTGGAGCCCAGAGCGAAAACAGAACGACGATCAGAAATCCCGCACTAGCGTACATGTGGATCCTTTGGGACGACTCGTCGGAAGTAAGCAGATGAAAAACGGAAAAGGCAAGTCCTACCAGTGCACCTCCCAGAATCCAAATGAACATGTATCGCCGAAAGCGATCGAGTGACTGTTGCTTGTCTCCAATCATCGATCCGTTCCAAGACCTCGATCCTGACAGAACGAGGACTGCATAAATCGAAAGCATAAAAGGCCAAAATGCGACGGCGAAGAAACTCGGAAACGACACGTACCCTCTAGTGAGCGCGACTGGACCGACCATCATAGACCAGACACATGACAGAAATCCCAAAAGGAACGTCACTAGCGCGCTCTTGGAAGAAGTGAGCTCGGCGTTCTTCACGCGAAAATCCGCAAAGAAAGATTCACGTCGCCAAATACCACCGATCCTCGGATCTCGTCAGAAAAGGTTGTATCAATTTTTTCTCAAATGCTGCAGTTCAAGGCCCATCCGATCTCGCGCTGACGACTGACTCACCGACCGCCAGTTTTCGCAGCTAGCTCGTCAAGCATCTCCTTGAATCTATAGCGACATTCGAAACCTAAGACCCTCGACGCTTTTCCCGAGTCGTAAACGCGATCGATGCGCTCGAACATCGTCCACCCGACACGCTTGTAGAGTTCTCCATAATGGGGAAAGTACCGCTCGACCACCGCGGGAGCGTCGGTGATTAGCTGCTTGCAGTCGCCGCGGTGAAAGGGCGTCCTAGCTGAGATGATGAAGGTATCGAAACCGATTTCCGGCGCCTTCGAAATCGCGACGACGTGACTTTCCGAGGCATCTTCCACACTCAGTCGGCGAAACAGAAGTTCATTGGCCTTGGTATTCGGACCCGACTGCGAAATTTCATGGGCCATATCGTCTTCCTCGGGAAAAAACCGTGCGGTCCTGAGGATGAGTACCGGAAGTCCGTGGATCTGGTGAAACAGACGGCACAAATGCTCGGCGGCATATTTGGTCACGCCGTAGATGTTGCGCGGGAGAAGCGGCGTCATGTCTTCATCGATCCATAGCGCTTCCGTGACGTTTCGCGATCGCGCAGCTCTGATTTCACTTGAGATCATGAGCGACGTAGTCGATGTGAAAACGAAGCGGTCCACCTTGGAACCCGGCGAGACCGATTCCTCAAGCAGATTAAGCGTCCCTTGAACGTTCGCCGAAACAAAGGATGACGTCTCATGCGTTTCGATATTTGGTTTGTGCAGCGCTCCCGAATGAATCACCGCGTTCACCTGGAAATCACGAATCGTTGATCGAACCAGCTCGCGGTCGGCGACGCTCCCAACAATTTGTGTCGTTGGAGCGGGCAGCAGGTCGAGGCCGACGACCTCACTGCCTGCATTTCGAAGTCGCGGGACCAGCGTCTGACCCAACCAGCCCGAGGATCCCGTCACAAGTATTCGCATGTCACGATTCTTAGGGCTGTCCCCGCGCTTATCAAATACGCTCAGTTGATAGTGTCGGCGGTCGCTTGGTCACCCAGTTCGTCGCTTGATTGTACGCGTGTCCGAGTTGCATGCACGCCATCTCCGCATGATTCGGGCCCACGATCTGAACGCCCATCGGCAAGCCGCGATCATTGAAGCCGGCCGGTACGCTGAGTGCGGGGCAGCCTGACATCGAGATCGGAATCATGACTTGCATCCAGCGATGGTAGGTATCCATCGAGACGCCGCCGACTTCTTTCGGCCAATGTATATTCGCGTCGAATGGAAACACCTGGCCGGCCGGCGCGATCATGAAATCGTACTTCTCGAAAAATTCGCGCACCGCATGGTACCACGCGGTACGCGCCCTCGACGCGATCGCAACTTCCATCGCCGTCAACCGCAGACCGTTTTCGATCTCCCATTGCAGTTCGGGTTTCATCAGTGCGCGTTGGGCGGGATCGGGAAAGCTGGCACGGAACTCGGCCGCGATTTGCCAACCTCGCAGCGCCGTCCAACTCTGCCATACGCGCTCGAGCGGGTAGTCGAGCGTTGCCGTTTCCACCTTACTTCCGAGCGCTTCGAAAACCTTGAGCGAACCTTCGCAGAGTTCGAGCACTCCGGGATCGAACGGGATCTGTCCGCCGAAATCGCCGACCCATCCGATGCGCGCGCCCTTGAAGTCCCGCTCGAGCGTGCCGGCGAACGCGGCCGGATCTTCGCGAATCGAAAGCGGGGTGCGCGCGTCGTATCCGGCAATCACCGAAAGAAACATCGCCAGGTCCGGCACGTTGCGAGCCATCGGCCCATGTACTGAAATCGACGGTATGAAAACCTCGTAGAACTGCGACGGCACCCGGCCTGAAGAGGTTCGGAACCCGAATACGTTGTTCCACGCCGCGGGATTTCGCAGCGAGCCGCCGTTGTCGCTGCCGTCTGCCACCGGGATCATCCGAAGCGCGAGCGCGACCGCCGCGCCTCCGCTGGTGCCGCCGCAGGTCTTCGACTGATCGTATGCGTTGAACGTGGTGCCGAAGACCGGATTGTAGGTTTGAGAGCCGAGCCCGAACTCCGGCACGTTGGTCTTGCCGATGAGAATCGCGCCCGCGCGTCTTATACGCTCGACCAGGATCGATTCGTCGCGCGGAAAGAAATTTTTGAACAGCGGCGATCCCATCGTGGTGCGGATGCCTCTGGTCGGCTCGAGATCCTTAACCGCATGCGGAAAGCCGTGCATCCAGCCGAGAACCTCGCCACGAGCGAGTTGCGCGTCGCGATTCTTCGCCTGTTCGAGTAGATGCTCGCGGGGTTGCAGCGAAACGATCGCGTTGACGCGCGGGTTCAGCAGTTCGATGCGGTCGAGATACGCGTTCATCACCTCGACGCACGAGACCTGCTTCGACTTTATCGCGCGCGACAGCGCGACCGCGTCGAGACTTACGATTTCCGCCACATTCACGAGGTCGGTTTGGCTCGATCGCACTGCTGCGCCACTTCCCATCCAAGCTCCGCGGTAATTCGCGCCTTCGCTCCGCGCAATGCCGCATCGGGGCCACTCGCGTTGCCGAGTTTTGCGCGCATCGCAATACCTTGCGCGATCGCGGCGCCACGAAAAAACGAGAACGCGACGAAGTACATCAGATCGGGCACGCTCGCTCGGCCGACGCGCCGGCAGTACGCGGCAACGAATTCCGCTTCGTGCGGAATTCCATACCCCTTATCGATCCCTTGAAAACTCGACACGCCATCGATGCCCTGCGGGCAATGGTAGGCGCGGCAGGCCCACGCCAGGTCGCCCAGCGGATGCCCGAGCGTCGAGAGCTCCCAATCGAGCACCGCGACTACGCGCGGCTCGACCGGATGAAAGATGATGTTTTCTATCCGGTAGTCGCCGTGCGCGATCGTCGTCTCGTCATCCGCGGGGATATGCCGCCCGAGCCATTCGATCAACCGATCCATCTCGGGGATTTCGTCGATCTTCGACGCCTCGTACTGCTTCGTCCATCGCGCGAGCTGGCGCTGAACATAAGCCTGCGGCCGGCCGTAGTCGCCGAGTCCCACCGCGCGAAAATCGACCTTGTGCATCCGCGCGAGCACGTCGTTCATCGAGTCGTAGCAGGCCGCACGCTCGTATGGGCTCGAATCCGGCATCATCGGATCGCGCATGATGCGTCCCTCGACACAGTCCATCACGAAGAACGCGGTGCCGATGACGCTGGCGTCCTCGCACAGAAGATGCACGCGCGGCACCGGCACGTCGGTCGCGGCGAGCGCCTTGATGATTCGATATTCGCGATCGACCGCATGCGCGGACTGGAGCAGAGTGCCCGGCGGCTTCTTGCGCATCACAAAGCGCGCATCACGAGTCTCGAGCATGAAAGTGGGATTCGATTGCCCGCCAACGAATTGTCGAACGACCAGAGGCCCGCGAAAGTCCGGCATCCGCTCGCGCAGATAACGTTCGAGACTGGCTTCATCGAAACGATGAGGCTCGCGTACTGCTGTGACATCGTCCTCGAGCGGCATTACCTCTCCCCCCGGCCCCCTCTCCCTTTAGGAGAGCGAGAAGAAGCGTTGAATCCGCGACAGTGATCTCTTGTCACCTTTTGGTTCCCCTCGCCTGAAGGGAGAGGGGTTAGGGGAGAGGTTCGCTCTGCGATCCTTTTCAAAACCTCGCTCAAATCCCGATCGACCTCATTATTGCTGATCCTCAGAGTCGTTATTCCCATTTCCGACAGCGCTCGATCTCGAATCTCGTCGTGCTCGGTTCTATGGAGATGCGAGTCGCCGTCTATTTCAATCGCGACCTTCGCTGATGCGCAATAGAAATCGACAATGTATCCGGCGACAACCTGCTGTCTCCTGAAATGGAGGGTGTCAAGCGCGCCCTTTCTGAGCGCATGCCACAGGATTTTCTCCTGCGGCGTCATCCTCCGGCGCAGCTCTCTTGCGAGCTGGAGCTTCTCGCGAGTCACAAACTGGTTTCGGGTTATTTTCACCTCCCCCCGGCCCCCTCTCCCTTCTGGAGAGGGGAACCAATCAGCTCAGACTTATCGAAACCTTCACGCCACCCCTTGGCCCTTTCTGTTCCGGTTCCCCTCGCCTGAAGGGAGAGAGGCCAGGGGAGAGGTCATTTCGCGCTCCCGGTCTGAGTAGCTTGAGCGGTCGGAGTAGTTTGCGGTTCCAGCACGCAGCTCTGGATTTCGGTCTGCGCCTTGTCAGTGTCGACTGGATTGAGATGTGGCATGGAAGTCCAAGCGCCCCATCCGAGTTCTTCTCTGACATAGTAGGAGCGTCGTTCGGTTTGGAAATCAACTTCGTCCGCACCGGCGTCGGTTTGGACGCTGCAAACGATCTTCTCGCCGGCCGGAACTATGAACGCGTGGTAGCCGCCGGGGCCGATGCGCACCGTGTCCTCACCGCATGTAACAGCAGGTACGATCAACGACGACGCGTAGCTGTAAGGCCGATACACGTAAATTACCGCGTTGCCGGGAGGCGACGTGGCTTTCTCAAATGGTTGTCCTTGCACAGCGCAGCCGATTGCCGCGGTGCCGGCGAGGTAAAGCAGAAGTAACAGAATTCGGCGAATCATTTGCCGGCGGACGCGGTTGAAGATTTGACTGCTCTGGCTGCCGCCTGCGCCAACCTCGCCTCATCCTTATAGAGCTTTTCATCGATCCTTTGCCGGACCGCCGCGAGTGCAGCGTCATCCACCTCCTTGTGGGTGGGCTGCAGGTACAGGTTGTACGATTTCGAGGCGTGCTCCTTGGCAGTGTAGTCGCCTAAGACAATGTCGCCGGCACTTACCGATAAAGAGGCGAACGCGGTCACGCCAATATCGCCTGTCGGAGCACCCTCCCAATCTGCCGGATCCATCCAGGAAATGATCAGAGGAACGTGATAATCGTCGTGGGTCAATTCTTCGCGATAGGTAAATGTCACCGGCGAAGTATCCGACAAGGACATCGCGACCGCAGGAGGGAGGATAGACGGATCGCCGGAAAGCAGCTTGCCCTTGAATGGCAACGCATGAGCGGGCACGTCCTCCACCTTGGGCGCGATTACGAGTTGCGGTTGCAATTGAGACGATCCGGCCGCTTGCAGTTGCGCCTGATTTTGATCGGGCATTTGAGTCGCGCATCCCGAGAGAACGGCCACCGAAAAAAACGCCGCGAGAGCAAATTTATGTCTCATGACCTGCCGGCGTCGCGAGCGATATTCAGATACTGCAGCTTCGCAACGCCATGCGACAATAGTATCAGAAAAGGCCGTGCTACTTGACGATGCCCCTGGCGACGTAAACGGTGCCGCCCAGCATTTGCTCGACCTCCAGCTCTTGCAAAATAGTCTCGAGATTGCTCCACGGACGCGCCAGCCCCTCGAGTGTGCTCGTCGATCGCAACGCGGCGTTCCAGACGAACAGATTCAGCGGCATCGTCCGGACTGGCGCCCACTTGAGTCCAGCCGCGACCACCCGCGCGCCAGGCTTGAGATGGCTAACTACGTTGCCGACCGCCTTGGGCGTGCGCATTATGTCGTGTGTGAAATGAAACAGCGCCGCGTCGGCCGCGTACGGGATCGCAGCTTCCTCGACCGAAGCCGAGACGAACTCGATGTTCCTCCAGTTGTTGTCATCCGCCCGCGCGCGCGCCCGCTCGATCATCTCTGGGCTCTGCTCGATTCCGACGATCGAGCCATCGGCACCGACCAGGTTTTCCAGCGCGGTGAAACTGAGTCCGGTACCGCAGCCGACATCGAGGACGCGGTCGCCGTCTTTGAGACGCAGTAGCTCTATCGAACGTTGGCGCACGGGCTCGAACAAAAAAAGCTCGAGATCGTAGATGCGCGCGCGCGAGCGATATTGGCGCAACGCGGTCGAGCGGTTGGGGATGAGCCAGCGCGTGATTCTTTGAAACGGTTGCGAGCGGTCGTCGGAAGGAGGATCCACCTTCGATGCCTCGCCCTAGCGAATATCACAAAAGAGCAGGGGTTCCGATGAAATCCTTGAGATAGACCGAAGCTCACATTGTAGCGATTAACTCCTTCGAGTATCGAAGCCGAGGTTTGTTGTAGACCTGCTGCGGTTACGTCTGTAAAATTCGTGCGCATAAGGACAGGAGCGTGCGTCGGGGGAAAGTGACAAGGCAAGCGTTGCGGGGTTTGATGCTAGGTATGGCGGCGCTCGTCGCGGTTATCTCAGGCGCTGTAGTGATTGGCCATGCGGCGGGCGCGCCCGGGCGATTGCGCTCGGCGCAGTCCGGAGTTGCCGCGCGCGGGTTGGAGCCCGGCTTTGCCGGGACGTTACTCTACCGCAACGATAATTTCCGCACCGGGCAAAACCTTGCCGAAAGCGTGCTGACTCCCTCGACTGTCAACCCGCCGCAATTCGGCCTGCTGTTCACCGACGCCATCGACGGCGCAGCTTACGCGCAGCCGCTGTACGTTCCAAACGTGACGGTCCCGAGCCTCGGAACGCACAACGTCGTCTACGTCGCGACCGAAAACGACAGCGTGTACGCATTCGACGCCGACGTGGCGGGACCGCCGCTTTGGCATACGAGCTTTATCGATCCAGAGGATGGAATTACCGCGGTGCCCGCGACCGATCTCGGATGCGGCGACTTGGTACCGATTATAGGGATCACCGCTACGCCCGTGATCGACCCGGGCACCGACCCAGGCACAGGAACCCTATACGTCGTGTCCAAGGTCAAGCGGGGACCGGGCAGCTACCAGCAGCAACTTCACGCGCTCGATATCACGACTGGTCTCGAGAAGCCGAAAAGTCCCGTAACGATTACTGCGAGCGTGCGGGGATCAGCGCCGGATGCCGTCAAGGGGATGGTTTCCTTCAATCCGCTGCTGCAGAACGATCGTCCAGCACTAACGCTCGCGAACGGCGTGGTCTATTTGAGCTTTGCCTCGCATTGCGACATCGTGCCGTACCACGGATGGATTCTCGGCTACGACAAAACGTCATTGGCGCAGGTCGTCGTTTACAACACCACGCCCAACGGCTCGGACGGCGGCATCTGGGAGTCAGGATGCGGTCCGGGCGTTGACACCAACGGCGACCTGATCGCGATCACCGGCAACGGAACCTTTGACACAACTCCGCCGCTGGCTGATTTCAGCGACAGCTTTCTGCGGTATACGCCTGGCGGCGGAACCCTGCTGCTCGACGATTTTTTTACGCCGCTCAACGAGCTCTACCTCTCCGATAATGACTTGGACATGGGTTCCGGCGGCACCCTGCTGCTGCCCGATCAGCCCGGACCGAATCCACATCTGATGGTCGGCGCCGGCAAAGTGGGCACCCTTTATCTGGTGAATCGCGACAGCATGGGTGGATTCAACGCGACGACCGATATGATGGTGCAGGAAATTGACAACGCGGTCACTGGAATGTGGAGCACGCCCGCGTACTGGCAGGGGATGGTGCCGAATGTCGGTCTGCAGAACATGATCTATACGATTGGTAATTTCGATCTTCCAAAGATGTTCGTTATAAACAACGGACTGATCCAGTCGTCGCCCGCATCGACGGCGCGCGGCTTTTTTGGATACCCGGGCGCATCGCCGGTCATCTCCGCCAATGGCACGACCGGCGGGATATTGTGGGCAATCAACAGTTCGGCATGGCAAACAGGTGGTACCGCGATTCTGTACGCCCTCGATGCTACCAACCTGAATACCGAGCTGTACGACAGCAACCAGTTCGTCGCCGATAACCCCGGACCAGCCGTGAAGTTCGCCGTACCGACGGTAGCCAACGGATCGGTTTATGTGGGAACGCAGACCCAACTCGCTGTGTTCGGATTGTTTCCCGATGGCAGGCCGACTCCAACCGCGAGCGCCACAGCAACGCCAACCGCAACTGGCACTGCAACTGCCACAGCGACCGCAACGGTTACGGCGACGCCAACCGCCACCGCAACTGCGACCGCCACCGCGACGGCGACTGCCACAGTTACTGCAACACCAACCGCCACTGCGACCGCGACCGCGACTGCGACAGCAACACCTACCGCAACGGTAACCGCAACTGCCACGCCGACGGCAACCCGGACAGCTACGGCAACTGCGACAGCCACGCACACCGCCACTTCTACGGCAACTGCGACAGCTACGCACACCGCCACATCTACGCCAACCTCAACTGCTACCGCGACAACTACGGCAACTCCGACAGCGACAGCAACGCGGAGCGCAACTGCGACCTCGACCGCGACGCCAACTCACACGCCAACGGCGTCTGCTACGAGTACTGACACCGCGACTGGTACTCCCACCTCGACAGCCACCGCGACGCCGACTACGACCGCGACCGCTACCAGTACTCAAACCGCGACGCCGACCACGACCGCGACGGCTACCAGTACTCAAACCGCGACGCCGACCACGACCGCGACCGCTACCAGTACTCGAACCGCGACTCCTACCTCGACCACGACCGCAACTGCCACACCCGTCGCGACGCCGACTACCTCAATGTCGGTGAACGTCACGCTGGCGTTCGGCAAGGTAACCGTCGGTCACGCTGTTACCAGAAATCTGAGGATCTATAACACCGGGACGAAGCATTCGCTGATCATCTCCCGCGCAATTCCGTCCGACCCGGCCGACTATGCTCTAAGCGGCACCGGAACGTGCGGTGATTTTCCCGTGACGATAGCGCCCAGGAAAGATTGCACGCTGGGAGTCGTATTCGCCCCAGATACGACCGGCGCGCACAGCGCAACCCTGGCGCTGACGGAGAATTCCATACCCAACCCGTACCGCGTGCCGCTCATCGGCGTCGGCCGTCCCAAGCATCGTTAGGTTGTGACGACTTCGTGCCGGGGAGGTAGCTGCTAGCTGGCGCCTGAAGGCGACTCAGGCTTGCGGCTCATGCGCAGGCGGCGGCCGGTCAGGTGCGCGCCGGTATTTTCATCGACTACCACCGGCCGGACTTCGCGGCCGGTTTCGTTGTCGACGAGAGTCACTGGCGGCCCGCCTTCGCCCCACAGCCAGTCGCTGCCCCATCGCCACATCGCGGCGAGCACGTCCCAGAAGGCCTTCCCCTTGTCGGTCAGGCGGTATTCAAAGCGCGGCGGGTGTTCTTCGTACGAAACTTTCTTCAGCAGGCCTTCCTCGACCAATCGATCGAGCCGCCGCGCGAGTACCGCGCGTGGGACTTTCAGCGCGCGCTGGAAATCCTCGAAGCGGC
>NZ_DATDGQ010000142.1:0-16879 GCF_036522015.1 Binatus sp. (SeqCode)
GTGTGCTGCAGCGCAAGGGATCCATTCCTCGTGGTGCCGATCTGACTCAACTTTTTATTTCGATGTTGTCGCTGGCTATGTTTCCGCTGGTGATGCCTCAAATCGTTCGTCTGATCCACGGCATGGAACCGACCGACCCTCGCTTCATGCGGCAGCGCGCGAATTTTTTGCGCTGGCTTGGAAATCGTCTGGTGAATTCCGCGGGGCTAGCTCGCGTTCGGCCGCGACGCGGCCTGTCCGTCAAAAGGCGGAGCCAACCCGGATGATGAGACGAATCGTCGTGCTGGTGGCGATCCTGATAGTTGGCGTCGGTGCCTGGACTGGCTACTCACTGTATTTCAAGGGCGAGGTCGCGACTGACAATCTGCTCGTATCGGGCAATATCGAAGCCCACGAAAGCGTCGTGAGTTTCAAGGGCGTGCAATCGCGCGTCATCGAATTGCCGTTCGACGAAGGGCAGTGGGTGACGGCCGGCACGTTGATCGCACGGCTCGACGACAGCGACTACCGCCAACAAGTCGCAATCAACGAAGCTGCGCTCCACGTGCAGGAACAGGAACTTGCTTCGGCGATGCAGAAGCTCGAGGCTGCGCGGGCGACCGTCACCAACGATAACGCCGACCTCGCTCAAAAAAATATCGATTACGTCCGCAGTCAGAAACTGTGGAGCGACAAGATTATCTCCGGCGACCAGCGCGACCATACCGACACCGCGCGTAAGCAGTCCGACGCCGCGATGCAGCGCGACCGTGCGATGGAGCGCAGCGCGCAACAGGACATCGAGGTCGCCAAGGCAAACATCCGCAATGCCAGCGAAAATCTCCAGCTCGCGAGGATCATGCTCGGGTACACCACGCTGCGCGCGCCGTTCTCGGGGGTGATTCTCACGCGGCAGACGGAGCTCGGCGAGGTGATGCAGCCGGGCACGCCGGTCGTCACGCTAGCTGACCTCGATCACGTTTGGCTGCGCGCCTACGTGGCTGAAACCGATCTCGGCCGCATTCGATGGGGCCAGGCGGCGACGGTTCACACCGACACTTACCCGGACAAAGCATATCCGGGACAAATCTCGTTCATATCTTCCGAGGCCGAATTCACGCCCAAGAGCGTCGAGACTCACAAGGAGCGGGTGACGCTCGTATATCGAATAAAAATCGACGTTGAAAATCCCCGACACGAACTGAAGCCCGGGATGCCCGCGGACGCGACGATTCACCTGGGCCCTCCAGTGCAAGGCGGCAACAGTCGTGGATGACAAGACGGTCGTCGTTCGCGATCTGGTCAAGGATTTCTCCGGCGTCCGCGCGATCGATCACCTGAGCTTCGAAGTCGCTCCCGGTGAAATCTTCGGCATCGTCGGGCCCGACGGCGCCGGCAAAACCACGACCATGCGGATACTCGCCGGAGTGCTGCCGCCCGACGGCGGCACTGCGACAGTCGCGCGATGTGACGTGGTGGCGGATCCCGAAGGCGTCAAGCATCTCATCAGCTATATGCCGCAGCGCTTCGGCCTCTACGAAGATTTGACGGTGGAGGAGAACATCCGGTTTTACGCGGACCTGTTCGGCGTTCGCAGAAGGGACCGCGAGGCGCGCGGCGGCGAACTCCTGAAGGCGTGCGGGATGAGCGAGTTCCGCGCGCGGCTGGCCGGCAAGCTCTCGGGAGGAATGAAGCAAAAGCTCGGCCTGGTCTGCGCGTTGATACACACACCACGCGTGTTGATCCTCGACGAGCCGACTAACGGTGTCGATCCGGTTTCACGCCGCGAATTCTGGGCGATGCTCTATTCGCTGGCCGGCCAGGGCGTGACCGTGGTCAATTCCACCGCGTACCTCGACGAGGCCGAGCGATGCCATCGCGTAGCGCTACTGCATCAAGGGCGCCTGCTCTTTTGCGACTCACCCGCGCGTCTGAAATCGCGGCTGCAGGGCTCGGTGGTCTCGATCGTGTCGCTCGAGGCGCGCCGCGTCAGGGACGAACTCGCGGCGGCCGAGGGAGTATCGAGCGTCGTGCTGGTGGGCGACGCAGTTCATTTGTTTGTCGATGACGCTGAGCGCCGTATCCCTGAATTCACCGCGCGGTTGAGCGTCGGCCAGATTCAGTTCGACGAGATCGTTCGCGTCACACCGACTATCGAAGATCTTTTCGTCGAAGCTGTGCGCAAAGACGCGACGCACGCAGCGGCATGACACGCCCTAACGGAGAGAAGAGCTTTGCGTAATCCCGGCGCACGCGCTCAGAAGAAGAATCAGAATCTTGAATCGCGCGCGAAACGCGCGCTGTATAAGGACCCTCACCTTCGATCCTCTCCCTTACAGGGAGAGGGGAAGAGAGCAGCCGCTCGTTATGCAAAGGTCTAATAACGGCAATTCGGTCGAGGTCGAAAACCTGGTGAAGCGCTTTGGCGACTTCACCGCGGTCGATCGCATTTCATTTCAGACTCGAGCCGGCGAGGTCTTCGGATTTCTCGGACCGAATGGATCGGGGAAATCCACGACGATTCGAATCCTGTGCGGTTTGCTGCATCCGACGTCCGGCCGCGCGACCGTCGCCGGCTACGACGTCGTCGAATCGCCGGAACTGATCCGCCGCAACATCGGCTACATGTCGCAGAAGTTTTCGCTCTACGCCGATCTCACCGTGCTCGAGAATTTGCGCTTCTACGCGGGAATGTATGGCGTCCCGGCGAGCGAGTTGGGCGGGCGGATCGACTGGGCGCTAGAGATGGCCGGGCTGCGCGGCCGCGAGTCGAGCCTGACCGGCACGCTCGCGGGAGGATGGAAGCAGCGCCTTGCACTCGGCTGCGCCGTGCTGCATCGTCCGCCAATCCTGTTTCTCGATGAGCCGACCTCGGGCGTCGATCCGCTCTCGCGCCGGCTGTTCTGGGAGTTGATCCAGCAGATGAGCAGCGACGGCGTCACGATCTTCGTCACCACGCACTACATGGACGAGGCCGAATACTGCAACCGGCTGGCGCTGATGAATGGCGGCAAATTGATCGCGCTGGGCACGCCGACGGAACTGAAGCTGGGTTCGATCCGGGGCTCGCTGCTGCTGCTCGAATGCGATCGGATCGGCGACGCGATCGAACGCCTGCGCCACTTCGACGGCGTTGGCGACGTAGCGGTATTCGGCAGCGCATTGCATCTAGTGGTATCCGACGCCGCGATTGCGCCGGCGATTCGCGCCGCGCTCGAAGCCGATGCAATATCAGTCGCCGGCCTTAGAGTGATTCGTCCGAGCCTCGAAGACGCTTTCGTGGCGTTGACTACTCGACACGACGCAGATCCGGTCTCGGAGCTGTCGCGGTGAGTCTCCGCCGACTGATCGCCATCTCGCGCAAGGAAGTTTTCCAGGTACTGCGCGACTCGCGCAGCCTGCTGATTGTGCTGCTGATGCCGCTGATGCTGATGACGACGCTCGGCTACGGCGTCAATCTCGACACCAAGCACATCAAGGTGTTCGCGCTTGATGAGGAAGGCAGCCAGGCGAGCCAGGATCTGCTCAAGCGCTTTCAGTCTTCTGCGTATTTCGACTTGGTCGCGACTGTCACTGACTACCGCGCGCTTGGCGCCGCGCTGGACGACGGCCGATGCCAGCTCGCGATAGTGATTCCGTACGACTTCTCCGCGCGTCTGCACGACGGGCGCCCGGTGAACATACAGGCGCTGGTCGACGGATCCGACAACAACACCGCCGAGATCGCAATCGGCTACGCGCAGGGCGTGATCGCGTCCTATGGCGCCGTCGTCCAAGCCGAGTATCTGCGCAAGTCCAACGCGCCCAGCGTGAATCCTGTGCTGTCGGTCGAAGCGCGAACCTGGTTCAACGAGGATCTCGAAAGCAAAAACTTCATCGTGCCGGGCGTCGCCGCGATCGTGATGGCGGTGGTCGGAGTGTTGCTCACCTCACTGACGGTCGCGCGCGAGTGGGAGCGCGGCACGATGGAACAGCTCATCTCGACGCCGGTGACCTCGCTCGAAATTATTATCGGCAAGCTGATACCCTACTTCGCGCTGGGCATGCTCAATACGGCGGTCTGCGTCGCGATCGCGGTCTTCTGGTTCCAGGTTCCCTTTCGCGGTTCGCTAGTCGCGCTGAGCGTCGGTTCAGGAATTTACCTTATCGCGATTCTCGGCCTTGGATTCTGGATCTCGGTCGCCACGAAAAATCAGCTCGCCGCGAGCCAGATTGGTCTGGTGACGGCATTCCTGCCCTCGTTCCTGCTGTCGGGATTCACGTTTCCAATCGACCAGATGCCGATCGGTGTGCAGCCTTTCACCTACCTGATCGCGGCCCGCTACTACATCGTCATACTCAAGAGCGTATTTCTGCGCGGCACCGGGCTTAGCTTTCTCGCCGGGCCTTTGATTGCGCTCGTCATCTATGCCGCGGTGATGGTGTTGCTGGCCAAATGGTCGTTCCACAAGTCGCTGGCGTGAGGGGATGACGTGATAGAGCGGCTGCGCCAGATTCTGATTAAGGAATTCATCCACCTGTTTCGCGACAGGCATGCGCGATTTTCGCTGCTAGTGCCGCCGCTGCTGCAAATGCTGATATTCGGCTACGCCGCGAGCTACGAGGTTAATCGCGTTTCGACCGCGGTGCTTGATTACGACCACAGCCAGGAGAGCCGCGAATTTCTCGAGCGCTTCAGCGTCAGCAGCCGCTTCGAGGTGCGCGATGTCCTGCAAAGGGAGTCGCAAATTCCGTCGCTGCTCGATCATCGGCGGGTCGTGCTGGTGCTGCAAATTCAGCCGGGTTTCGCCGAGCTGCTGCGCAAGGGCCAGACCGCACCGGTTCAAGCCGTGCTCGACGGCACCGACTCGAACACGGCGTTGATCGCCGTCGGTTACATCAATCAGATCGCAAATCGATTTGCGCAGGATTATCAACTGCAGATGGCCGACCGGCTGAAACCATCTTTGGCGACCTTCGCGCCGAACATCGAGCTGCAGGAACGTCCCTGGTACAACGCCAACCTCGAGAGCCGGTGGTTTTTCGTGCCCGGCGTGATCGGAACGCTGGTGCTGGTGTCTGTGATGACACTGACCGCGTTCGCCGTGGTGCGGGAGCGCGAGATTGGCACGCTCGAACAACTGATGGTAACGCCGATCAGCCCGACCGAATTGATTGTCGGCAAAACGCTGCCGTTCCTGATCGTGGGGCTGGCGAACGTGGTGTTCGTCGCGATTTTGGGAAGCTTGTGGTTCCAGGTCCCGTTTCGCGGAAATGTTTTCGTTCTGCTGCTCGGCACCACGCTGTTTCTGTCGAGCGCGCTTGGGGTCGGACTGTTGATTTCCACACTGTGCCAGACCCAGCAGCAGGCTTTTGCGATCTCCTTTTTCTACATCTCGCCGGCGATCATGCTGTCGGGGTTCGGCTATCCGATCACCAGCATGCCGACCGCTCTGCAGTATTTCACCAATCTCGATCCGCTGCGCTTCTATCTCGTCGTGCTGCGCGGAACTTTCATCAAGGACATCGGCCTGGACGTGCTGTGGCCGCAGATGATCGCGATGGCGCTGCTGGGAGCGGCGACGCTCACGCTCGCGACGTTAAGATTTCACAAGACGCTGGACTGAGCTTCACATCGGCAGTCGCGCCGAAGCAGGGCCGTCGTTGACGACGGTCGTCTGGTCGGCGCCCTTGACGCCGAATCGCCTGATGACCTGCGCGAGTTTGGCCGGCGTCGCGACCGGTGTGGCGCATGCGGTTCCTGCGCAGACGAAAGCGAGCGGGACACCTTTCGCGGCGCTGGATTCGAACATCGCGCGCGCCGCCGCCGGCATCGATTCGGCGCCGCGGGCCGACTCGATGCGCATCACGATTTTCCCGGGACGATAATTTGCGAGCGCCATCCTCCACAGAGCTGCAGCGCGCGCTTCGCCGTGCGGGCCAACAATCGCGACCGTCGCTTCGCCGTTCGCGCTATATTCCAGCGCCAGGCCGACGGTAGCGACCGAGTTGCTCAACATCGCTCCCGCCATCGCGGGCGCATTCGCCATCAGTGCGCTGGCGGTCTTCGAATAGCTGTCGTCGCCGGTGATCAGCGCGAGCTTCGCCGTCGCAATTGCCATCGTCGCTTGCACCGACGGGGTCGGCATATCGAAGAACACCTGCCCGCTCGCCGATGATTGTTCGACTACCGTGCCGGCGTCCTCGGCATCATGGTTCATCAACAGGTTCGAATTGTCGGCGCGGAAATTCTTCATGATGATCGCGGCCAGCCTGCGCGCTTCCGCGAGATATTTCTCATCGGACGAGAACTGATACGCGTCGATCAGCGCATTCAGCATGTAAACCTGGTCGGCGGCGAGACCCGTCACCTGCGCGCGGCTATCGGACCAGACGTGAAAAAAACTTCCGTCGGGCGCTTGCAGGTGGGCGATGATGAAATCCAAATCGGCGAGCGCGGTGCGTTGCAGACTCGAGTCGTCGAGCGCCGCGGACGCGGTCAGGTACGCATCGGCCATCAGCGCGTTGCGATCGGTCATCACCGCGCGATCGACTGGCGGTGTTTTGCGACGAGCACGCACCGCGAGCATCGCGTCCGATGCGATCACAATCTTCTGGCGCGCCGCTTCCACCGGGATTTTCAGCCTGGCCGCGAGCTGCTCGGGGGTCATCGCGCGTCTCAGCACGATTCGTCCGTCGGGCGCGAGCGCCGGTGCGTTTTGCATACCATAAAATAAAAGCGCGACGCGCGCCTCATCGGCCGGCAGCGCGCGCTTCACTTCGGCGACGGTCCAGGTATAGAAACTGCCGTCGTCGCCCTTGAACGAATCGGCGTCCTGATGTGAGTAGAATGCGTGCGTGCTGGAATCGAGCAGATCGCGATTTATATAGTCCACGAGGGACTTCGCGACCCGTGCAAAATCCGGGTCGCCGCTGGCTTCGTAAGCGTCGCTGTATGCATGCAGCGCCATCGCGTTGTCGTAGCCGAGCTTCTCGAAATGCGGCACGCGCCAGTGCACGTCCGTCGAGTAGCGGTGAAATCCACCGCCTAGTTGATCGAACACTCCGCCTGCCGCGATTTTCTTCAACGTGTCGAGCGCCATCGCGGTAAATTCCGGATGCCCATAGAAACCGTGGGCGAGAGCGAGTTCGAGCGTCGGGAAATCGTAGAATCGCGGCCCCGCACCTGACGCGAATCCTCCCGACTCGCGATCGTACGACGCCGCCAGCCCCGCGAGAATCTGCGCGCGCAGGCCCTCGAGTCCTCCCGTCGCAGGAGCGTTCCGGCTCGACGCGGATTTGAGCTTCGCCGCAGTGGCCTCGGCCTCACGTTCGAGTCCCGCGCGATCGGTCGCGTACACTTGCGAGATTCGCTTCAGTAACGGCAGCATCGACGAGTTTTCTCCGCCACTGCCGTTGGGTCCGCTGCCCGGCCGCGGCGACAGAAATCCTGCTGCGAAAAACAGCGCGCCGTCGGGCGTCGTGAAACACGTGAGCGGCCAGCCGCCCGCGCCGGTCAATTGCGCCGCAGCATTCTGGTAGTACTCGTCGAGGTCCGGACGCTCGTCGGTATCGACCTTCACCGGCACGAACTGGCTGTTGAGCGCGGCCGCAACTTGCGGATCGGCGTAGGTCGTCGCGTCCATCACGTGACACCAGTGACACCAGACCGCGCCGATGTCGATCATGATCGGCCGGTTCAACGACCGCGCCAGCGCGAGCGTATGGGGACTCCATGCTTGCCATCGAATCGCACTCGACGAGGCCTCGCGAAGATACATGCTCGGCGATAACTTGAGCGAGCCGGCCGGCAACGCATTCGCCGTGTCAGCCGCAGCGCCGGCTCGCGCACTCGCGATGCAAACGATCGCAACTAACGCAAGAATCGTTCGCGTTGACATCCGCCAAATCTCGCGATAGCTGGGAATTGAGCCAAACATGAGCACACGATCTGCAACGCGCCGCCGGCCATCCGGAACTCGCAACGGCCCGGCCAAAGTCATCCGGATGCCGACTCCCACAGTGGTACGCCGGCGCCGTACGATCAAGACGGGAATCGGGCTGCTCGTGCTCTCACTGCTCGCTGCAATAGTCGCGCGGTTCTACATGATGTACACCGCGCCACCTTCGCCTGAGAGAGCGTCGGGTCTGACCGACCAGGAGACCGAAGTGCTCGGCCTGGTGAACCAGCAACGCGTCCGCAGTGGCCTGCCGCCGCTGAAATTCTCGCCGCGCCTGGCGGTAATCGCGCGCGGGCACAGTTACGACATGGCGATGCGCCACTATCTGGCCCACAACAGTCCCGACGGGGTAGCGCCCGCGAAGAGAATCAGCGGCGCCGGCATCGCGTACCGGACCGTCGGCGAAAACATTTATATGGACGACAACGCCGATACCGCCGACCTGCCTCAGCGCGCGATGAAAGGCTGGATGAAGAGCCCCGAGCACCTCGCCAACATCGTCTCGGGCAAGTTCACTGAGACCGGCGTAGGGGTAGCGGAGTCCGCTGACGGTAGAACTTACGTAACGCAAGACTTCGTGCACTGACAGGCGCTCCGATGGATTTCGCCGAACTTGCCGCGCTGGCCTCGGGTCACGCCGAAGCGCGCGCGATTCAGACCGCGCTCAAGCTGGGAATTTTCGATATGCTCGAGCGGTCGCCGCTCGACGACGCGGCGCTCGCCGCCGCCATATCCGCGAATCGCCGCGCGACGGCTCTGATAGCCAACGCGATGGTCGCGCTCGGATTGCTCGACGAGCGGACGAATCGCTACTCGTTGACCGAGGCGGCGCGGCGCTACCTGCTGCGCTCGTCCGGCGAATATCTTGGCGGCCTCATTCTGTTCGACGAAGCAATTTTTCAAACCTGGACGAATCTCGAGCAAACTATTCGCAGCGGCCTGCCTGCACGGCCGACCGACATGTTTCAAAGCCGTCCCGAAGAGACCGAACGATTCATCCGCGCCATGGATAGCCTTACGCGCGCGCGCGGCGATGCGGCTTACGTGGCCGACCGGCTCGACCTGAGCAATGTCTCGACGATCGCCGATATCGGCGGCGGGCCGGGGACCTACACCGTCGCGATGCTCCGCCGGTGGCCCCATTTGCGCGCCACGATTTACGATCTGCCTGCAACTCTCGAAGTTGCGCGGAAAATTCTCGGCGAACGCGAGCCCGCGTCGCTGGCGCGCATCGATCTGGTCCGCTTCGATTATCTCTACGATGACGTCCCGGGCCGATGCGGAGCCCTGTTCATGTCGAATATAATTCATAACGAAGATGAAACCGACAACGCTCAAGTCCTGCGCAAATGCTTTCGCGCACTTGAGCCGGGCGGGCTGATGATTATCAAGGACCACATCATGAACGCCGCGCTGACCGAGCCGAGGGCCGGCGCGATTTTCGCGCTCTACCTGCTGATGGCGACGCGTGGGCGCGACTATTCATTCGACGAAGTCTCCAGATGGCTCGGCGAGGCCGGCTTCGTCGAGATACAGCTCAAGGCGCTGCCAAGCCCTCCGTTCACTTCGTCTATGGTGATAGCGCGCAAGCCGTTGGGAAAAATTTGATTTTGTACAGAGTGTCGCTCGTCGCAATCGCGGTGGTGCTCGCGGGAGTGTGCGCTGGGTGCGCCGCGGCCGGCGCGCTCGGCCTGGTCACCCAGGTTGCGCCAGAGGTGGCAATGGGCAGCGCTCAACTCATCGGCGCTCAAGCCTCAATGAAAGAATCCGGCGGCGGAATCTCCAAGGAGGACAACCCGGACAAATGCGAGCAACTGGTGCGCGCTCAACCGGGTGTCGAAGAAATTCGCAAAACCAAGGATGGGGTCATCGAATCGCGCCAGTGGAAAATCGCCCAGACCAGCGGCGACCCGATCTGGATCGTGGCGCGCACTCAGACCGAGAATACGTCGAAGGACGCCTGGGCGCCGAAGCCCGGCATCAGTAAGCTACTTTTCACTCCGCCGCTCTACCAGATGCTCAAGCCCGACGAATCCGAGTATCTCGCCTACGCCCCCACTGAAATGGTCAACGTGGCCGATAGTGAACAGTTCGACTCGATGACCGAGGCGTTTGGGTCCGGTGAGGGGACCTTCAAATGGCGCGATCGTTCGTACACCTTCGTGCTGGTCAAGGAACTCCCCTGTTTCAAGCCAGAAAAGGAGAAGTGAATCCGATTTCGTCGCTTTCGTCGCGCATGATGCGATTGGTGCCGCGACTGATCGCCGTCGTCGCGATTTTTTCGTTGGCACTGTTTGCCACGAGGTCGTACTCTCAGAACATGAATTCCGCGCCCGATCAGTCGCATCAGCGCCTCGAGCCCGCGTCGTGGCCCGACAACTCGCTCACAATCTCCAACCTCGGCCATGCGACTGTGCTGATGAATTTCTTCGGCACGCGCGTGCTCGCCGACCCGAGCCTGTTCTCGCGCGTCGGCATGTCGATCGACTCGATTCTCACGATCGGACCGAAACGATTCGTCGAGCCGCCGCTGGCTCCCGCGCAATTGCAGCAACTCGACGTCATTCTGATCACGCACGCGCACATGGATCACCTCGACATTCCGTCGCTGAAGGCTCTGCCGAAGAGCGCGGTGGTGGTCGCGTGCGACAAATGCTCGCAAATCATTGCGCCGCTTGGCTTCAAAGATGTCCGCGAACTCAAATGGGGCGAATCCACCGTCGTCAAAGGACTCACCATCCGAGCGATGGGCGCGAGGCACTGGGGCAAGCGATGGCCGCCATTCGGCGAAGACTACGGCTTCAACAGTTACGTGCTCGAAAAAGACGGGCACAGGATGCTGCTTGCGTGCGACAGCGCCGACACCGATCTGTTCGCGAGCATGGCGTCGACGCCGCCGGACGTCGCCGTGTTCTCGATCGGCGCTTACGACCCGTGGATTCTCAATCACGCCAACCCCGAACAGGTTTGGGCGATGTTCCAATCGACGCGCGCGCACTACCTCGTGCCGATTCACTGGGGAACGTTCAAGCTGTCGAAAGAGCCGATGGAGGAGCCGCTGCAGCGGCTAATCAAGGCAGCGGGAGATCAGCAGGATCGGATTGTGCTGCGGCAGATCGGGGGGAGCTGGACGATGCCGGCGACGATCGAGTCGCGGCAAGCGGCCGGGCGGTAGCATCTAGCAATCGCTTTTCTCAGAACGGAGCAGAGCCTTGAATCGCGCGCGAAAAGATCGCGCGCTGTGTAAGGACCCTCACCTTCGATCCTCTCCCTTACAGGGAGAGGGGAAGAACTCGAGCGAATACGCCGCGGCGGCTCTAAATGACAGAAGAGCTGGGCGCTAAAATCCTAACTACAGTTTCTGAGTGCAAGGACTTCCTTTGCTGGAGTCCTATCGCCGGTACTATTGATCATTCTAGGGGCTGTTAGAGTTCTAACCGCGTATCCGAGGTCCTTGTATAGGTGACGAATTCGGTCCGTAGCCTGGTTTGACAAGATAACAGGACCGGGATGCCGCGCGAGCCATCGTGCCAGCCGGATTTGATCATCCCACTGAAAATTCTCCTTGGAATAGGCCGTGAACTGGACGTCGTACGGCGGATCAGCGTAGACGAAGTCGTCGTGACGCAATGCTAGCTTTTCGAAATCGACGCACGTAAAGTCCCACTGCGCGAGGGCCGGAACGTATTCTGTGAAATCGGTCTTGTAGATCAGTTTCTTATAACGGCCGAAAGGAACATTAAACTCGCCTCTGCTGTTGAATCGGCAAAGGCCGTTGTAGCAGGTGCGATTGAGATAATAGAAAATCGCGGCCGCTTCCTGAGTGTCTGCCCTATTTTCGCGGATGAGTTGGTTGAAGCGGCTTCGTTGTTGGTAGAAGCAAGCCTGATCGTTATGCATCGCAAGCCGGATTCCAAGACCGCGCTTGAGCCAGCTATAGAAGTTAATCGTATGAGGATTGAGGTCATTGATCAGAGCCCTATCTGGCGCGAGGCCTAGCGATACCGCCAAGCCGCCGCATAGGGGTTCGACCAGGCGGCGCGTCCGATGCGAATCCCATAGCGGAGCCAGGTGCGGCACGAGCCATCGCTTGCCACCTGCCCACTTCAATGGAGGTCTTGGATTAACCCGACTCTCAACCGCCTCAACGACCGCCGCCACTTAATGCAGCCCTTCAGACGCGTTTGCGCTTTTTTGAGAGGTAGTCGACCAGCATGTATTCGCCGAGATGGTCGGGGCGGGTGAACAGCGCGCGGCCGCGGTTGATCTGCGTCATCTTGTCGACGAATGCGCGCAGGCTCGGCGAATCGTCGAGCATGAAGGTGTTGATCGTGATTCCCTTGCGCGTGATGCGCTCGACTTCCTTAAGAGTTTCCTGCGCCGCGCGCATGCTGATGCCGCCAAACGACAGCGGCCATTCGCAGTAGAGCCGCTTGTTCAGGAAATACGCGGTCGGCTGGCCGTCGGTGATCACGATGATGTGCTGATTGCGCGACGGATGGCGCCCGAGCAAATCGGATGCGAGCCGCAGGCCGTCCTGCAGATTGGTGAAGGGATCGCCCATGTTCCACGAGGCTTCGGGCAGATCCTTGAGCTTCAGTTCGACTGCGCGGGTATAAAATCCGACGATCGAGAAATAGTCGCGCGGGAACTTCGAGCGAATCAGCGTCTCCATCGCCATCGCGACTTTCTTCGCCGCCGCGAATCGCCCTTCCCAACTCATCGACCACGACATGTCCAGGCACAGCACCGTGGACGAGGAGCTGGCGTAGTCGTTTTCGTAGATCTCGAAATCTTCCGGCCGCAGCTCGAGCGGGATGCCGGCCTTGCGGGCCAGCGCATGCTTCAGGGTCGCGACCAGGTTCAGATTCAGCGGATCGCCGAAGGCGTACGGCTTGGTCTGCTCGGGGCGCATCTCGGTGACGCCGCGATGGTCCGTGACGTGGCCGCCCGAGCGATCCTTCAACAGGTTCTGGTAAATATCGCGGAGCGCCAGTTGCCCGATTCGACGCACGCCCTTGGGCGAGAGCTGAAAATGGTCGCCCTTGGGCACCATGTAGCCTGATTGCGTGAGCAGCACCATCACCTGCTTGAGATTCTGAAAATCCTTGCTCGCCTGCTGCCCGAGGATCTGCTGCAGGTCTTCCATTGAGATAGTGTCGAAGTTGCCGGACATCAGGTCCTGCTCGAGCTGGCGCATCCGCTCCATCTCGCGCATCAGTTCGAGCGCATCGTCGTAGCCGAGGCTCTTCGGACCGTGGAACATGTGCTGATTGCGATCGCGAAAATTCTCGAGGTCGCGAATATTTTCGTATTCCTCGAGCAGCTGGTCGAAGTCTTCCTTAGCCTGCGCATCCTCGAATTCGTGGCTCTCCAGCTTGCGCATCGCCTCCGACAGCCGGCGCGGCATGCGCGACAACTCGCGCTGTTTTTCCTCGATACCGGGCTTCTGCCCCTTGAGCGATTCGAGCTTGGCGCGCTCGCGATTCAAAATGTCTTCGAGCTTCTGCTCCATCTCCGAGAGCGCGTTCTTGAGGTTGAAGTCGCGGTAACGCTGGCGCATCTCCTGGCGCAGCTGCTCGATGAATTCCTCGAGGCCCATCACCTTGACGTCGTCGAAGTCCATCCCCTGGCGCATCATCCAGTCCATCGCCTGGCGGACGTCGTCGGTGTACGAGAGGTACTCGGCCAGCTTCTCGAACACCTTGTCGGCGTCGAGCTTGAGGCGCTGGGTCCCGTCCCACTGGGTGTAGCGGGTGACAACGGCGGCCATTTCGCGGCGTGTCATGCGTGATAGGCGAAGCGCCCGCCCTGGCGATCCTTGTTGAGCTTTTGATGGAGATGGAGGCCTTCGAAAATAAATTCGCTCGCGGCAGCCATGAGGCCCGGCGTCTCGAACGGTCCGAGCAGGGTGATCACTTCACGCAGTCCGGTGACCTCGCGCAGCGGCTCCATGTATTCCGACGACGGCGCGCTGTCGGAAACCTCGACCCCCCAGCCTTGTTCGAAGTAGCTCGAGACTTTCTTCAGATCGTCGAGCTTCAGATACTTGTCGAAAACTTTCAGCACCGCGCGATTGATCAGCCGCTCGATCAAGTCGTCTTCCTTCTTGTCCTCGCCGACGTATTCGAGCTCAATCTTACCCGCAGTCGAGGCATACAGCGAATGCAGATCCGAAATGCGCGGCACGATCTCGTTCTCCGAGTTGCGCACCGCGCGCTTCTCGGCGTTGGAGACTGCCGATTCGAAATTGTTGATCGTCACGCGCACCGAGACGCCCGACGACTGGTTGATCTCATTCGATGCGCGCGCCTCGAAGGTGATCTGCGCGAGGATGTCCTTCATGAACTGCGGAATCCGCACGTCCACGCCCGAGCGCGGCGGATGCGCCGCTTCCTGCTCCATGATCACTATTTCGTGCTCGATCGTCTTGGGATAGTGCGTGCGAATCTGGATATCGAAACGATCTTTCAGCGGCGTGATGATGCGCCCGCGCGAGGTGTAGTCCTCCGGATTCGCGCTCGCCACGAAAACCACATCGACCGCCAGCCGAATTTTGTAGCCCTTGATCTGGACGTCCTTCTCTTCCATCAGGTTGAAGAGACCGACCTGCACTTTTTCCGTAAGGTCAGGCAGCTCATTGATCGCGAAGATGCCGCGATTGGTCCGCGGGATCAGTCCGTAGTGAATCGTCTCTTCGTCGGCGAGGTAACGGCCCTCGGCGACTTTGATCGGATCGATCTCGCCGATCAGATCGGCCACTGAAACGTCCGGGGTGGCGAGCTTCTCGGCGTATCGCGAGTCGCGGCCGATCCACGCAATCTCGAGTGCGTCGCCCTTCTCTTCTTTCAACTTGACGCATCGGCGGCAGATCGGCGCGAAGGGGTCGTCGCTGATTTCGCAGCCCGCTACTACCGGCACGTATTCGTCGAGCAGACCGACCAGCGACCTGATGATTCGCGACTTCGCCTGCCCGCGCTCGCCGAGAAAGATCATATGATGGCCGGCGAGCACGCCGTTCTCGATTTCCGGAACTACGGTATCCTCGTAGCCCACGATTCCGGGCAGGATTTGCTCCTTGCTGCGCAGCCGCTCGAGCAGATTTTTGCGCATCTCCATCCGCACCGGCATGGTCTGGTAGCCCGCGCTCTTGAGTTCGCCCAGGGTCCGAATCTTCAGCAGTTTTTCATTCATTGCGAATCCCGCAGATTGATCGATCGATCTTAAGATAATTCAGCGCCGAGGTTTTTGAAAATCGGCCGCAGTTGCTCGTAACTGTCTTCCAAACTCTGTGACAGCACACGCGTCGAGGCAAGTACCGACATGAAATTGTTGTCGCCGGTCCAGCGGGGCACGATATGCCAATGCATGTGCTCGGCGAAACCCGCGCCGGCGGCGCTGCCGAGGTTGGCGCCGACGTTGAGCGCCTGCGGATGCAGGTTCTCGCGCATCGCCTTGATCGATGCAGCGACCGCGTCGCCGAGCATCGCGCGATCGCTGCGCGTCAGCACTTCGGGCGATGCGACGTGGCTGCGCGGCGCCACCATGATGTGTCCGTTACTGTAGGGATACTTGTTGAGCATCACGAGCACGTCGCGATTTTCGAACAGGATCAGGCGCTCGCGGCGCTCGGCGTCCGACAGCGCGCCGAAACAAAAGATGCACGCCTTGGGATCTGAGAGCAGGCTGCGCAGATAGGCGTAGCGCCACGGCGCCCAGAGGCGCAGCCCTTCGGCGGGGACATCCGCGTCGTCGCGCCGATTAACTGGCCGATTAACGGGCCGCTTCTTCAGCGCCATTTACTTCGATTCGGAGTTCCTTGCCCGCGCGAAAGAATGGAATCTGCTTGGCATCGACGCTGACCAACTGGCCGGTCTTGGGATTGCGACCCTGCCGCGCGCGACGCTGCTTGACCGCGAAGCTGCCGAAGCCGCGAATCTCGATGCGCTCACCGCGCATCAGCGAGTTGGCCATCGCGTCGAACATTGCGTTGACGATCGTCTCCGACTCGCGATGGGTAAACTTCTGCCGGCGCGATAGTAGTTCTTCGATGATTTCCCGCTTGGTCATCGATCTCGCCGCGGTCCGCGCGCGCATACCGGGACCGGCTCCCCCGTCTAGCTGGTTTTGCCGCCGCGCGCCGCGCGCCGTTCGCCGTCGTCGCGATCGAGCTTGAGCTCTTCTTTCAGGATATCTTCCATCGAGAACCGCGCCGCCTCATGCTCGCGTTTGAGGTAGGCCTGCATTTCCTCGCGCTCTTCGTGCTGCTTGACTGCCTTGATCGAGAGGCCAATGCGGCGCTCCTTCGGGTCGAGCTGCACGATAAGAGCGTCCAACTCATCATCGACCTTGTACAACGAAGACGGCTTGTCCACCCGCTCGTTGCTGAGCTGCGAAATGTGGATCAGTCCTTCGATTCCTTCCTCGATTTCGACGAAGACGCCAAAGTCGGCGACCGAACTGACCTTGCCGTGAATTCGCGTGTTCAGCGGATAGCGCTCAGCCACGGTATTCCAGGGATCGGCTGAAAGCTGCTTGACGCCGAGGCTCACGCGCTCGTTCTCGACGTCGATGCCGAGGACCGTCGCCTCGAGCTCGTCGCCCTTCTTCACCACTTCGCTCGGATGCCGAATTTTCTTGGTCCACGACAAATCGGAAATGTGCACGAGACCGTCGATTCCCGGCTCTATTTCGACGAACACGCCGAAGTCGGTGATCGACTTGACCTTGCCCTTCACCTGGCTGCCGATCGGATGCTTCTGGCCGAGCTCTTCCCACGGATTCGCCTCGGTCTGCTTGAGTCCGAGCGAGATTCTGCGATTCGCCTCGTCAACGCCGAGCACCTGCACCTCGACCATGTCGCCCGGATTCACGACTTTCGACGGATGGACGGCGCGCTTGCTCCAGCTCATTTCGGAGACGTGGATCAAGCCCTCGACGCCTTTTTCGATCTCGACGAA
>NZ_DATDGQ010000143.1:0-19726 GCF_036522015.1 Binatus sp. (SeqCode)
CGGTCATTCCGACGACCAGCCACGTCGCGGTTGGCGCCGCGGTGCTGGCGACAAGCTTGACGCTGACGCTTCGAGCGTATCGCATTCTCGGCGTGCCGAATCGCGCGCATGCGATCGAGTCGCGAGCGAGCGCGCACGTAGTTGAATGGCAGGTGACCGCGTGAGCGCCAAACTGGCAACCGCCGAATCCGCGCTGACGCTGCCGCGCGGCAGTGTGAGCGACTACTTCGAGCTGACCAAGCCGCGCGTTGTGCTGATGGTGCTGGTCACGACGCTCGCTGGTTTCTACCTCGGCGGACGCTCGGGATTCGACGTTACACTCGCGCTGAATCTGCTGGCTGGCACGGCGCTCGCTGCGGGCGGTACGCTCGCGCTCAATCAGTACGTCGAGCGCGATACCGACGCGATGATGGATCGCACGCGCCATCGTCCGCTGCCCGACCTGAGGATGCGGCCGGCCGAGGCGCTGGTGTTCGGCGTTATCGCGACGGCCGCTGGGCTCGTTTACCTGCTGCTTGCTACCAACTTCCTTTGCGCCACGGTGACCGTCGCGATCGCGATCGTTTATCTCGGTGCGTATACACCGCTGAAGCGCTACACCTGGATGTGCAACATCATCGGCGCGATTCCCGGCGCGCTCCCGCCCGTCGCAGGATGGGCCGCGGCGCGCGGCGGCCTCAGCTGGGAACCGATAATGCTGTTCGCGATCATGTTCCTGTGGCAGTTGCCGCATACGTTCGCCGTCGCGCGGCTCTACCGCACCGACTATGCGCGCGCAGGCATCCATCTGCTTCCGCAGGACAATGCGCGCGGCGGAAATGCGTCGAATCCAATCGTGATAGCGGGGAGCCTTGGCCTCATCGCGGTGGGCGTCATCCCGACCATGCTTGGCTTCGCGGGAATTCCGTACATGGTAATCGCCGTTGCACTTGGCATCTGGATGTTGGCATTTGGCGTTGCGATGGTGCGCGCGCCTGGCAATTCGAAAGCGGCGCGGCGGTTGTTGCTCGCGTCATTGGTATATTTGCCGATCGTATTGTTAGTACTCGTGCTGGATCGCGTGTGAGTAATGGAATGAGTAGCCTGGTTACGCGCGAAGAGCGCAAAGAGGAAAACTGGCGGACGCTGAAGATACTAATCGGCGTCATGGTCCTGCTCATCACGATCTCAGTCGTGACCATCATAGTGAAGCATCATTGATATGGCCCTTGGCATGACAGCGTCGACCGTGAAAGTTCGCCCGTTGGTGGCGCCAGTTCGCCGCGGCCGAACGTCCGACTCGGGTGCGGGCGGCGATCAGGTCGAGCGTCCATTCATCAGTAGCGCGATGCTCGCGGTCATGATGGTTATCGCGTCCGAGATGATGCTGTTCAGCGGTCTCATCGGTACCTTCCTGGTCTATCGCATGTCCGCGGCCTTCTGGCCGCCGCCTTCCATGCCGCGCCTGCCGATTGCGGTCACCTGGGTGAACACTTTCGTGCTGCTGTCGAGCGCGATTACCATGACGCTGGCACTACGCGCGGTACATCGCAGCCGCCAGCGCCTGACCCGTCGCTATCTGCTCGCGACGCTCGCGCTCGGCGTGACGTTTCTCACGGTGCAGGGCAGCGAATGGGTGCGGCTGGTCGCGCACGGACTCAAGCTGTCCAGCGGCATGTATGGCGGCACTTTCTATTTGCTGATCGGATGCCACGGCGCGCACGTGACCGCCGGCGTCATCTGGCTCGCATGCGTGGTGTGGTTTGCGATGAGCGGCAGGTACAACGCGCGCAACGCCCACGCGATTGAGCTATGCGCCGTGTACTGGTATTTCGTCTGCGCAGTCTGGCCGCTCCTGTTTGGGCTGGTATATCTAATGTAGTCTGGCGTGCGGAGTGAACGTGATGACAAAAGGTGCAAGGTTGAAGGCTGTGACGACAATGATCGCGAGCGCGATCCTCGCGGCGGCTCCGCGGCTGGCAAACGCCTGCGCAACCTGCGGACTAGCAGACGGCGATCAAGCGCTGCATGCGTACAAAACCAGCGTGCTGTTCATGTTGGTGTCGCCGTACGCTTCGTTTGCCGCGATCGGCGGGATTACTTATTTGGTCTATCGTCGGTCGCACCGCAAGGATCAAAATTCCACGACCAAGTAGTCAATTCAAATGAACACTGACTATAACCATTTGCTCAAAAGAGGATTGTCGCGATGAGCGAGGCCGCCGCAGTAGATACACACGAGCACGGAGTAGTGCACGATCAGTTGGAGCCGTCGCTTACGCCGGGAAACCTCGGCAAGCTCGGGATGTGGACGTTCCTGGCCGGCGACGCGATGACATTCGGCGCCGCCATAGCCGCCTACGGCGCCCTTCGCATCCACAATCCCAACTGGCCGACGCCCGCCGACTTCTTGGGTATCACCACCACGGCGGTCATGACCTTCATCTTGATCTGTTCGAGCGTCACGATGGTCGAGGCGCTCGGCTCGATCCAGACCAGCAGGATGGCGCGGTATCGGAACTTCATGGCGCTGACCGTTCTCGGCGGCCTCGTGTTCCTCGGGATGCAAGCCTTCGAGTGGCATCACCTGCTCGGCGAAAAAGGGATGTCGATCAAAGTCGATCTGTTCGACGCGACCTTTTTCATTCTCACCGGCTTCCACGGCTGTCACGTCTTCGGCGGCGTCGTATACAACAGCGTGTTGCTGATTCGCGGGATGACCGGCAAGCTGACGCCGGCCAAAGCGCACCTGGTCGAGGTCGCGGGACTGTACTGGCACTTCGTCGACCTGGTCTGGATCCTGATCTTCACGTTCATCTATTTGATTTAGGGAAAATTTAAACCATGACGACGCAAGCTGCGATTTCAGGACACGAGGCCGAACATAGCGGGCCGAATTACATTGCGGTTTTTATCTATCTGTCAGTGTTGACCGCGATCGAGCTGGGCGTGTATGCGATTGGTCTTCCGCAAGTCGCCAAGGTCGGTCTGCTGGTCGCGCTGGCGTGGGCGAAGGCCGTGCTGGTCGCGATGTACTTCATGCATCTTGCGATGGAGCGAAAGGCGCTCGCGATCATCGCGATAATCCCGGTGATTCTCGTCACGTTTCTGTGCTTCATGCTGCTGCCCGATCTGACGACCCGGATGTGGACCAGGTACGACCATCCCCGGCCGGTGACGAATCCCGCCGAGATGGGTGCGAATCCGGTCGCGCCGCCTCCGATGCAAACGCCGTAGCATGGCAACCTGATTGGATTCGTACCATTCGCTCGCGCCCCTCAACGCCTTCCTCAACGGATGCGCCACGGTCCTGCTGCTGGCGGGATTCATTTTTATCAGGAACGGCCGGGTGCGAGCGCATCGCGCATGCATGGTCAGCGCGATGGGAGTTTCCGCGGTCTTCCTGACGTCATACCTGGTCTATCACTACAACGTCGGCAACGTGCGCTTCAGCGGCGCCGGATGGGTCAGATCGTTGTACTTCGCGATTCTGATTCCACACGTAGTTCTGGCCGGCGTGATCGTGCCGCTCGCGCTGACGACGATTTGGTTCGCGCTCCGCGGTAACTTCCATCGCCATCGCCGAATCGCGCGATGGACCTGGCCACTGTGGATGTACGTCTCGGTAACGGGAGTGATCGTTTACCTGATGCTCTACCAGATGTACACGCCGATTTATCCGCTGCCGGCGACGGCGTTCGCGCAGTCCGCTTTGCGGGGACCTCTCCCCTGACCCCTCTCCCTTTTGGAGAGGGGAACAGAAGGTACGGCGCGCGGTATTCGTGCGCATTCGGAGCAGCACCAGAATCCTGAAACGCGCGCAAAAGAGTGCGCTGTATAGGGACACTCACCTTCGATCCTCTCCCTTACAGGGAGAGGGGAAGAACCGCTTTACGCTTTTGCGCTGGGACGGCTCGATACCGCCTTATGCCATCGCGCGAGGTTCTTCTGATTCTCCTGGATTCTGATTTGGGTCGTGCGCCCGAAATCGATTCCGATCAGCGCTGTGATATCCGCAATCGTGTAGCGCGGGCCTGCGATAAATTCGCGATCGGCCAGCACCGTGTCGAGCCATTCCAGGCGTTTGATTGCGGCACTCTTGCAAACCTCGCCGTATTCCTTCACTTGCGGGATTCGCCCTTTGAAGAAATCGCTGGTGTTGCGGAATGAGCCCGCCGCCATCCCTAACACTTCGAACTCCATCCGGCGGTTCCACATCTCGACGACGCCCTTGTCTTTCGCATCGACGCCCATCAGGGGCGGCTCCGGCTTGAGGTCCTCGAAGTAGCGGCAAATCGCAACCGACTCCGCGATATGAGTGCCGTCGTCGAGTTCGAGCACCGGTATCCCGCCCATCGGATTGATCTTCAGGAATTCGGGCTTGCGATTGTCGGCCGTCGCGATGTTGACCTGCTCGAAGGGAACGTTGTTGATGCCTTTTTCCGCGAGGAAGACGCGCACGCGTCGTGGATTCGGAGCTCCAGTGAAATCGTATATTTTCATAGTGGTTGCAATTTAAAACTGTCCGACGCAGCCGTCAACCCGCGTGCCTCAAGCTTTTGCGCTGGGGCGACTCGATACCGACTGGTTCCATCGTGCAAGATTTCTGAGCGCAGGATCCATCGGGACGCCCGCCGCTTGCACGGCAAAATCGACGGCAACCTCGGCGGTGATGTCCGCGATCGTGAACCGATCGCCCGCGATAAACGGCTTGTTGCCGATCTGCGCGTCGAGCCATTTGAACTGATTTGCCACGGTCTCGCGCTGGGTCGCGCCGTATTCCGGGAATTGTTTGATGCGCGCTTTGAAAAGCTCGTTCGTATGCTGGAACGCTCGCGCGGCCGCGGCGAACAAGTTCAACTCCACCCGCCGGTTCCACATCTCGATAAACGATTGCTCGCGGCTATCCTTGCCCATCAGGTTGGGTTCCGGATGCAACCCTTCGAGGTAGCGGCAGATGGCGACCGACTCGGCGAGATGGGTGCCGTCGTCGAGCTCGACGAACGGCAGCCCGCCGGCGGGATTCTTTGCGAGCATCTCCGGCGTGCGGTTCTTGCCGGTCGCGAGGTCAACCTGCTCCATTGGAATCTTGAGACCCTTTTCCGCGACGAAAATTCTGAGCCGTCTAGGATTCGGGGCGAAAGCAAAGTCGTAAATCTTCATAATGGTTGCAATCTAAAACCAGACGCACGTTTGCGTCAACCTTGAATTCGACCACTGCAACTACAGCGTGCGCCGCCGGTCGATCACGCGCCGCGCCTTGAACTCGGTGCGGGGCAGGGTGCCCGGTGCAGCGATCTGGATTCGCGGCCGCAGTTCGCATTGGCGAATGACTTCCGCTTCGAGTCGCGCGCGCAGTTCGCGCGCATACGTGTCGTCGATCGGCGCGGAAGTTTCTACGACGATCGTGAAAGCGTCCATCACTCCTTCGGTTTCGAGCACGATCTGAAACTCGTTGCCAAGCGTGTCGAAGCCGCGCACGATTCCCTCGACCACGCTCGGAAAGAGCTTCAGTCCGCGAATGTTAAGCATATCGTCAGCGCGCCCGTTGAATCCGCCGTGTGCGCGCGCAAAAGTTCGGCCGCATACGCATTTGCCGTAGTCGAATGTAGCGAAGTCGCCAACCAGAAATCGTAGTTGTGGCGATCCTTCCGAGTTCAAATTGGTCACCACGGTCAGTCCGCGTTCGCCCGGCGACACGGGCTCGAATGTGTCGGGATCGACGAGCTCCCAGATCTGGAGATCTTCCTGCACATGAGTCGCCACCGGATCGCGCTTGAGTCCTTCGCGACAGGTGAATGCCCATCCGGCGGGGACCGCTTCGGTGCATCCGTAAATGTCGTGCAGCTCAGCGTTCCAGGTCTCCTCGATTCGTCGGCGCGTCGATGCGATCCCGGAGGCCGGCTCGCCGCCGCAAATCACTTTCTTGATCGAGTTGGCAGCGGGATCGGCGCCGACCTCGCGCATCGCGCCCGCGAGATGAAGCGAATACGAGGGAGTCGCGACCAGGATCGTGGGCCGGTAGAGGTCGAGCATTTGCAGGCGGCGCTCGGTCGGCACGCCGCCGGGCACGACCGCGACGTTCATCAGGTTGAACGCGTGATGGATCGACCAGAAGAAGACGTGCGGATTGTAGTTGGTGCAGGTCAGCGCGCTGTCGCCCGCGCGCACGCCCATCGCGTACAAGGCGCGCGCGCTAGTCGTCGCCCACAACTCGGCGTCGAGCGCTGTGTAGCGGAACGATCGCGGCGTCGCAGTCGTGCCCGAAGTCGAAAAAATTATCCACCCGCGCCGGCGCCAGGTCTTATCGTCGATCGGCGTGTAAGTTCCCCACGGCCGATTCGCCGCGACGTCGCGCGCCATCTCGTCCTTGGTCGTCACGGGGAATTTCGGGAGATCGGCGAGCGTTTTGATGTCGGCCGGCTTGAGTTTCGCGGCTTTGAACTTGGCGCGATAGAACGCGCTGTGCTCGTAGAGGTACGGGAGCATCGCGGCGAGCTTTTCATGCTGGATATCGCGAATACGCTCGCGTGACGCGCATTCGAACTGCGGCGCCCAATGACGCTTCGTCGCCGGCTCGCGCATCGCGCGCGCGAATCTCTCGAGCACGGCGATCCATCGATCTCGCGAGTTGAGTTTCTTCAGCTTAGACGCTCGCGATGGTAGGCGAGGTAAATTGCGGTACCGATCGAGCCGGTCAGCGCGATTGCGAGATAGACGACGATGAAGGGGATTGGGCGCGGCCCCGGTGCTTGCGTGTACCAGAACAGCACCAGGTTGTAGGGGACGTAGAACGCATAGACGAAGGCCAGCGGAAGTATCCACGCGCGCAGTTTCCAGATGCCGTAGGCGTAGATCAGAAACACGATTCCGAAGATTGGTCCGAGGATGAGGTTGTGCGCGACGCCGTGGAATTTGTGCCCGAAGACTACGATGCCGCCGACCGCAGGATTGCCCAGAAATTGGAGCGCCTTGGTGAAGTCGGAGAGCGCGAGCAACAGGAACAGCACCGTCATTACGGTGAGGAACCATCCACGCGACGCGCCAGAGTTTTCGTTTGGCATGCGCGGAATCTAGTTGCGGCCACAGCCAGATTCAAGCTTCATCTGAGAGTCTGATGATTGTATGCGACATAGATCGCGGTGCCGATCGACCCGGTCAAAGCGACCGCCAGCCAGATCACGATAAACGGAATTGAGCGGATGACGGGCGGCTCCCGATACGTGAAGAGCACTACATTGTAGGGAACGTAGAACGCGTATCCGATCGCTATCGGGAGCACCCACGATCGCAGGTTCCACAATCCGTACGCATAGACCAGAAACAGGATTCCGAAGAGGGTGCCGAGAATGAGATTCGGCATGACACCATGGAACTTACGCCCGAATTCCACAATTCCGGCAGCCGCGTTAGGGTGTCCGAACTGGATCGGCTTGGCGAAATCGGAAATCGCGAGCAGCACGAACAGCACCGTCATCACGGTGAGGAACGTTCCACGCTGCGGGCGCGCATTTTCGTTTGCCATGCGCCGGAAACTAATCGCGTACGCATTCAGATTCAAGCCGCGAAAAAGCAACGGCCGGAGCGTCGATGCTCCGGCCGTTGTTCGATCGGTTGAGGTATCGCTTAGCTCTTCAGGAATTTTCGGATGGCGCTGACCAGCGCTTCCTGCTGCTCGTACATCACCATGTGGCCGGCGTTCTTGATCAGCTCGAGCTTGCAGTTCTTGATTCGGCTCGTGAACTCCTTCGCATAGACCGGCGGGATCAGCTTGTCGTCGTCGCCCCACAAGAGAAGCGTCGGCGCCTGGATCCGATAGGCGCGCTTCTTGAGGCCGCGGTCGGGAATCGGCCACAGGAATTTGCTGGCCGTCGCAAAGCGCTTGACGCGCTCGACGTACATCGTCTCGAGCGCTTTAAAGTCCGACGGTATCGCCGTCATCATCTGCGCGGCGGGAGACTTGGGATCGTGGAACAGGAGTCCGGCTACCTCGTCCAGTTGCGCGGCGAACAGATCGGGAATCGGCGTCTCGTCGATCCAGAAACCAGCCGGCGATATCAGCACGAGCTTCTTTGCGCGATGCACGTCGAAGGCCGCGACCTCAGCCGCGAGCATCCCACCCATCGAATGGCCGACGATGTTGGCGGTCGGGATTCCGAGTTCGTCCATCAGCTGGTGGAAGAACAGGACGGCGTCGGCGATGTCGTCGATATGCTCGTTGCCGGTCGATTCGGCGTAACCGGGGAATTGCGGCGCATAGACTTTGAACGTCTTGCCGAGCCCCTCGAGAAACGGCTCGACCGGCATCAGGCCGCCTGCGCCGTGGATGAACAACAGCGGCTCACCGCTGCTGCCGTAGGTCTGCATCTCGAGCGAGAATTTTCCGTTTAGAAGTTTCTGAGTCGTATTCATTTCGCGCTCCGGACCTCCGCCGAGGCCGACGCGCTCGCACGCACCTTGCCGTTAACTTCGGTCTTCTGGAAATGGACGGGCGCCGGCATCGCGAAGTCCGCTTGCGGCAGGTCACGCTTGGGCGACCATCGATCCTCGAAGTTGCTCCACAGGTCGCGCATGTGCGGCATGACCTCGGTCGCGAAGAGGCTGGTGCTCTTGCGCACGAGTTCCGGCGGCATCGAGCCGATCTGCTGCAGGATCATCAGATGCCCGCAGTTGAGCGACTTCATCGCCTCGCGCAGACGCTCGCGCACGGTCTTGGGCGAGCCCGCGATCACGTAGCCCTGATCGATGAAGTCCTTCCACTTGAGGCCTTCGCGACGCAGCGCCGCCTGGTCGCCGACCTGACCGAGCACGCCGGCCTTGATGGTCTTCACCGTGCGATAGCCCGGCGCGTCGGCGAAGCCGTTATAGACGTGCAGGCATCGATTGTAGAAGTAGTCCATGTGCGCGGCGTAGTCCTTCTCCGCCTGCTCGTCGGTCTCGGCAACGGCGACGACCTGCGCGAAGCCGAGGCTGTAGGGATTCAGCTCCTTGCCTTTCTTCGCCATCACGTCCCAATAACCGTCGGCAACCTTCTTGCCCGCGATATATCCGAAGTAGGAAAGGAAGCTGTACTGGTAATCGTGGTCGGCGCAGAAGTCGTAGGTCTCGACCGAGCCGCCGCCGGGAATCCAGATGGGCGGACGCGGCTGCTGGAGCGGCTTTGGCCACAGGTTCACGTAACGCAGCTTGGTGTATTTGCCGTTGAACGAGAAGACGTCCTTGGCCGCCCACGCCTTGGTGATCAGATCGTGAGCCTCGTAGTACTTCTCGCGAATCGTCGCGGGAACTTCGCCGTAGCAGAAGTTGGTATCCATCGAGGTGCCGACCGGAAAGCCCGCAATCAGACGGCCGCCCGAGATGACGTCGAGCATCGCGAATTCCTCGGCGACGCGAATCGGCGGATTGTATAGCGCGATCGAGTTGCCTAGCACGACCAGGTTGGCGTTGCGCGTGCGGCGCGTGAGGGCGGCTGCCATGATATTCGGCGACGGCATCAGGCCGTAGGCATTCTGATGATGCTCGTTGACGCCCAGCCCGTCGAAGCCCATCGAGTCGGCGTACTCGAGCTGATCGAGATAGTCGTTGTAGAGGCGATGCCCGACTTTTGGATCGTACAAGTCGCGCGGGATGTCGACCCATACGCTGCGATACTTCTCCTTGAAGTCCTCGGGCAGGAACCGATAGGGCATCAGATGGAACCAGGTAAATTTCATAGGCGATTCTCCTTTGCGCTCATCCGAGGCACGTCGCTATTGCGCGAGTGGCTGGACGGCGGCCTCTTGCGAGTCTGAGCGTTTGCTTTTTCGGGAAAGTTCCGTTCGGCGCTTTCCATTTCTATGCACAGTCAGTTGCGAGGCGGCGAGATGCGACTCGAGCGCCTCGTCGACAAAATGCTCGGGGTTGAGCCCGGTGACATCGCGGAAGAAATTGCCGTCGCCCATCAGCATGAAGGCGCCGTTCATGCTCGCCCACACTACCGCGGCGGTCTTGCGCGGGCCCATCGAATTGGCAATCACGCCGCCTTCGAACGCGCGCCCGATGGTCCCTTCCCACAGTCCGAAAATCTCGTGGCTCAAATCCATCACGCGCTGAAAATTGCGCAACTCGGATTGCCGCTTGAGGCGTTTGTGAAGCTGCGAAAAAACAATCGAATGCTGCGACAAGGAGATCTCGCGCGATTCGAGCAGATGGTCCAGATAGGCGGAGGCGATCGCTTTGAGCTCGGCGAGCGGCTCGAGCCGGCGCGCGAAAATATCTAGATAGCGCGCGCGCAGGTGTTCGGCGCGGTCGGCGATCAGATTCAGGTAAAGATCGTCGCGCGAAGAGTAGTAGAGATAGATGGTGCCGACGGCGACTTCGGCCTCGCGCGCGACCATCTCGATAGTCGCGCCGTCAAGTCCGTGCCTGGCGAAGACCTTGGCGGCGGCGGTGAGGATAGCCTGCCCGCGCGCATGACGTTCGCGCCGATGCCGTTCCTGAACGCTCATCTAGTTCGCCCGAAAGGTCCGCCGCAATGAATGGAGATTCATATTCTGAACTCCAGCTCATAGCGCGATCGGCGCGAACTGTCAAACGCGGAGATCTCTGTGTCATACGGGCGACGTTCAGATTTCGTCGCGGATGATTCTCGTCGCGATTACCAGCGCGGTGGCGCCTGACGTGGACATCAGGATGGAGCCGACGAAGTTGTGCGCGCGCACGCCCAAGACCTCGAAGATCATCCCGCCGATAATGCCGCCCAACAGGCCCAGGCCGATGTCGCACATCATGCCGTAGCCGTTGCCGTTGAGAATTTTTCCCGCCAGCCATCCCGAGATAAGTCCGACTAGTATCCATTCGAACATTTTTGCCTGTCCTCCTTTTGATGCTCCCTCGTTGTGCAGAGCAAGAGCGGTGCCATAGAGGATTCATGTGGATTTGTCGGTAAGTCAGTCGAAAAGTGTTGTCGCTGATGCCGCGTTTCGACTGCGGTGCAGATTTGCGCCTGCGGTATTGAGCTGAAGGCGGGCGCCCTCACCCGCGCCGGAGGCGCGACCTCTCCCGACGGGAGAGGTAAAAATGGCGGTTGCTCGCCCGATCGGTTTAGCTGAGACTTAGCGGCGCGATGGCAATCAAATCAAAATTGCGCGGGGCGATTTCGGGATTTGGCGAGGTTGCCGCACGCGCGCATCTGGCGGGATGGCGTACGCGCGAGGGCGTCGCTATCGGCGCGATTCACGATCCGATTTCGGAGCGGCGGCATGAGGCTATCCGCCTGATCAAAAACGTTCGCGTGTATGACGACCTGGAGCTGATGCTCGACGGCGAGGCTCCTGACTTTGTCGATGTCGCGAGTCCTCCCGGGTTGCATCATGAGGCCGCCCGCACAGCGCTTTTAGCGGGCGTGCACGTACTGGTCGAGAAGCCGCTCGCGCTGACGCCCGGCGAGTTCGACGAGCTCGCTGCGATCGCCGCGGAGAAGAGCAGGATTTTGATGTGCGTGCATAATTGGAAATACGCGCCGGCGTATGCGGTTGCGCGCAAAGCGATCGAAGCCGGCAGGCTCGGCGCGATTCGCTTTATGTCGATCGATAGGCTGAGGACTGAGCCGGCCGGCGCGGGTGGCAGTGGCGGGAAGTGGCGGACGTCGGCGTCGTCGGGCGGCGGGATTTTAATCGATCATGGGTGGCACGTCTTCTACCTTATGTACTGGCTGCTCGGAGGCGATCGGCCGGTATCTGTTTCGGCGCGGCTCGAGGGGCTGGACGTCGATGACGTTGCCGATGTGCGAATCAGATTCGGGAGCGGATCGTTCTCCCGGGCACATCTTTCATGGCGCGCGCCTGTGCGCAGAACGTCGGCACTTATATATGGAGAGCGCGCGAGTCTCGAGATTGAAGGGAATAGGGTGCTGCTTACGGATCGAGCGGGGAAGGTTGAAGACCTGACCGTCGCGGACATGGGCGACGATTCGTACCATTCGGCGTGGTTCGGTGGAGTGGCGCAGGAGTTCGAGCGAGCGGTCACCGAAGGAACCGAATCTCCCGTCGCAAAGCGCAATCTGGCTGAAGCGCGTGTTGCACTGATGCTAATCGACGCGGCGCGAAAATCGTCAATCAACAAAGGCATCGAGATAGATCTCCCTTGAAAGCAGCTAGTTAGCTCGAAATCGCGGCTGTCAATCGTTTTTGATCGCGCTGACCGCCTGACCGCTCGGACTGTCGCTCTTGACTTTCGAGAGTGTGACGGTAAAGTTGCCATTGACCGAATGGTTAGCCGCAGTTTCGAGACGCATAGATTACGGCGGCTTGAATTAGCGGGTATTGGACGGATTTTTGTGGCTACGGGCGACGACAGGAGTAAGGCGGGGGTTCAGGGCCGGGATATGGGCGTATCGCAGATAAAAGTGGGCATCGCGGAGCCGCGCACCGCGTCGCAGGACTCGCGCGACGAGATCCTGAAGGCGGCGATGCAACTGTTTGCCAATCGCGGCTTCCATGAGACGTCGATGTCGGAAGTGGCGCGGGAGGCGCGCGTCAGCAAGGCGCTGATTTTCTGGCATTTCAAGACCAAGGAAGAGCTGTTCGTCGCGGTGCTTAACCGTCTGCTCGAGCCATACTTTATCGATTTCGCTGAAGAAGCGGCGGTGATGGACGAGCGCGCGCAAATCGAGAAGCTGGTCGAGTCGTACCTGTCATTCGTGCGCGACAACGCGAGCTCGGTGCGATTTTTCCTGGCGCAGATGCTCCACGACGAGCGGCTGTCGGAGAGTCTCAACGAGCAGGTGCTGAAGCTCTACGGCGGATATCGCGCGATGCTGGTCGAATTGATCGGGGGCGCGCAGCGGAAGGGAATCTGCACGCGGCGGACGGCGCCGGAATCGGCGGCGGCGTTCCTGTTGTCGGCACTGAACGGATTGCTGATCGAATATTTGTTTATGGGCACAAATGCGGTCGACCCCGAGGGGGCGGTGGCGATGGTGGGCGAGTGGCTGTTCGGTCCGTCGGGGACATCTTCATCGGAGGGCGGCGCGCCGTCCGCCTAAACATTCTTCAACTTCATCCAGGAGCGCTATGCGTATTCCCTTAAGACAGATGATCGATCTCGGCCGTTACATGCGCGCCAAGAAAAAAGCGGGCGAAAAATATTTTCCGCTGGTGCTGATGCTTGAACCGCTGCATGCGTGCAACCTCGCGTGCATCGGATGCGGGCGAATTGTCGAGTACAAGGACACGATTCGCGACATGATGCCGCTGGACGAAGCTCTGCATTCGGCCGAAGAAGCCGGCGCGCCGATCGTGTCGATCTGCGGCGGCGAGCCGCTGATGTACAAGCATATCGCGGCGCTGACGCGCGGGCTGATCGAGGATCAGAAGCGTCACGTGATGATCTGCACCAACGCGATCCTGCTCGAGCGCTTCGTCAAGCAGGTGCCGCCGAGTCCGTATCTCAGCTTCAACCTGCATTTGGACGGGATGCGCGAGACCAACGATCGCGTGACGGACCGGGTGGGGCATTTCGACATCGTCGTGAAGATGATCAAGATGCTGAAGGAGAAGGGCTACCGGGTGCAGACCAACACGACGGTGTTCCGCGAGACCAGCGGGCAGGAGCTCGAGGACATGGTCAAGTACCTGACGAGCCTCGGCGTCGATGGGATGCTGCTCAGTCCGGGCTATCACTACCAGGTGCTGCAGAACGACGACGAGTATCTCAAGAAGGAAGAGATGCCGGCGAAGTTCTTCAAGGTTCGCGACATGGCGAACGACTACAAGATTATCAACACGCCGATTTACCTCGACTACCTGGTCGGCAAACGCGATATGCAGTGCAGTCCGTGGACGACGGTCACGCGCAATCCGCAGGGGTGGAAGGGGCCGTGCTACCTGATCACGAACGGGCACTACAAGACGCTGGACGAGATGCATGCGGCTACTGATTGGGAATACTATCGTACCAAGCAGGATTTCCGCTGCCGGGACTGCAAGCTGCATTCGGGATTCGAGGGGACGGTGGCGCTCGAGTTCGGCAAGAACCTGAAGGACTCCTGGCGGATGGTCCGGCATTACGTGGCGTAGTACATCGCGCAGCTAACTGGTGAACGCTCCGCGACGCGGGGAATCTTCTCGCGCGCGGGAAATCCCGGTCACGCATCTGGACAAGAGACGAGACGTGTTCAACCTGCACAGCTATTTGAAGGAGCGCGCGCAACTGATCGAGCGGGCGCTCAAGCAAAGCGTCGAGGAACCGACCGGCGCGGCGGCTCGCCTGCACGAAGCGATGCGCTACTCGCTGCTCGGGGGCGGCAAGCGGCTGCGACCGGTGCTGGTGCTCGCCTCGTGCGAGGCGGTGGACGGCAACGTCGACGCGGCGATGGGACTCGCGTGCGCGGTCGAGATGATTCACACCTACTCGCTGATTCACGACGACCTGCCGTGCATGGACGATGACGACCTGCGCCGCGGGCGCCCGACCAATCACAAGGTTTATGGCGAAGCGATCGCGACGCTGGCGGGCGACGCGCTGCTGACGGACGCATTCAAGGTGCTCGCGCTCTCGGCGGCCAGAAGCGCCACGCCGGCGCTCGTGATCGAGACTATCGCGGAGCTCGCGACCGCGGCAGGAGCCAGCGGGATGGTCGCGGGGCAGGTGATCGATCTGCTCGGCGAGGGCAAGTCGAAGACGGTCGAGGAGCTCGAGGAGCTGCATGGCAAAAAGACCGGGGCGCTGTTCCTGGCGTCGGTGCGCGGCGGTGCCCGTCTGGGCGGCGCGAGTGCGTCGCAAATCGAGTCGCTCGACGCATACGCGCGCGCGCTCGGACTTGCGTTCCAGGTCGTCGATGACCTGCTTGACGTTCAAGGGACTCCCGAGCAGATGGGCAAGCGCACGCAGAAGGACGGTGAGCGCGGCAAGGCGACATATCCGGCGGTACTCGGAGTGGAGCGCTCGATGGATCTGGCGCGCGAGCTGGAAACGCGAGCGCATCGTGCACTGCACGGCTTCGGCGAGCGCGCCGACGCGCTGCGGCATATCGCGACGTTCGTCGTGGAGCGCAAGCTGTGAGCGCGCTTGAAGCGTCGGCGAAAATTACGCAGGTGCATTCGCGCCAGGCGATACTGGTAGAGCCGGGACGCCTCGAGTTGCGCGACTACGTGGCGCCGCGTCCGGGGCCGGGCGAGTTGCTTATTCAAATTCGGTGCGCGCTGAGTTGTGGCACCGATCTGAAAACATTTCGGCGCGGGCATCCGATGTGGCAACTGCCAATGCCGTTCGGGCACGAGTTTTCCGGGGTGGTGGCGGAAGCGGGCGAGGGTGTGACGGGGTTCAAGGCCGGCGACGCGATCATGGCGGCGCCGACTGCGCCGTGCGGAATTTGCTTTTACTGCCAGCATGGGCAGGAAAATCTTTGCGACGACGCGGTCGGACGGATGGTGCACGGCGGATACGCGGACATGCTGCTGCTGCCGGCGCACGTTGTCGCGCGCAACACGTTTATCAAACCCGCGGACCTGCCGTTCGAGGAGGCCGCGCTGCTCGAACCGCTTTCGTGCGTGGTGCACGCGCAAGAGATGGCGCGTCCGGAAAAAAGCGAGACGGTGGTAGTTATCGGCGGCGGCGCGTTCGGCCTGCTGCACATGCTGGTGCTGAAGGCGGCGGGGGTGCGCGAGGTGGTGGTCGTGGGGCGGGGGATTGAGCGCCTGAAGTGGGCGCAGGAGCTGGGCGCGGACCGGGTCGTCGATGCAGTCAGCGTCGACGCGGCCGCAGAAATCGCGCGGCTCAACGGCGGCTTCGGGCCCGATTTGGCGATCGAGTGCACGGGGCAAGTCGAAGGCTGGCAGGATGCGCTCGCGCGAGTACGTCGCGGAGGGCGGGTGGTTCTTTTCGGCGGATGCCCGGCGGGCACGGCGCTGAATCTCGATACGCGCCGCATGCATTACGACAATCTGACGTTGATGGCGCCGTTTCATTATCGGCCGCGCGACGTGCGGCGTGCCTACGAATTGCTGGCGGGGCGAGCGCTGAATGCGGGCGCGATCGTCAACGCGCGAATGCGGCTGGACGATTTGGCCGAAGTGTTCGAGATGCTCGAGCGCGGTGTAGTTCTGAAGTGCGCCGTGATTCCTTGAAGGGTGACTTATGAGTCAGGCTATTGAGATTGGAAATACCGCGATCGCGATGTCGCCGCATGACGAGTTCGTCGCGAAGATCGATTACACCGTCGATCGCTGCCAGCGCGCACTGCTCGCGCTGCAGAAGCCCGAGGGCTACTGGCACGCGCCGCTCGAAGCGAACGCGGAGATGAACGCAGAGTTCATCATCTTCAATCACTTCATGGACACGGTTGAGGTCGAGACCGAGGCGCGGCTGAAGAAGCATCTGCTCGACACGCAGAGTCCGGACGGGAGCTGGGCGCTTTACCAGGGTGGCGAGGGATATCTTTCGACAACGATCGAAAGTTATTTTGCGTTGAAGCTTACCGGCATGCGCGCGGGCGACGAGCCGATGGCGGCCGCACGTCGCTGGATTCTGTCGAAGGGTGGCATCGTAAATTGCGGGACACTGGCGCGCTTTTATCTGGCGTCGATGGGACAGATCACCTGGGATGCGACGGCGGCGCTGCCGGTCGAGATCTCGCTTTTCCCGAACTGGTTTCCGTTCAACATTTACGAGCTGGGCTCGTGGGCGCGTGGAACGCTGATGGGACTGATGATGCTGCAGGCGGCGCGGCCCGAAAAAAAGATCGACTACCAGCGCGGCGTCCTGGAGTTGTTCATTGAGCCGCCGCATTTTACGAAGTTCAAGCAGCCGCGCGGAAAGAAATTGTTGTCGCTGCGCAATGCGCTGAACTTCGCCGACAAGGCGCTGCGATTTTACGATCGGCACAAGATAAAGTCTTTGCGCGCTCGCGCACTGCGTCACACCGAAGAATGGCTCCTCGAACATCAGGAGGCCAACGGCTCGTGGGGCGGAATCGAGCCGTGCTACCTGCTGAGCGCGATGGCTCTGAAAGCCAACGGCTACCGTAACGACCATCCGGTGTTGAAGCGGGCGATCGAGGCGTCGCACGAACTGATCTGGCGCTTTAGCGACTACGACATGTACATGCCCTGCGTTTCGGTGAACTGGGACACGGCGCTTGCGGGGCGCGCGCTGCTCGACTCGGGATTGCCCGGCGACCATCCGGCGATGAAACACACCTCGCAGTGGCTGATCGATCATCAGATTTTCAAAAAGGGCGACTGGTCGGTGAAGCGGCCCGACCTCGAACCGGGCGGATGGGCGTTCGAGTTCTACAACGACTGGTATCCTGATGTGGACGATTCGGCGGTGATATTGTCGGTGATGGCGGATTCAACAGCCGACGATGCTGCGGCCAGGGAGCGTGCAATCCGCGCCGGCGCGAACTGGGTGATGGGCATGCAGTCGAAGGACGGCGGCTTCGCGGCGTTCGACACCGACAACAATTCGACCTGGCTCAATCATCTGCCGCTGGCGGACGTGGAAGCGGTGACGGATCCGTCGTGCCCCGATCTCACCGGACGCGTGCTCGAGATGATGGGCGCGGTGGGCTATCGCACCGAGCATCCGGTGGCGAAGCGCGCGATCGAATGGCTCAAGAAGAATGAGTCGCCGGCGGGCGGATGGTGGGGACGCTGGGGCATCAACTACATCTACGGAACTTTCTCGGCGCTGTCGGGTTTGCGCGCGATTGGCGTCGATATCAACGAGCCGTATATCAAGCGCGCGGTCGCGTGGCTCAAGTCGAAGCAGAATCCGGACGGCGGCTGGGGCGAGAGCCCGCTGTCGGACAAAGATCCCGCGTGGCACGGGCGCGGGACCAGCACCGCGTCGCAAACAGCGTGGGCGCTGATCGGATTGATCGCGGGCGAAGAAAGCATCAGCGAAAACGCGATTCGTGGCGCGCAATGGCTCTCAGAGCGGCAGAACGATGAAGGTGCGTGGGACGAGCGCGAATCGACCGGCAACGGATTTCCGAATCACTTTTATCTTCGCTACCACATGTACGCGCATTACTTTCCGCTGATGGCTTTGGGTCGGTTTCGCAAGCGGCTGGCGGAGACGGCGCCGCGCTGAACGGGTGCGATGAAGGCGATTTCAATTCTTGGTTCGACCGGATCGGTCGGCGTCACGACGCTGGATGTGGTCGGGCGATTCAGCGATCGATTTCGCGTCGTCGCAATGGCGGCGGGGCGCAATCTCGATTTGCTGACCGAACAGGTTAAGCGCTTTCATCCTGAGCTGGTCTCGGTCGCGACGCCCGAACTCGCACGCGAATTGGCGAACCGTCTCGACGCCGAGCGGGTAACGATCGTGCACGGACTCGAAGGCGCGATCGCGGTGGCGACGCACCCCGAGGCGAAGCTCGTCATGTCGGCGCTGGTCGGTGCGATGGGATTGCAGCCGACGCTCGCTGCAATCAAGGCCGGCAAGGACATCGCGTTTGCCAACAAGGAAGTGCTGGTCATCGCGGGCGAGCTGATCACGGCGGCGGTGCGCGAGAATCGCGTGCGGCTGCTGCCGGTGGATAGCGAGCACAACGCGGTTTTTCAATGCCTTGAAGGACGCGGACGCGAATCGTTGAAGCGAATTATCTTAACCGCGTCGGGTGGGCCGTTTCGCGAGCTGCCGGCCGACAGGTTCGAGGCGATCACCGTCGAGCAGGCGCTGAAGCATCCGACGTGGGTGATGGGCAGCAAGATTACGATCGACTCCGCGACGCTGATGAACAAGGGACTCGAAGTGATCGAAGCGCGCTGGCTGTTCGATCTCAAGGCCGGCGAAGTTTCAGTCGTGATTCATCCGCAGAGCGTGATCCATTCGATGGTGGAAATGATCGACGGCTCGGTGATCGCAGAGATGGCGATCCCAGACATGGCGATTCCGGTCGCGTACGCGCTGGCGTATCCGGAGCGGCTGCCGATGACGCATCTGAAGCCGCTGTCGCTGGCGGATAATTCGCGGTTGACGTTTGAGCAACCTGACCTGCGCCGCTTTCCCTGCCTCCGGCTCGCATACGACGCGCTCGCGGCGGGCAACACGATGACCGCGTGCCTCAACGCCGCCAACGAGGAACTCGTCGCGGGCTTCCTGGCGGGGCGCGTGCGCTTCATGGACATCCCGCGCCATATCGAGTCGGTCATGAATCGGCATCACAATTTGGCGGCGCGCACGATCGAGGATTTGCTCGAGACTGACGGATGGGCGCGAGCCGCGGCGCGCGAACTTATCGGAGCCCGGCCGGTCGCAGCCTGAGACGATGGCAATCGCGCGAGTCAACGTGCAGGAAGGAGCAGCGTCGTACGCCTCGAGTGCGGTGGCGGATGCGTCGATGCCGGCGGGGACGTTCGACGTCGCGAGCGCGTACGAGTTCTGCGTGCGGCTGGCGAAATCGCACTACGAAAATTTCACCGTCGCCTCGTGGCTGATGCCGCGCGAGATGCGTCCGCACATGTATGCGATTTACGCGTACGCACGGATGGCCGACGACTTTGCCGACGAGCATCACGATCGCGGGATGCTCGACGAATGGGAGCGCGAGCTGGACCTGGCGTACGCCGGCACGCCGCGCCATCCGGTGTTTATCGCGCTCGCGGATACGGTGCGCCGCTTCGAAATTCCGCGCGAGCCGTTCAAGGATTTGCTGACAGCGTTTCGGTCCGACGTGGAATTCAAGGGCTTCGACACGCTCGACGATCTGATCGGCTATTCGCGCTACTCGGCGAACCCGGTCGGGCGACTGGTGCTC
>NZ_DATDGQ010000144.1:0-2485 GCF_036522015.1 Binatus sp. (SeqCode)
GCCGCGGGCAACGCAACGAATCCCGCGCACCCGCGCCAGATGATGCGCTGCTACTTGATCGCGCCCGACTCGCGCCAGCGGTCGAGCTCGTCCTTGCTGTAGCCGAGCTCGCCGAGGATTTCGTCGGTATGCTGTCCGAGCTGCGGCGCGAGCGACCTGATCGATCCCGGGGTATCCGAGAATTTCGCCGAGATGCCGACCTGCTTGAACTTCCTGCCGCCGTCGCCTTCGACCTCGACGATCATGTTGCGCGCCTGCACCTGCGGATCGTTCGGCACCTCGTCGAGCGTGAGCATCCGGCCGGCGCAGATATCGCTCTTGCTCAGAATCTCGAACCATTCGTCGCGCGTCCTGGTTTTGAACGTCTCGGTGAACACGCGTGCTATTTCCGGGCGCTTGCCCGAGTCGTATTCATGCGGAATAAAATCCTCGCGGCCGAGCGCGCGGCACAGATTGGCGAAGAACCACGGCTCGATCGCCGCGATGGTAATGTATTTTTCGTCCTTGGTCAGGTAGACGTTGTAGTTCGGAATCCCGCCGTCGTTTATCGTCTCACCGCGTCTGGGGACTTTCCCGTTGGCGAAGAATGTCGAGAACGCCTGCGCCAGCAGCGCGAGGCTGCCGTCCATCATCGAGATGTCGACGTACTGCCCGCGCCCAGTCTGGTTGCGTGCGACCAGCGCCGCCAGCACCCCGATCGCGCCATGCATCCCGCCGCCGGCGTAGTCCGCAACGACGTTGTGCGGAATCGTCGGCGGCTGGCCGGGCCGCCCGAACATCGACAGCACGCCGGCGGTTGCGATGTAGTTGATGTCGTGGCCGACCAGGTCGCGATACGGGCCGGTCTGTCCGAAGCCGGTGATGGCGCAATAGATCAGCCGCGGGTTGCGTGACGAGAGCTTCTCGTAGTCAATCCCCAGCCGCTTGGCGACGCCCGGCCGGTATTCCTCGACGATCACGTCGGCGCGCTGCGCGAGCCGAATATAGATTTCCTTGCCCATACCGCTCTTGAGATTGATCCCGATCGATTTCTTGTTGCGCGCCAGCGCGTTGTGCGGCGAACTGTTGAAGCTGTTACCAGCAGAGCGCGTGCCGGCGGCGCCAGCTTGCTGTGCGCGTCTTCCGGTGGGAGGTCCCGGCTCCTCGATCCTGATCACTCCGGCGCCAAGGTCCGCCAGGATCATCGTGCAGAAAGGTCCCGGCGCCAGCTTGGTCAGATCGAGTACTTTGATTCCGTCAAGTGGTGCAGGCATCGTCGGTCCCCCGAAAAAAGAACTATCGAATGAATGACTGAGCGAGTCGCGCGACGCTGTTGATTAGGGATTCGCCGGCTGCGCATAGGTATTCATCGGCGCCTGCCGCGGTTCGGATTGTTCCTCTTCGGGCCCACCTAAAACCGTCGGCGGAATCGCCGGCGGTTCTTCACCGGCGCCGTTTTGATCCGTCTGGTTGCTATCGGCGTTCTGATTGTCGTCCGAGCTGTCGTTTGAATCGTTGTCGTTGTCGCTGCTGTTATCGTTGTCGTTGTCGGTGGTGCCCATACTGGGTTGCCCGGCCTGACCATCCTGCGCGAGGACCATGTCCAGCGGCGACTGATGCGCCTGCCAGCTCATCGGCGCGGGATTCGAATCGGCGCGACTCGAAGCGCATGCCATCGGTGGCGCCATCATCAGAACAAACGCGGCTGCCAAACTGATTTTCGGGATCATACCAATCTCCCATTCATTTTCGTCGGATAGCGTCGAAGCACGATTATAGAACCGCGGCTCGCACCCGCGCCATTCTCTCCGCCAATGACTTCAGCCCCTGCACCATGTGGACGCCGTACCAATGCAGGTCGCGTCCGTTGACAATCAATACGCGGCGGCTGAGCGCGGGCGGCAGCAGAGGCTTCAGCTCGGCGACGTCGGACTCATCGAATTCATACGGCTCGTCGGGAAGTATCACGATATCAGGACGCAGTTCGACCGCGTCCTCGAGCGTCGTCACGGGATAGCGCTCGCCCGCCGAGGCAAAGACGTTGTTATAGCCAAGCATGCGCAGCACATCATGCGCGTAGGTGTCGGCGTTGAACGACATCCACGGGTTTTTCCAGATCGGGCAGAAAACGCGAAGCCGCAGTTTGCTCCATACGCCGAGCGCCGCCTCGATTCCGCTCACGCTGAGCGTGATTTCTTTGGCCAGCGCCGCGGCCTGCGCTTCGCGACCGAGCACCCGGCCCAGGCGCAGGATCGATTCGACCGCACCCGGCACCGTGCGCGGATACGTGGTGAACACCGGGATACCCGCCGCGCGCATTTGCTCGACGTCCTCGCGCCGGTTCTCTTCGGCGTTTGCGATCACCAGCTCGGGCTCGAGCTTCACGATGGCGGCGATGTCGGGATTCTTGGTGCCGCCGACCTTTGGAATCGACGTGACCGCTGCGACCGGCTCGACGCAGAACTTGGTAACGCCCACGACTTCGGAACTGAAGCCCAGCGCGAAC
>NZ_DATDGQ010000145.1:0-3121 GCF_036522015.1 Binatus sp. (SeqCode)
GTTTTCGTCCCTAAAGATAAAGATAGGCGCGAGGCAAATCTGAGTAAAGTCGGAACCGAAATGCTGTCGCGCGGCTACGTGACCGGATGCGAATCCAGGAAATCGCGGAGGTACTGATTCACCAGCTCGGGTTTTTCCTGCTGCACCCAATGGCCCGAGTCCGCGATGTACTTTATCTCAAATGGACCGCTGAACAGCGGCTCCATGCCGTAGATCAGCTCCTTGCCGAGCGCGAAATCCTGCTCGCCCCAGATGAGCATCGTCGGCGCCGAAATTTTCCGGTCGATCCACGTATTGGAGCCGGGTCGCGCCATGAAGCCAGTGCGGAAGTTCGCGCGATAGTAGTTGATCGCGGCGGTGAGCGAGTAGGGATTGCGGAACGCGGCGCGAAAGTGCTCGAGGTCGCCATCTGTGAAGACATTTTTCTGAATCGTGCCGTTACGGAGCGCATTAGTCAGCGCTTCGTAGTTGCGGCGGCGAAATGCCCACTCCGGCAGACGGCGAATCTGAAAGAACAGCATGTACCAGCTGCGCAACATCTGGCGCGGATTGCGCCGCAGCGCACGGCTCATCCGCTCGAGATGAGGACAGTTCATCACGATCAGCCGTTCGACGACCTCAGGACGCATCATCGCGGTCGCCCATGCTACAGCGCCGCCCCAATCGTGGCCGACTACGGTGGCGCGTTGGTGGCCGAGCGCCTCGATCAGGTCGGCGACATCACCCACCAGCTTGTCGAGCGTGTAGTTGGCAACGCCGACTGGTGCGTCGGATTCGCCGTAACCGCGCATCTCGGGTGCGATGCATTCGAAGCGGTCGGACAGCGCGCGCATCTGATGGCGCCACGAGTACCAGCATTCAGGGAAGCCGTGCAGCATGATGATCGGCGGTCCCGAGCCTGCGCGCGCGACTCGGAGAGTGAGTCCGCTCTTGAGTTTGATTTTTTCGAAGCGCCAGGGATCGGGCATTTGAACCTCAACGAAAAAGGCTGCGGCACCTTATGCTCCGCAGCCTTTTGACAATCACAGCAGAAGAAATCTACGCGGCTACCTTCGTGGTGCCCTGCATTGCGGGCAGCTCGGGGTTGCAGATGTAGCGGATCTTGGGGAGCGTTACGTCTGCGGTCGTGAACGTCGCGGAAATTGGGTTGTCGAGGCGAAGATTCGTGCCGGCGCCGAAGGCGTTGTTGTCGAGCAGAACGATCCGCGGCTTGCCGCGCTCCGCTTTCGAGAAAGTGAACTCGGGATCGACCTGCACCAGCACCAGCTTCTCGTCGTCCTTGTTGCGCGCCAGATGCATGCTCGCGATGTACTGGATGTCGCCGCCGGAGATCATGTCGCGATCGAGCAGCTCGCATTCGAGCACCGGCTTGCCGCCGGCGCTGACCCGCGCAACGACACGGTCGTGACGGATGTCGATCTTCACGTCGCCCGCGACCGTCGGATAACCCCATCGCGCGGCCAGCTCGCGGCGCGCGTCGTCATTGTCGCAGTAACTGCGCAGCACGAAACCGCGCGGACGGACGCCGGTGCGTCCCGAGACGCGGACCTCGGCAATCGTGAACGCACCCACCGGGCTCTCGGGGTAGTTCGTTACGCAGAAGATCGCGTACTCGGGAATCGACGGATGCATCGTGGCCGGGATCAGGTTGTCGGCGGGGTCGTCGTCGATCTCCATATTGATGGTGAGAATTTTCGCGCCCTTCAAAATCCACGGCTCGGTTTTGTAACCGTTGATCGTCGGCACCGACTTGGCCCATGCAGTGAGATCGAGCTTTCCAAAACGCGGCGGCATCAGCGGCCTCCTGCGGCGGCTGAAGCGGTATCGCTCGCGCCCTGAAAATGCGGCATCACTTCCTTGGCGAACAGGCGCAAACTGTCGAGCACCTTTTGCTGCGGCACGGTCTCGAGCGCGTTCAGCAGGAAGTTGACGCGATCGCATCCGACCGCCTCCCACTTCTTCATCTCACGCAAAATGCGCGCGGGATTTCCAATCGCGATACCCTCGGGCGCTCCCGACGCATCGCCCGGCCCGGCCGCATCCTGACGCAGCGACGGCAGCAGCCCGAGCGACGGATACGACTTGCTCGGATACGCCTCGCGCGCGGCGAGCAACTGCGCAGCGAGATAGTTGAAAGTGCCGGTGAGACGTTTGCCAACCTTGACGCCCTCGGCGTCGTCCTCATGGCAATACAAAAAGTTCACCGTCGAGACGGCTTCGTTGATGACGTCGCCGACCGGCGTGCAGTTGCGGATGATCTTGCGATAGCGCTTGACCTTCTCGTCCTGCTCGGCGAATCCGCCGAAGGTCAGCCCGAGGCTGCCCATCCCGCGCTCGGCTGCGTCGATCTCGGTGCCGGGACTGGTGACCGCGACCCAGAGCGGCGGATGCGGTTTCTGATACGGCTTGGGCACTATTGTGCGCTGCGGCATCGACCACGACCGCCCCTGGTAGGAGAAGCGCTCCTGCGTCCACATTTTCGGCAGACAATGGACGAACTCGTCCCAGGTCTTCTTGGTCTCGTCGGGGCTCGCGCGAAAGCCTGCCAGCTCGGTCCAGGTTGCGGAGCGGCCGGTGCCAACGTCGAGGCGGCCGCCGCTCAAGATGTCGAGCACGGCGGTGCGCTCGGCGATTTTGATCGGATGATTGAACTCGGGCACGCACACGACGATGCCGTGACCGACGCGCATTTTCTTGGTCTTCATCGCGCACGCGGTCAGGAACAATTCGGGCGCGGGGCAATGCGAATATTCTTCGAGGAAGTGATGCTCGACGGCCCACACGGAATCGAAGCCGAGGGAATCGGCCAGCGCGACCTGCTCGAGGCAGTTATCGTAGACGGTTTTTTCGGTTTCGCGCCCCCATGGTCGCGGTACCGAGATTTCGTAGAAGAGGCCAAATTTCATCGCATTACCTCCATACCGTTCGTTTAGCGCAATCGCGGCGAGATCGAAAGTCCCGCGAGGGGGAAGGGTAAATCACTTTATTTGATGCGGAACCCACGGTGGGTTCCGCACCTCCTTGGGCAGGGGTGACCCCTGCACCCGGTGAGAAGAAGGACGACGCGGGCGGACCCCTTAGTCCGGTTCCCCTTCCCGCTCGGGAAGGGGTTAGGGGTTAG
>NZ_DATDGQ010000146.1:0-6742 GCF_036522015.1 Binatus sp. (SeqCode)
GTAAAACGCCATCGCGACCGGCAACTGCGGCATCTCGGTTTCCGACTTGGCCTGCTTGGGTTTCTTAAAGGTGGTTTCAACCCACCAGCGATTTTCGACGGTTGGCTTTTGCGGCATCAGGCGATCCGCCGGGATTTGCGAGTGATGATGCGCCGCGAAGCGATACGATTAACCCGTCGCGATCTTCGTGCGATCGAAATACGCGGGCGGCGCTTGCGGACGCGATTTGCGGCGCGCCGCGTATTCGGTATTCCCGCGCGGGTGCGCGAGCGCGATGCAGCACGGCGGCCGGAGACTCTGAGTCCGGTGATCATCCGGCGCGAAAACAAGTCGGCCTTGCGCTCGGGGTCGCTCCAGAGCAGGAAGTGGCCCATCTCGTGGTAGAGCATCTGGATCCACTTGCGCTCGCTGAAGTAGACGCGTCCGCGCTTCCAGTTTTCGGGATGCACGAGGTGGATGCGGCCGTCTTCGTAGGTGCGGCCGGCGGTCTTGCCCCAATCGATGTACTCGAACCATTCGATGCGCGGGCGGCGCACGTTGAAGTACCGACACATCGAGGAGATGGCGCGATTGAAATGCGCGGCGCGATGTCCGCGGAAAAATTCGGCGAGGTTGCGATCAATTTCGCGTCGATGAGCTACGGGAGGGACAATCATTCGCACCAGCAGACGACCTCCGGGAACGGGTGATGATCAGATAGTGTGATCATATTGAGGCTGGTTCGTCAGAGTCAAACAAAGTCGGCAAAACGCGGCTTTATACCGGCGTTTGATCGATCAAACAGCTCAAAATCACCTGTCAGGAGCGGCTTTGGCGCATTTTGAAGAGTCAACCTAACCGAGTGTGGTGGAGGCTTTCAAACGTGCGATTTCGTCCCACGACAGCCCCATTTCGAGCGCAACTTCCTCTGTATGCTGGCCGAGTTCGGGCGCGGCGCGATGCGGCTGCGAAGGGACGTCGCCAAACTCGACGGGGCTGTTCACGACTCGGCACCCGGGAATGTTGGGATGATCGACGGCGGCAAACGCGCCGATCGCTTCGGCTTGCGGATCGTCGAGCACTTCGGCGTCGGTACGCACGGGCGCCCACACAAGATTGTGGCGATCGAAAACCGGCGCCCATTGGTCGGCGGTCCTGGCGGCGACGGCACGATCTATTTCGCCGGTGAGTGCGGCGCAGTTTTGTGCGCGCGCGGTCGAGTCCTTGAAGCGCGGATCGTTGAGCCAATTTGATTTGTCGAGCGCTTGGCAGAAATCCGGCCAATGCCGATCGCTCTGGATCATCACGAAGTAAATCCATCGCGCGTCGGCGCATCGATAGGAACTCCAGAGCGGATTCACGCGTTCAGTGCGCGACTCGGACTGGGGCGAGCGACCCGTCATGAGGCCGACGGTAAGGTCGGAGGCGTTCATCCACAGGCCCATCGAGAACAGCGAGATGTTGACCTCGCGGCCGCGGCCATTGCGCTCGCGCGCGAGCAGAGCGGCGGAGATCGCACCCGCCAGGCCGAGGCCGACGGCGTGATCGATCATCGCGGGCCGCTGCGCGGGCGGCGACTGTCCCGGCTCCGCGATCGTCGCCATCAGGCCCGAGCGCGCCCACGCGGCAGCGTAATCGTAGGCGGGGCGATTTTTGTCGGGGCCGCGATGCCCGTAGCCATTGATCGACGCATAGATGAGACGCGGATTTTTCGCAGACAGCGTTGCGTAGTCGAGTTTCATCCGCTCGATCGCGTCGAGGCGCAGGCTGGTGACAAAGACGTCGGCGCGCTCGATCAACTTGAGCGCGAACGCGTGGCCGTCTGCCGTGCGCAAATCAACGGCGACAGAGCGTTTGTTGCGGTTGTCGAGCTCGAACGGCGGACGGATGCGCGCGTTGGGATCGCCCATCGTGCGGGTGACGAAGCCGCGAATCGGATCTCCGGTGCGCGGGTCTTCGAGCTTGATGACGTCGGCGCCCCAGTCGCCAAGCACGGCGGTGGTGGAGGGCCCGGCGACCCACATCGCAACTTCGATAACTCTGATGCCTTCGAGCGGATAATCCATAGGAACTTGATTGTAATGAAACCCCTCCTGGGTTTCATACTTCCTTGGGCACGGGTAACCCCTGCACCTTAGTATTATGAAATGAGGAGATTGCGCGATGCCCGAGAATGATTTCGATGTTGTTACCGGTGCATCCGGATATACCGGGCGGTACATCACGCGCGCGCTATTGGCTCGCGGGCGTCGGGTCAGGACGCTTACTGGACATCCGGCGCGAGGCGTTCCATTTGGCGATCTGATCGAAGCAGTGCCGTTTGATTTCGATCGCCCAGGCGATCTCAAGCGAAGTCTTGAAGGCGCCCGCGCGCTCTTCAATACCTACTGGATCAGGTTTCCGCACGGCGGGCAGACCTTCGACACGGCGGTTGCGAACACACGTATCATGCTTGATGCAGCCACCGCCGCGGGTGTGCGCAAGTTCGTGCATATCAGCGTCACTAACGCGACGGAGTCGTCGCCGCTGCCTTATTTCCGCGGTAAGGCGATGGTCGAGGCGGCGGTCAAAGAGTCGGCGCTCAGCTACGCGATCATTCGGCCGGCGCTGATTTTCGGCGTCGAGGACATTCTGCTCAACAACATTGCGTGGCTGCTGAGGCGGTTTCCGTTCTTCGCGATTCCGGGGCGAGGAGACTATCGCGTCCAGCCAATCTTCGCGGCCGACCTGGCCGAGATAGCCGTGAACGCCGCGCGCGACGATCAATCCGCCACGCTCGACGCGGTCGGGCCGGAGATCTTCACCTTTGATGAATTGGTGCGAATGCTTGCGAGCGCGGTCGGCAGCAATTCCCGGATCGTGCGTGTCGATCCACGCGTCGCAGTCGCGTTCGCGCGAATTGTCGGATGGTTGGTGCGCGACATTACGCTCACGCGCGACGAAACTCGCGGCCTGATGAGCAATCTGTTGGTTACTGACTCGCCGCCAAACGCGGCGACGCGCTTCAGCGAATGGCTCCGCACCAACGCAGATAAGATTGGAATCGCCTACGCTTCGGAACTGGCGCGGCATTTCCGATAGCAGCAATAAGAGAACCGCGCGCAGACTTTCATGGTCCGCGCGCGGCTCAACCCTTACGACTGAATCGAATGGCTAGCGGGCACGAGTCGCGCGATGCACTCTGCGCGGATCGCGGCGGCGAACACGATTCACGGTCAGGCGCTGCATCCGACTCGCTTCCTTCAGCCGCAAGCGGAGCGGAGCGCCGCCCCGTCCTGCCACCAGCTCCGACAGGCGCCAGCGCAGACCCTTAGCGTCGATACCGAGTGCGTCGCATACGCTGTCGTATGACAACGGGCACGAGACTCCCGTGGCGAAGAACCAGCTCCAGGCCTCATTGAACGAGTTGCGTTTGCGCAGGCTCGACGAGCCGCCGAATTCCTGCACTACGTTGATCGCGTCGGCCAGCACCGCGAGCATCAAGCGCTGTTCGCTCGAGAGCGATCGCGTGCCGACGAGTTCGAAGAACTGGCTGCGCAGGATTACGTCGGGAAACGGTCGTGGATCGGCGATTCTGATTGTGGAGATAGTACTCATCGTTCAGCTTCCTCCCTCCCCCGAGCGAAGAGCTTGAACTTGAAAATTTTGCCGCACGAGATGCACAACATCTTATGCAACGCCCCTTTCCGTCTAATACAGAACCTCGGAGAGAAAGAAAGTTAGTGAGAACTGTGACTCATTGCAAGGGAAAAGTCAGAGCGTAAATTTGCCTTCGCGAGCCTAGGATAAGTAAAATTTGTGTGGCGATATCACCTGGATTAGCGCAGGCGCGACCGTGAGCGGGCGCGGGATGTCGATGGACACCGTGCGCAACAGCATGAAAGGCAATTATTATCGATACGGATGCATACGGTCTGATATAGTCGCATCACCAGCGACCAAACGACCTCCGGGAGAACTACCATGGCTGATTTCTACGGCAAGGAAACCTCAAAATATCTCCGCAACCTGCGTCAGAATGCGCCCGACGCCTTCAAGGGCTTCCTCGAATTCGACAAGGAAGTTTTCAAGGACGGCGCGATTCCGAGCAAGACCAAAGAGCTGATGGCGATCACCGCGGCGCACGTTACGCAGTGCCCCTGGTGTATCGAAGCGCACGTCACGCGCGCGAAAGAAAAAGGATGCACCGACCAGGAGATTGCGGAAGCGGTGTGGGTGGCGGCGGCGATGCGTGCGGGCGCTGCGTTCAGTCATGGCGCGATCGCGATGGCGGTCGCGGACGAACACAAGCACTAGCAAGCGCGGCGCGCATTCGGCAGCATAGGTGGAAATGGAACAGGCGTTAAAAGATCGAAAAACACGGCAGATAACGATTGGCGGCACCAAGGTCGGCGGCAATGCACCGGTGGTGGTGCAATCGATGTGCGCGACGCGGACCATCGACATCGACGAAACGGTCGCGCAGGCCCATCAGCTCGCCAACGCGGGCGCGGGAATCGTGCGAATCGCGATCGACAGCGAGAAGGAAATCCCGGCGGTCAAGGAAATCCGCGAGCAGACCAAGGGCGTCGTGCTGTCGGTCGATTTGCAGGAGAACTACAAGATCGCGGACCGCGTCGCGCCGTACGTCGACAAGATTCGCTACAACCCGGGGCATCTGCACCACATCGAGAAGTCGAAAACGATCGAGCAGAAAGTGAAATGGCTGGTCGATGTGGCGCGGGACAACGACGTCGCGATCCGCATCGGCGTCAACTGCGGATCGGTCGCGCCCGCGTTCCTGGACAAGTACCCGGGCGACCAGCTCGCGGCGATCGTCGAGTCGGCCGCGTACCATTGCGATCTGATGGACAGTTTCGGCTTCACGCGCTTCGTCGTCTCGCTGAAGGATTCCGATCCGGTCAAAGTGATGGACGCGAATCGACGCTTCTCGAAGCGCCGGCCCGACGTGCCGATCCATCTCGGCGTCACGGAAGCGGGATTGCCGCCCGACGGAATCATCAAGACGCGCATCGCGTTCGAGAAGCTGCTCGCGCAGAGTATCGGCGATACGATTCGCGTCTCGCTCACGCTGCCGAACGAGCGCAAGCACGAAGAAGTGCTGGTCGGCCACAAGATTATCGATGATGTCGCCGCCGGCCGCTTCATCTCGGTGCCGGACTTCGGCGCGGGGCTGAATATCATCTCGTGCCCGTCGTGCTCGCGCGTCGAGAACATGAAATTCGTCGAGCTGGCGCAGCAGGTGAAGGAGCTGACGGTTTACGCCGAGCAGTACAAGATCACGATTGCGATCATGGGATGCCGCGTGAACGGTCCGGGCGAGACCGATGACGCCGACCTTGGCTTGTGGTGCGGTCCGACGACCGTGAATCTCAAGAAGAAGGATCGCAAGCTGGGCTACTTCGGCTACGAAGAAGTACTGCCCAAGCTGCGCGCCGAATTGGATCGTCTGATCGCAGAGCGCTCCGCAGCCGCTACGAATTAGGGCCGCGCTCACTCGCGCGACTGGTCCAAATTTAGGACACTACCCGAAATTTCCGGCTACTATGAAGCATCGACAACAAACACTATTGTAGATGGATTGCTCAGCCGCGATTTTCGGCGATTGCGTCGGGAAAGCGGCTTCCAAGAAGGGATTCATGGCGAATAAAGGAAACTGCAAAGCGAAAGATTGTGCGCGCGAGGCGGTTGGCAAAGGTTATTGCCGGCAGCATTTTCGGCTCTGGAAGGCCGGCGAAATGCCCAAGGCGCGGTTCAAAACCTGCACCTTCGAGAAATGCCGTAAGCATCGCCACGGCACCTCGAGCCTGTGCGACGAACACTTCAAGGCCAAGCACGGCAAGCCGGCAGATGCAGCGGCGACCGCGCCCGCGGCTGAAGCGGCGCCGGCAGAAGCTCCAGCCGCCTGATACTGCGATGAGACCTTTGCGTAACTCGCGTGAGGGTTCGGAACAGAGAAGCAGAATCTTGAATCGCGCGCGAAAAAGCGCGCTGTATACGGACCCTCACCTTCATCCTCGCCCTAACAGGGCGAGGAGACAGCGGTCGAGCAGGTTGTGCAAAGCTCTTTGTCCCGATAGCGTCCGCATCGCGCGGGCGGCGTGAAGTGAAAAGAGTGCTTCCGATGGCTAATCTAATCGTGGCCGGAGCAGCGGGCCGGATGGGCCGTCTGCTGGTCGCGCTGGCGTCGCGCGATCCGGCGCACAAAATCGTCGGCGCGCTCGAAGCGCATGGCAACGGCGCGATCGGCTCCGACGCTGGCGAGCTCGCCGGCGTCGGCAAGCTCGGTGTGAAAATCACCGACCACTACGCGATGCTCGCAAAGCCCGACACTGTCACGCTGGATTTCACGACGGCGGCAGCTTCGATGGAGCATCTCGAGGTCGCGTCGAAAGCGGGCGCCGCGATCGTCATCGGATCCACCGGCTTCACGCCCGAGATGGAAACGCGGGCGCGCGAACTCGCGCAGAAGACGCGCACCGTGATCGCACCCAACATGAGTATCGGGGTTAACGTTCTGGCGAAGATTGTCGCCGAGGTCGCCGCGATACTTCCCGACTTTGATGCCGAAGTGATCGAGATTCATCATCGCACCAAAATAGACGCGCCCAGCGGCACCGCGCTCTCGCTCGGCAAGGCGATCGCGTCGGCGCGCAGCGCGGACTTTGCCTCGAACGCCGTTTACGGACGCGAAGGAATCACGGGCATCCGGCCTGACGGCAAGATTGCGGTGCTCGCGATGCGCGCGGGCGACGCAGTCGGC